>DATEHQ010000183.1:0-19800 GCA_035279525.1 Candidatus Dormiibacterota bacterium
GCGCCCGCGGCGGCTGAGGTCGCGGCGCCTGCCGCGGCCGCTGCCGCGAACTACCTGGTGCACGTGACCCTCGAGCCGGAGCCCGGCACGACCGGAGATCCGAGCGTGCTCGAGGTGCTTCGCCGCCAGGGCTATGGCGTCGCCCAGGTCGACGGGACCGGCCAGATGCGCATCAGCGTGCCCCGGGTCTCCGGCTCCTCCAGCGACGACGCGGCCAGGCGCGGGCTCGAAACGCTGGGCAAGCTCGTGCCTGCGAAGGGCTACCGGCTGTCCGCCCCCCAGGCCGTCGCTCTGGAGCTCGAGAAGGTGGGCCGCTGATGGGCACCGTGACGATCGCCGCCACGTACGGAGCGGGGGGCAGCGTCGTCGCCCCCGCCGTCGCCGAGCGGCTCGGCCTGCCCTTCATCGAACGCGCGATCCCGGTGGCGGTCGCCGAGCGGATTCATGAGCCGCTGGAGGAGGCCCTGGCGGACGACGAAGCGGTCCACACCTCCGCTGTCGGCCGCGCCCTGGACAGCGTTCTCTCGACCAGCGGACTTTTCGTCGGCGTGCCGCAGTCGCCCGAGGAGATGGGCGTGCTGCCCGAGATCGCACAGGCCGAGGCCGTCCTGCGCCGGGTCGCGGGCGAAGGAGGAGCCGTGATCCTCGGCAGGGCCGGGGTTTTCGTCCTCAAGGGACATTCGAACGTGCTTCACGTCAGGCTCGACGGCGACGTCGAGGCACGGCGACACGCGGCCATGGCCCGCCTGCGGCTCGATTATCCGACGGTCAAGAGGATCCAGCTGCAGACCGATCGGGCGCGCAAGGCGTACGTCGGTCATTTCTACCCGAGAGCCGGGGCCTGGGAAGACCCGAGCCACTACCACCTTGTGCTGGACAGCACCGCCATCTCACTCGACGCCTGCACCGAGATCATCGTGCGGGCCGCCGCGGATGTCTTCGGCAAGAGCGCTCCAAGCGCAGGAGGAAGCTAGGCACATGGCAGCAATCGAAGAGCCGCGGGCACCCCAGGAACCGGCGATGACGCGAGAACGCGCGCTCGGTCCGTCGCTCATGTCGCTTCCACCCCGCACCAAGCTGGCGATCCTCGGCGCGATCCTGCTGACAATGTTCCTTGCTTCGCTGGACCAGACGGTGGTCGGCACGGCATTGCCCCGAATCATCACCGACCTCAACGGCGCCAACCTCTACGTGTGGGTCGTCAGCGCCTACCTGCTCACGTCAACCGTGACAGTGCCCATCTACGGCAAGTTCTCGGATGTCTTCGGCCGCAAGGTCATGCTGATGATCGGCGTCTGCGTCTTCCTGCTCGGATCGTGGCTCTCCGGCGCGTCACAGAACATGAACGAGCTGGTCGTCTTCCGAGGCGTTCAGGGACTTGGCGCCGGAGCTCTCTTTCCGATCGTGATCGCCATCATCGGCGACCTGTACAGCCCACGCGAGCGCGGCCGTTTCCAGGGCCTGTTCGGCGCCGTCTTCGGTCTGAGCTTCATCGTCGGTCCGTTCATCGGTGGCTGGATCACCGACCACGTCAGCTGGCACTGGGTCTTTTACGTCAACGTCCCGTTTGGGATCGCGTCGTTGATCGTGCTCTGGACGGTGCTGCCCGGCACGCGACAGAGGCACGCGTCGGCCCGTGACCTCGACTACCTGGGCATCGTGGTGTTCACCGCCGGGGTGGTTCCTTTCATGCTCGGTCTCAGCAACAAGGGCAACGTCAGCAGCACCGGGCAGCTCGCCAATTGGACCGACCTCAACGTGATGGGCCTGATCGTCCTCGGCGCGGTGATCCTGGTCGCATTTATCTTCGTCGAGCTGAGAGCAAAAGAGCCGATCATCCCGCTCGAGCTGTTCCAAGGCCGGGACTTCGCGGTGAGCATGGCGGCGGTCTTCGTCTTCGGCATCGCCATGTTCGCAGCCGTTCTCTTCATGCCTCGCTTCTATCAGACCGTGCGGGGGATCAGCGCGACCGCCTCCGGTTACTACATCTGGCCCCTGCTGGTCGGGTTGATGGGTGGCAGCATCGGCAGCGGTCTTTTGATCAGCCGAATCGGCCGCTACAAGTGGCTGATGACAGGCGGCGCCGTGGTGATGGTCATCGGTGGTTTCCTGCTCACGCACCTGACCGCGGGCATCCCCGACTGGGAGCTGTGGGGCTTCATGCTCGTGCTCGGCCTCGGCATCGGACCCTCGATGGCGGGCTTCACGGTCGTCGTCCAGAACTCCGTTCCGATGGATCGCCTTGGCGTCGCGACCAGCACGCTGACGTTCTTGCGGCAGATTGGCGCCTCAGTCGGCCTGGCGGTGGCCGGCACGGTCTTCTCGTCACAGTTTGCGGGCCGGCTGCCGGTGAACCTGGCGCAGGAGGGCGTGCCACAGTCGGTCATTCCCCAACTCGAGAAGCTGTCGGGGGTGCTGCAGAGCGTCGGCAACGGGCGAGCGCTGCTCGAGCATCTCCTGGCCGGTCCGCTTCAACCTCTGGTTCCCAGGGTGATCGCGGGGGCCAACGATGCGCTGGCGTTGGCGATCGGCGACCTGTTCTGGGTCACTGTCGTGGCCGGCGTGCTCGGTCTCCTGTTCACCCTGTCGCTGCGCGACCTGCCGCTGAAGACCGCGCGAGAGTTCAGGGCGCAGTCGCTCGCGGCGGACCAAGATCCGGCCATGACCTCGGTCGCACCGAAAGCAGAGTGACCGAGGTCGGCGAGTAAGCAAGAGAAAGGCGGCGCGGGGCCCTCACCCCTCGCCGCCTTCGGGGGAAAACGCTAGCTGAGAACCGCCGTGCCCCCTGCCTTGATCAGCTTGAGGTTGGTCAGGGCCAGCTGCTGAACCGCGGATGGCAGCGGCGCGTACTGAAGGTCGGAGCCATCGGACTGGCCGTCGGTGACGAGCCACTTGATGAGATAGACGACCGCCTTGCCCTTGCCGGCGTCACTGTAGTTCGTGTAGAGGATCAGCCAGCTGAAGCCCGCGATCGGGTAGCAGGTGTCGCACGCGGAATTCGTGATCGAGAAGTTGGTCGGCCCGACGCTGGTGTTGGTCGCTGCGGCGGCGGTCGCGCCGGCGACGCTGGCCTGGACGAACTTGCCATTGGCGTTCTTCAGGAACGCCTGCTTCATGCCGGCCTGCACGACGTAGGCGAGCTCCACGTAACCGATGGAACCATCGGTCGACTGGACAGCCTGCGCGACGCCCTGGTTCTGCTGGCCGCCGACGCCGGTCGGCCACTTGACCGCCTTGCCGACACCCACCTTCGACTTCCACTCGTCGGACACCTTGGCGAGGTAGTCGGTGAAGTGGTAGCTCGTGCCACTGCTGTCAGCGCGGTGGACTACGGTGATCGCCCTGTTGGGCAAGGTCGTGCCGCTGTTGAGCGCGGCGATCGCGGGGTCGTTCCAGTTCTTGATGTGGCCGAGGAAGATGTTGGCCAGCGTCTGGCCGTCGAGGTTGAGCTTGTCCACTCCCGAGACGTTGAACGCGATCGAGATGACGCCCAACGTGGTGGGGACCTGTGTCAGCGCGCCAGGGCCTCCGGCCGTGGCGATGTCGGCGGATCCCATCGGCACGTCACTGGCGCCGAAGTCGACGGTCTTGGCCTGGAACTGCTTGATCCCGGCGCCCGAGCCGACCGCCTGATAGTTGACTGTGACCTGCGGATACCTCGCGGAATAGTCCGCGAATGCCTTCAGATAGAAAGGTCCCGGAAAAGTCGCCCCGGCTCCGGTCAGCGATCCACTGCCGACGTCACTGGTCTGGGAGGGCGGCGTCGAGCCGCCGCACGCTGCGGCCAGCATCGCCGTCGCTCCAGCCAGGAGCAAGAACCGACCCAGGTATGAATGTCGAAGCATCTGTCCCCTCCTGATTGGCCCCGGTGTCGCCACGGCACACACGCTATGAGATGAGGGTTTAAGCCGGGGTTAATGGCGGCTTAAGGCTCGGCGGCCCAAGCTCGCCCATATACTCCGGCCGTGATCTGGGAGCGGAGGCGAGGTGACGACGTCGCGCAACCGGTCCCGTCGCGCCACGACTCGTTCGCTGAAATCCTGGAGAGCGCGCCGATCATGGCGATTCTGCTCGACGTCGACGGTCGTGTTCTGCGCGCCAACAAGGCCGCCCGCGACTTCTTCACGATCGACGCCACGCGGCTGCCGGCGAGCCTGGTCGAAGTGACCCTGGAGTCGCGCCTGTTCGAGATCGTCAGCGCCCGCGAAGTCCGCGCCGAAGCCACCCTCGTCCATCACCGCAGCACCGCCCAGACGCTTCTGGTCGCGGGCCCGGAACCGTTTCAGACCATCCTGTACCTGATCGACGTGACCGAGCTGCGCCGGCTCGGCACCGTGCGGCAGGAGTTCGTGGCCAACCTCGTGCATGAGCTGAAGACGCCGATCACGTCTCTGCGGCTGACCGCGGAGAGCCTGCTCGGCGATCCACAGCCCAGGGACCGGCGCCGGTTCGCCGAGCGGATCGTGCGCGAAGCCGACCTGATCAGCAAGATCATCGACAACCTCCGACAGCTCGGTGAGATCGAGGCGGGCATGATGACGATCGATGCCTCGACCTTTGACCTCGCGCAGCTGATCGACGACAGCGTGGCGCGGCTGGGACTCGACCGGCCGGTGAACGCGAGCATCGCCAAGGGATTGACGGTGGAGACCGATCGCGCCAAGCTCGTCCAGGCGCTGGACAACCTGCTCGACAACGCTGCCAAGTTCTCCCCCGCCGGGGCCGCCATCGACGTCGAGGCAGGCATCTCGGGCAGCGATCTGGTGATCAGCGTCCGCGACCGCGGCCCCGGCATCTCACCCGAGCACTGGAGCCGCGTTTTCGAGCGGTTCTACAAAGTCGACCGCGCCCGGCCGCGTGAAGCCGGGGGCTTCGGGCTCGGCCTCGCCATCACCAAGCACCTCGTCCAGGTGCTCGGCGGCCGGATCTGGACCGAAGCCGCGCGAGACGGCGGACAGGTCTTCTACATCTCGCTACCCGGCCAAGTCTTAACGAACGCATAATCTGACGTTAACCCGGCCGCGCCTATCCTGAAGCCACGGATGGCAGACGTTCGTCCATGGACGCAACCGGCGCAGCCACGACCGCCTGAGCTGCGCGCGGTGCAGGGCGGCGGGCAGCCGAAGTTGAAGGTACAAGAGCTGTCCTTCTACTACGGCAAGTTCAAAGCGCTGAGCGACGTCAGCTTCGAAATCCCAGAGAAGCGGATCACGGCGATCATCGGGCCGTCGGGCTGCGGCAAGAGCACCCTGCTGCGCGTCTTCAATCGCATGTACGACCTCGTACCGAACTCGCGCGCCATGGGCGCGGTGACGCTCGACGGCGAAAATATCGTGATCACGCGCAAGCTGCTCGAGCTGCGCCAGAAGGTCGGGATGGTGTTCCAGCGGCCGAGCCCGTTCCCCATGTCGATCCGGGACAACATCGCATTTGCGCCGAGACTGCTCGGCTGGAAGTCCTCGCGCATCCGCGCCGCCGTCGAGGAGAGCCTGGAACGCGCAGCGCTGCTCGACGAGGTCAAGGATCGGCTCAACGATCCGGCAACCTCCCTGTCCGGCGGTCAGCAGCAGCGCCTGGCGATCGCGCGCTGCATCGCGGTCAGCCCGGAGGTCATCCTGATGGACGAACCGTGCTCGGCCCTCGACCCGGTCGCCACGACCAAGATCGAGGACCTGATGTCGACGCTCACACGCGACTTCACGATCGTGATCGTCACCCACAACATGCAGCAGGCGGCCCGCGTATCGGATTTCACCGCCTTCATGCTCATGAACCCAGACCACCGCTACGGCGAGCTCATCGAGTTCGCACCCACCGCCGATCTCTTCAACCAGCCCCAGGATCGACGCACCGAGGCTTACATCACCGGCAGGTTCGGTTAGTGCCGAGACTGACTTTTGAGAAAGAGCTCGCGAGCCTCCGCGAGTCGCTGGTCCGGATGGGAACGCTCGTCGAGTCGCAGATCGAGGCCTCCCTCGATGCGCTCCGCAGACGAGATGGTTCGGCGGCTGAGAAGGTGCGCGCGCAGGACCAGTACCTGAACGAACTGTTTCGACAGATGCGCGAGCAGGTCTTCATGGTCATCTCGACGCAGCAGCCGGTGGCACGCGACCTCAGGTACCTGATGGGCCTGCAGTGGATCGCCACCGAGCTCGAGCGGATGGGCGACTACGCGGTGCGTATCGCCCGCATGACCGGCACCCTCATCGGGCTGCCCGACATACCGCTGCGGGCCGAATTCGGCCTGATGGGTGAGCTCTCGATCGGACAGGTGCACGACATCCTCGAGGCCCTGATCGACCAGGACGAACCCCGAGCGCGAGAGGTGGCGGCGCGCGACACCGAGGTCGATCGCCTGTATCACCGCGTCTTCGAGGACCTGGTCAAGGAGATGGGCAACGGGCGCGTCGACACCGACGGCGCGCTGCGCTCGGTGACGCTCCTGCTGGTGGCGCACAACCTCGAGCGCATCTCGGACCGCGTCACCAACGTGGCCGAGGACATCGTCTTTCTCGAGTCGGGACAGGTGATCGAGCTCGGATGACGCCCTCGGGCCGCAACGGCAGCGCCGGTCGGGTCCTGGTCGTAGAGGATGACGAGGGCATCCGCGAGATGCTCAAGTACAACCTGGTCACCGCCGGGTTTTCGGTGCACGAAGCCGCGGACGGGGCCTCCGGGCTGCGCACCGCAAGGACGGCGCGACCCGACCTGATCCTGCTGGATCTGATGCTGCCCGGAATGAGCGGCTTCGACTTCTGCCGCGCCTTACGCAAGAGCAGCCGGGTGCCGATCATCATGATCACCGCCAAGGACGCTGAGGTCGACAAGATCGTTGGGCTAGAGCTCGGGGCCGACGACTACGTCACCAAGCCGTTCTCGGTGCGCGAGGTGCTGGCGCGCGTGAACGCCGTCATGCGCCGGTCGGCACCCGACGCGAACGAGCCGAAGACGGTGCCGGAGCGTGACACTATCGCGGACTTCACGATCGACCGCGCCGCGCGGCGCGTCGTGCTGAACGACCGCGACGTGAAGCTCACCGCTCGCGAGTTCGATCTGCTTTCGTATCTCCTCGCGCACCCGGGCCGGGTCCACACGCGCGACACCCTGCTCGAAAACGTGTGGGGGCACGCGTTCTCCGGCGACCGCAAGACGGTGGACGTCCACGTGCGCTGGCTGCGCGAGAAGTTCGCCGACGTCGCGCCTTTCGAGATCGTGACGGTGCGAGGCATCGGCTACCGCCTCGACCGGAACGCGAACCACGGAGCCGCCTGACGCGCTTGGCGACCGCATCTGCGGCGCAACCTCTTTCCGCCTCGACACGCCGACCGTTCGATCGGTTCCGCACCGTGATAGCGGTCGTCGCGACGGCGGTGCCTGCCGTGGTCGTCCTCATCACCCTTACGCTCCTCCTGCAGGCGCGCCCGGCGATCGAGCATTTCGGACTGCGTTTCCTCGTCGGGACGGACTGGAACCCGGTCACCGACAGCTTTGGCGCTCTGCCGGCCATATTCGGGACCGTTGCCACGTCGTTCATCGCACTGCTGCTGGCCCTCCCGGTCGGGGTCGCGGGCGCGGTCGTCCTCGCCGAGCCGGGGCACACGAATGTGCGCGGCTTCGTGGGTACCGGCATCGAGCTCCTGGCGGCGATTCCCAGCGTCGTCTACGGCATCTGGGCCCTGTACGTGCTTGCGCCGTGGACGTACCTGCACATCGAGATCCCGCTCTCGGATCGAGCCGGTTCCGGTGGGGTGGTGGGCGATCCAGCCGTGCGCGGGCTCTTCACGGCCGCGCTCGTGCTGGCGGTGATGATTCTCCCCACGCTGACCGCGATCTCACGTGATGTCATCCGGGCGGTTCCGCGCGGGCTCAAGGAGAACGCCGTCGCACTGGGGGCGACGTGGTGGGAGACGACATGGCAGGTCATCCTGCCCTCGGCCCGGGCGGGCATCGTAGGCGCGACCATCCTCGCGCTGGGCCGGGCGCTCGGCGAAACGATCGCGGTGACGATGGTGATCGGCAACGCGTACGTGATTCCGCACTCCATCTTCCAGCCCGCCTACACGCTTGCCAGCGTGATCGCGAACGAGTTCACGGAGGCGACAGGCACGCTGTACCCCGCGGCATTGATCGAGCTCGGCGTCGTTCTGATCCTGGTCACCCTGGTGGTCAACCTGTTCGCGCTTCTCCTGGTCCGTTCAGCTTCACGCGAAAGCAGGCTCACGGCATGAACCGCACCGTTCGCCGGCGCTACTCGAGCGGGGCGTGGCTGGGCTTGATGTACGTCCTCACCGTCCTGGCGCTCATCCCCCTGGCCCTGGTCTTGTGGTTCACGGTCGCGAAGGGATTGCCCTCGGTCATCCACCCGCAGTTTTTTTTCAATTCCGAGCTGCCGCCTTGCGAGCCGAAGTGCCCCGCCATCTCGAATGCAGGCGTGGGGCATGCGATCGCCGGCACCGCGATCATGGTCGGCCTGGCGTCGCTGATGGCGATCCCCATCGGCATCCTGTGCGGGGTTTACCTCGCTGAGTACACGACCGCGCGGTGGTCGGGCTGGGTACGGCTGGCGTGCGACATGCTGGTGGGAACCCCTTCGATCGCGATCGGCCTGTTCGTCTATGCCTTTCTGGTCGTACCGTTCCACCATTTCTCCGGATACTCGGGCGCCGTCGCGCTCGCGATCCTGATGCTGCCGATCGTCGCGCGCACCACCGAGGGAGCCGTTGCTTTGATTCCGAACGGGCTCCGCGAGTCGGGTCTCGCGCTCGGCGTCGCACGGTGGCGCGTGTCGCTGCAGCTGGTCCTGCCCGCAGCTGCACCAGGTGTGATCACGGGGGCGCTGCTGGCAATCGCGCGGGCGGGAGGCGAAACAGCGCCGCTGCTCTTCACCGCGTTCGGCGCCCACATCCTCGTGTTGAATCCCAACGAGGCGATGCAGGCGCTGCCGGTGACCGTGTTCCGCTACGCGCTTCTGCCCTACAAGTCGCTCCAGGAGCAGGCCTGGGGCGCCGCGCTCGTGCTCATCGTCCTCGTCCTGGCGGTCAACCTGTTCAGCCGATGGGTGCTGCGCCGGCAGCTCGCGCTCGCCGGCCAGCTCTAGCGACCTGTTTGGCGCGTTCCTTTTCTTCTGAGCCGAACCGCGAAGACGCCGGCCTTATGATCTAGCGCGCAGGTGGCTCAGGTCGATCGGTTCATGGTTCTCGTCTACCGCATGCCGGCCAAGCCGACAGCCCCTCGCGTCGCGGTCTGGCGCCAGCTGAAGAAGATCGGGGCCATCTACCTGCAGCAATCCGTTTGCGTGTTCCCAGATCATCGCCACCTGCGCAGGGAGCTGGCGCCCATCCTCGAGCGCATCAGCGGCGCAGGAGGTGAGTTCCACCTGTTGAGGCTTCGCACGCTCGAGGAGGCGGAGGGCGCCAAGCTGATCCAGCAGTTCCAGGAGCAAACCTCGAACCACTACCAGGAGATCATCGAGAACTGCGAGGTCAACTTCATGAAGGAGATCGAGTTCGAGACCTTCCGGCGCAACTTCACCTACGAGGAAGCTGAAGAGATCCGCGCCGAGTTCGAGAAGATCGGGGCCTGGTACGAGCGCGTCGTCAAGCGAGACTGGTTTGGCGCGCCGAACCGGGACGACGCGAAGGAGTGGCTCAACCGCTGTGAGAAGACGCTCGAGGAGTTCGAATCCAGGGTCTTCGAACGCCAGCAGGGCCTTGGTTCAGAGGCGCCCGAAAGGAGCTCGGCCCGCAAACACCACCGGCGGCGGGCAGGCATCGTCGTGGCCGCCAAGCCAAGGTCAAGAGCGACCGGTTAGGGGCAGCACGCACGCCCCGGTCCGCGATTTCTCTTGGCGGACCGATCGCTGGACCTGACCGTCGAAGGCCCGATCCTGCTCGCCGCAGGGGAATCACTAGACTCCACACGAACTGTGCAGGCGCAGCAGTCCCTGGTCCTTTCCGGCCTTCGTGTGATCGAAATGTCCGCGTTCATCGCCGCGCCACTCGCTGGAGCGACCCTGGCGTCGCTTGGCGCGGACGTCATAAGAATCGATCCGCCCGGAGGCGGCATCGACATCGACCGGTGGCCCCTTCACGAGGGGCGAAGCCTGTACTGGGAGGGCCTGAACCAGGGCAAGCGTTCGGTCACCATCGACACGCGGACCTCCGACGGGCAGGCGACCGCGGGCGGGTTGATCACCGCCGCCGGTCCGGGAGCCGGAATTCTGCTCACCAATCTGCCCATCGCGCACTGGAGCTCCTATCGAGAGCTCCGCAGCCGCCGGCCCGACCTGATCATGGTCGCCATCTCAGGCGACGGGAATGGGCGCTCAGAGGTCGACTACACCGTCAACGCCGCGCTTGGCTTCCCCTTCATAACCGGCCCCACCGATGCAGCCGGACCGATCAATCACGTGCTTCCGGCCTGGGATGTGATGACCGCCTTTCTCGCTGTTTCAGCGATCCTTGCCGCCGAACGCCACCGCAGGCTCACGGGCGAAGGGCAGCTCGTCGAGGTCAGCCTGCTCGACGTCGGCCTGGCCGTGGCGGGACATCTCGGGTTGATCGGAGAAGCCGCGCTCAACCCCGAGCCGCGCGAGCGTTCCGGCAACTACGTGTACGGCACGTTTGGTCGCGACTTCACGACCCGCGACCGCCGGCATGTGATGGTGCTGGCCCTCACGGCGCGGCAGTGGCACAGCCTGTCCGCGGCCGCCGGACTGACGAGCCGCCTGGCGAAGCTCCAGCGGGAGAAGGGTCTCGACTTCGAGCTCGAGGCCGACCGGTGGGAGGCACGCGAGGAGATCGGCGAACTGCTCGCGGAGTGGATCCGTGAGCGCGACCTGGCCGCGATTCGCGAAGCGTTCGAATCGCACCGCGTTCTGTGGGGCCCTTACCAGACCTTCAAGCAGCTGCTGAGCGAAGACGGCCGAGCCTCGGAGCGGAATCCGCTTTTCGCGCACGTCGACCATCCCGGGCTGGGCCGCTACATCACCGCTCGATCCCCGATGCGATTCAGCGCCCTGGCGACGAGTCCGCCGAGGGCTGCGCCGGAACTCGGTCAACACACGACCGAAGTCCTGCGCGAGCTGGGCCTCGAAGGACGATCGTGAGGCCCACCCGCTGAATGGATTTCGACCTTTCAGAGCAGCAAGTCGCGTTCCGAGACCTGATCCGGGATTTTGCCCGCCGGAGCATCAGTCCTGTGGCGCGCGAGTGGGAGCTGTCAGGCCGCTACCCGACAGAGATCGTCGAAGAGATGAAGGGCATGGGCCTCTTCGGCATGCTGGTCCCGGCCGACTACGGCGGGATCGGCATCGACGCCGTCTCGTACGCCATCGTCTTCGAAGAGATCTCCAAAGCCTGGATGGGTGTGGCGGGCGTTCTCGGCTCCCACTCTCTGGCCACCTGGATGATCGCCCGGCACGGCACCGACGCCCAGCGCCGGCAGTATCTGCCGGACCTGGCGACGGGGAAGCGGCGGACCGGGATCGCCCTGACCGAGCCAGGGGCCGGCAGCGACCTGCAGGGCATCTCCACTGTTGCGCTGCGCGATGGCGATCACTACGTGGTCAACGGCGCCAAGACATGGATCACGAATGCGCGGTACGCCGACCCCTTGCCTGTGCTCGTGAAGACCGATCCGCACGCCGAGCCGAGGCACAAAGGCATGACAGTACTTTTGATCGACCAGGGGACGGCCGGCTTCACAGTCGGCAAGGACCTCGGCAAGCTGGGCTACAAGGGGCCGGAGTCATCGGAGGTCTTCTTCGCCGACTGTCGAGTTCCAGTCGACAGCGCACTGGGCGGCCGCGAGGGCGACGGACTGCAGCAGGCGCTGTCAGCTCTGGAGTTCGGCCGGGTCAACATCGCGGGGCGCGCCGTCGGCGTCGCGCAGACCTGTCTCGACCGCGCCCTCGACTACGCCCGCGAGCGGCAGGCCTTCGGCCGGCCGATCGCAGAATTCCAGGCCATCCAGCTGAAGCTGGCCGACATGGCGACGGAGGTGCAGGCCGCGCGCTTGCTGACCTGGTGGGCAGCCTCAGCGCTCGACGCGGGCAAGCGTGCCGACATGGAAACCGGGATGGCGAAGCTCTACGCCTCCGAGATCTGCATCAAGGCGGCGCTCGAGGCCATGCGGATCCACGGCGGCTACGGTTATTCGACCGAGTATGAGATCGAGCGCTTCTATCGCGACGCACCGCTGATGGCGATCGGCGAGGGCACCAATGACATCCTCCGAACCGTCATCGCCCGACATCTCGTGCGCCGGCGGAACGACTGAGGCTGCGCACTGGATACGCGGCCCGCTTTCGCGCCTGGACGCGTGGAGCGTCCTGCCGCCCCGTGAAGAGGACCTCGCTCAGTCCTGAACCGACGTATCGTCCAGCGCCTGGCGCAGATCGTCGATCAGCTGATCGCCGTCCTCCACTCCGACCGACAGACGCAGCATGCCAGGCACGATGCCTACCTCGTCCAGCTCGCTCCGCGAGAGATTGAACTGCGATGAGGTCGGAGGCGAGCTGACCAGGCTTTCGACTCCGCCCAGGCTGGTCGCTTCAGCCACACGTTCGAGCCGGCGCATGACGAGTCCCGCGCGCTCGTCGCCGCCCTTGACCACGAAGGTCACCATCGCGCCGCAGCGGTTGCCCTTCAGCATCCTCCTGGCCAGCTCGGCCTGTGGATACGACGCCAGGCCCGGATAGAAGACGCGGGCGACATCGGTGCGCTTCTCGAGGAATTCCGCAACCCTGCCGGCGCTGGCCGTCTGCCGGGCCAGTCTCAGCTCGAACGTCTTGAGCCCTCGCAGGATGAGAAAGGCGGCCAGCGGATCAAGGCATCCGCCGAACGTGATCAGGCGCTGCTGGCAGCGCTCGATCGTCACCGCGTCGGCGACCACGCACCCGGCAGTGACGTCCGAGTGGCCGTTCAGGTATTTGGTCACCGAATTGATGACCACGTGAGCGCCATGCGCCAGCGGCTGCACCGCGTAAGGAGTGGCGAACGTGTTGTCGACGACGAGTGTCGCCCGGGATTCCCGGGCCAATTCCGCGAGGAATGGGATGTCGAGCAGCCGCAGCTGAGGGTTGGAGAGCGTCTCGGCGTAGATCACCTGGGGCGGTTTCCGCGCCACAGCCGCCCGCCATGCGCCGGCGTCCGTGGCATCGACCAGGTCGACCTCGACACCGAAAGACGCCAGGTCGCGGACCAGCAGATCTCGGGTGTCGCCATAGAGCTCCTTCGCGGCAATCACCCGGTCACCGGACCTCAAAAGGGTGACCAGCGTGGTCGCGATCGCGGCCATTCCGCTGCTGGTCATCAATCCTGCCGCGCCGTGTTCGAGATCGGCGATGGCGGCGGCCGCCTCATCGACTGTCGGGTTGCGGAACCTCGAGTACCACGTCTCATGCAACCCGCCCGTGGCTCTGATGTCCGAGTACGACTGATCGTCCAGCGAGAAGATGGTGGTCTGGTAGATCGGACCAACCACAGGAGGCGTTCTCGGCCCGCTCCGAACTGGACTGCGCTCAGGCCGTTCTTCCAACCTCATACCTCCTTCGCGGCTGGATGCTCGCGCTCGGCAATCGTAGTGGGAGCAGGTGCGGGGTTACCATCGCGTACAGCAGCTCCATGACAATTCCCCGCGTGACCCGGTTCGACCATGCAGTGATCGCTGTCAAAGACCTCGACGCGGCGATCGAAACCTATCGCAATCTCGGATTCGCCGTGTCCCCGGGTGGCCGCCACACCGGCCGCGGGACGCACAACGCGATTGTCCGTTTCGGTCTGGACTACCTGGAGCTGATCGCCGTCCACGACGAGCGGCTCGCCCGCTCCGCGGGCGGCAACGTCATGGACCTGCTCGACTACCTCGAACGTTCGGATGGAGGACCGCTCGGGTTCGCGCTGGCGGCAGCCGGGCTGGACGAGATAGCCCGCTCCTGGTCGAGTGACCTTGCCCCCGCAGGGATCCCCGTCTCGATGGAACGCGTGCGCCCCGACGGCGTGCGCCTCGAATGGCGGCTTCTCATCCCCGGCGGCTCCGCGTGGCGCAAGCCATGGCCATTTCTGATCGAGTGGGGAACGCCTGACAGCGAACGCCTGCAGCGCGATTCACCGGGCGCGCACCACAACGGCGCCCTCGGCGTCGCAGGAGTGACAGTGCTCCACGCCAAGGCGAGCAGGGTGGTGGATCTGTACACCAGGGACCTCGGCCTGGCCATCGACAGGCGGTCCGATTCGAGCGATTGGATGGCGCTGAAGCTGGGGCGGACGACGATCGAGCTCGGCACGCCGAGCACGGCGACGCAGCAGACGGTGCTCGAGCGCGAAGGGCCTGGCCTGTTCGAGGTTCTGCTCAGCGTTTCGGACCTGGCCGCAACGGCTCGATCCGTTGGCGTCGAGCCCGACGGCGAAGGACGCATCGTTCTGCCGCCGGACAGGGCGTGCGGCGCAACGCTCGCCTTCGTGGAGCGCGGCTGAGGTCAGCCCTCGCCGGAGGGACCGGCCTTGAGGCTTTCGCCGCGCTGCTTCTGCAGGCGAGGAGGCAGCTCGGCATAGACGTGCTCGAAGACATCCTCCGCGCTGGGCGGCGGCAGCTCCGCGCAGAGCCTGTAGGCGGCATCGACCTCAGCCGTGACCTCGGCCTTGACTCGCGCATGGATGTCGTCTGACCACAATCCGATCCGGGTCGCGAACCGGCGCAGCCGGTCGATCGGGTCACGGCGCCCCGCCTCCTCTTCCTCGGCGGCGGCGCGGTACTCGCGCGGATTGTCGCTTGTGTTGTGAAAGCCCATCCGGTACGTGCGCGCTTCGATGAGCGTCGGACCCTGCCCCCTGAGCGCCCTGTCGACAGCCTCGCGCGCTGCCGAGTACATCGCGAAGATGTCATCGCCGTCGACGGCGACGCCCGGGAAACCGTAGCCCTCCGCCCTGCTCGCCAGGCTGGCCGCCGCGCTCTGACGCGACGCGGGCGTCGAGATCGCCCAGTGGTTGTTGATCAGGATCAGCACGAGGGGCACCGCCATGACACCGGCCAGGTTGCAGGCTTCGTGGAAGTCGCCTTCCGACGCCGCACCTTCGCCGAAATAGACCATCACGGCAGCTCGTTGCCGGCGGAGCTTCAAACCCCACGCAAGCCCGACGGCGTGAGGGATCTGCGTGCCGATCGCCGACTGGCGCGGCAGGAGCCGCACTCCGTTCGGTATCCGGGCGTGGTTCAGCCGCCCCATGTATCCGGCGAGTACACGATCGAGCGTCTGGCCGTGACGGACCATCGCCGGCTGCTCGCGCGAGGCGGGCACCATCCAGTCGCGAGCCGGATCGAGCGCCATCGCCGAGCCGACCACGGCGGCCTCCTGCCCGGCGACAGGTCCGTAGACGCCGGCGAGTCCCATTCGCTGCAGAGCGATCACGCGCTCATCGATGGCTCGCGAGAGGAGCATCCACCTCATCGCTTCGACGATCTCGGCCTCTCCCATGCTTGCCGGCGCCTGGCCGGCGAGCTCGCCCGACTCGTTCAGGACTTGCAGAACCTCCACGGCTCAGAAATCCAGCGTCTTGCGCGCTGCCGCGACGACCCGATCGACCGTGGGAAGGAAATGCTCCTCGAGCCCACCTGGCGGATAGGGTGTGTCGGGTGACGCGACGCGAAGGATCGGTGCGTCGAGCGAAAGAAAGGCTTCCTCCTGGAGCGTCGAGACGACCTCAGCCCCAAACCCGCCGGTGAAGCACGCCTCGTGCACGACCACCGCTCTGCCGCTGGGCCGGACGGCATCGACCATGCCGGCGACGTCCAGGGGCGAGAGGGTGCGCAGGTCTAGCACGCCCACCGAAGCACCTTGCTGGGCCAGGACATCCGAGGCCTCGAGGCAGAGGTGAACCGCTGCGCTCCACGCGATCAGGACGAGATGATCGCCGCCTCTCAACAGGCGTGAGGTGCCGATGGGAACGGTGAAATCCCCCTCCGGGACAGGGCCGCGCGCGGCGCGATAGAGGCGCTGTGGTTCGAGGAACAGGACCGGGTCCGGATCCCGAATGGCTGAGACGAGCAGGCCTTTGGCGTCGTCGGGGAAGGCGGGACACACGACCTTGAGCCCAGGTGTGTGGGCGAACATGGACTCGATCGCGTCGGGATGGAACTCGGGCGTCCGCACGCCCCCGCCGTACGGGGCCCGAATCGTGGCCTGAACGTGGTAGCGGCCGCGCGACCGAAATCTATACCGCGCGAGCTGCGGCCCGATCTGGTGGAAGGCCTGCTGCGTAAAGCCCAGGAACTGTATCTCGGCGACCGGCACCATTCCGGCGAGAGCAAGGCCGAGCGCCGCTCCGACGATGGCGCCCTCGGCCAACGGCGTGTCGAACACGCGCTCCCCACCGAACCGCTTTTCCAGGCCCTTCGTCACCCGGAACACGCCGCCGAGCTTCGCCACGTCCATACCCAGCACGATCACGCGCTCATCGCGTTCCATCTCATCGACCAGGGCGCTCCGGATCGCCTCGAGGATCGACATCTCATGCGAGCTCGATTCTGGAGCAACGCTTGTCTGATGTATCGTGTGTTTCATCTCAGTCTTTCGTAGCTGGCGCGGGAGCGAGCATAGATGAGCGCGTTCCTGATTGTTCTGGCGGTCGGCGCAGTGAGACGGATCCTCTGACTTCAGCCAGCGTCGGTTCGAGGGTTGGCGTCGACATCGGCGGCACGTTCACCGATCTCGTTCTGCTCAAGAACGGCCGGGTGAAGGCGATCGCCAAGACGCTGACCACACCCCACGACCCGTCGGTCGGCGTGATCCGGGGTCTGGAGGAGCTGCTCGCGAAGTCGTCGGTTGCACCCGCCGGTGTGAACGAGCTCGTACACGGCACGACGCTCGTCGCCAACGCGCTGATCGAAAGGAAGGGAAGCTCGACCGCGCTCGTCACCACCCAGGGATTCCGCGACTCGCTGGCGATGCGACGCGAGCATCGGTACGACCTCTATGACCTGCAGATCGAGCTTCCCGAGCCCCTCGTGCCGCGGCGTCGCCGCTGGGAGGTTCGGGAACGGGTCCTGGCCGATGGCACCGTCGATACACCGCTGGCGGCGGAGGACGTCAGGCGGATTGCAAAACTTGCCCGCCGTGAAAAAGTTGAGTCGATCGCACTGGTGTTCCTGCACGCGTACCGGTTTCCCGACCACGAACGAAAGGCCGAGGCGATCCTTCGCCGTGAGCTTCCCGATGTGCCGATCACCACGTCGAGCGAGCTCGTCCCAGAGCTTGGTGAATACGTGCGCACCTCGACGACCGTGGCCAACGCCTACGTCCGGCCCCTGGTCGACACCTACCTCGACCGGCTGGCAACGGACGTCCGGGGCCTCGGGGTGGTGGCGCCCATCTGGCTGATGCTGTCGACCGGTGGGCTTGCCTCGGTCGAGACCGGACGTCGCTTCCCGGTCAGGCTGTGTGAGTCAGGGCCGGCCGCGGGCGTGCTGGCCGCGGGCTTCTTCGGGGCGGCGGCCGGGGAGCCCGACGTGCTCGCCTTCGACATGGGCGGCACCACGGCCAAAGCCTGCTTGATCGAGAAGGGCGCCCCGCTGCTGGCTCGCGAGCACGAGGTCGCGCGCGTGCACCGGTTTGCGCGGGAGAGCGGCCTGCCTCTGCGGGTGCCGGTGATCGATCTGATTGAGATCGGCGCCGGGGGCGGATCGATCGCGCACGTCGACCAGTTCGGGCTCCCAAGGGTCGGACCGCAGAGCGCGGCGGCGGCTCCGGGGCCGGCGTGCTACGGATTTGGAGGAACGGATCCAACAGTGACCGACGCCGATCTTGTCCTCGGCTACCTGGATCCGCACTACTTCCTGGGCGGCGAACTCGCACTCGATGTCGAGGCGGCGAACACCGCCGTTGCGCGGCTCGGAGCCGCGATGAAGCTCGGGCGCGAAGCTGCGGCCGCGGCGATACACGACGTGGTCGACGAGAACATGGCGGCGGCGGCGCGAATCCATTCCATCGAGCGTGGGCGCGACATCCGCCAATTCACGCTGGTGGCCACTGGCGGCGCAGGCCCTGTCCATGCCTGGGGAGTCGCGCGCCGCCTGGGGTTGAGGCGCATCGCCTATCCGCCCTCGGCGGGCGTCGCATCCGCGCTCGGGATGCTTACCGCAGCGCCGTCCTTCGAGTACGCCAGGTCGATGCCCGCGGCCCTCGATGCCGTCGCTTGGGACGACGTCAAGCGAACACTGGAGAGCGCCGTCCGAGAGGGCCACAAGCAGCTGGGCAAGACCGCTGTGGTCGACATCTCCGTCGACGCCCGGTACCGCGGCCAGGGAGAGGGCATCACAGTCAAGCTCGGCCCCCGTCTTGGCGCGCGGCCCGCGCGACAGCTCACCGACGCCTTCGAGTCCGACTACGTCCGCCTCTACGGTCGCAGGCCTCCGGAGGTCGCGATCGAGATCCTCACGTGGAGACTCAGGGTCACGGGAGCGAAGCCTTCGGTCCAGCTCAAGTCGGCTGCGACGCAGGCGCCGGCGCTGAAGGGCCGGCGACGCATCTGGTCGAGCGAGAGGAAGTCATTCGTCGACGCCCGGGTGTGGGATCGGTACCGATTGGAGCCGGGAGATGTGATCGCGGGCCCGGCCGTGGTGGAGGAGCGCGAGTCCTCAGCCGTCATCGGTCTGGGCGGCCGCGGCCGGATCGACGCTCGCGGAATCCTCGTCGTGGACCTGGGGTGATGGCCGGGCGCCGCACCAGGCTCGACCCCGTGACGCTCCAGATCCTGTGGTCGAGGCTGATCCAGGTCGCCAACGAGCAGGCCGCAGCCCTGATCCGCACTTCGTTTACTCCGATCGTGCGCGACGTGGGAGACCTGTCGGCCGCGGTGTTCGATCCGAGCGGACGGATGCTTGCTCAGGCCGTGACCGGCACCCCGGGCCACATCAATTCGCTCGCCACCGGAATGAAGCATTTCCTCGTCCAGCACCCCGCGCCGACGCTCAAGCCCGGTGACGTGCTGATCACAAACGATCCATGGATGACGTCGGGCCAGCTCAACGACCTGTCGGTGGTGACGCCGGCTTTCGACCGTGGGCGGCTCGTCGGTTTCTTCGGAAACACGTGCCATGCCATAGACATCGGAGGCCTCGGTCTGTCGGCCGACGCGACGGAGGTCTTTCAAGAAGGCCTGTACCTCCCCATCCTCAAGCTGTATGAGCGCGGTCGCCCAAATCAGACGCTGCTCGACATCCTGGCCGCCAACGTGCGGACGCCGGCAGAGGTGCTCGGCGACCTCCACGCACAGGTGGCGGCGAACGAAGTCGGGGTCGAGAGACTCGTCGCGTATCTCCACGACACCGATCAGCCGGACCTGTCCGTGCTCGCGGCCGAGATACTCTCGCGATCAGAGTCGGCGATGCGAAAGGCCATCGCCGAGATTCCCGACGGCGAGTACCGTTCCGCTTGCTTCACGGACGGCGACGAGGAGCCCATCCGGATCGAGTGCCGGCTGATTGTGCGCGGCGACGAGGTGACCGCCGATTTCACGGGCAGCTCGGCCCAGGTTTCGAGGGCGTACAACGTGGTGCTCAATTACACGAGCGCGTATACGAACTACGGGTTGAAGCTCGCCCTCTGCCCAGGAGTGCCCCAGAACGACGGTTCGTTTCGTCCCGTCCACGTGGTCGCCCCACCGGGCTCGATCTTCAACCCTCGATTCCCCGCTGCGGTGGCAGCGCGCCAGGTCGCCGGCCACTTCGTCGTCCACGCGATCTTCGGCGCCCTGGCCGGCGTGCTGCCGGATCGCGTCATCGCCGAAGGCGCCGGCAACATCT
>DATEHQ010000184.1:0-35176 GCA_035279525.1 Candidatus Dormiibacterota bacterium
GGGCGGCTGGGGCGCGCTCGCGCCGGTCGCAATCTCGGTGGCCGCCGCCGGGCGGGCGCCGGCCGTCGCGAGACGCTTGACCTTCGCGCCGACCTCGCCCTCGGCGCAGAGCGCCCCGTCGGCGGTGTGGACGTCGACCCGCCAGACCACGATGGCGGAGACCGCGCTCACCGCCGGGGGTCTCTTCTGGGTCAGCGTCCAGCGGGCGTAGATCGTGTCGCCGGAGTGGACCGAGCGTGGAAACTTCCAGTTCAGCCACTCCCATTCGGCCACCGCCGGCAGGGGCATGTCCACCGTACCCAGGCCCAGCGCCATGGCCACGACGAGCGCGGGAGGGGCGGCTCGGCGGCCGCCGTCGGCAGACTCGATCGTCAGGGGTGACAGGTCTCCGGCGACCCCCGCGAAAAGAGAGATGTCCGATTCCGAGATGGTCCGGCGGCGGGTCGTCCACTCGCCGCCCAGGGCTAGATCGTCGAAAGAGAGCGGCTCCAGATCGGGCCGAGTATAGAACCAAGCCTCAGGTCGCCGCGTTAACCTATGGCAACTTCAGACCCAGGAGGGTGTTTTCGTGGATCCGGCCGGTGTGCTTTTGGTCGTTTCGGCGATGCTCGTCATCGCCTTCGTCCTCCTCCTGGTCTCCCTGATCCGCCTCCGCGGCACGGCCCGTGAGCTGCAGGCGGCGCTGGAGGACGAGAGCGGCGCGCGCGACCGCGCCGCGCTGCTCCTGGCGATCGCCTCGGCCGTCAACTCCTCGCTCGCGCTCGAGGAGGTGCTCAACGTCGCCCTGACGCACGCGGGCAGGATCATGGGTGCGGTGGCGGGCTCGATGTACCTCGTCCGCCAGGGCAAGACCGAGCTGTACCGCGAGGCTTCGTACAACCTCACGAACCGAGCCCGCGGCGCCACTCGCAAGATCGACGAGGAACCGCTGCGGACCGCGCTCGCCGCGCAGCGGCCGCTCGTCCTCAAGCTCGACGAGAAGACGGCGCCGGGCCTCGAGGCAGGCGGCCACCCACAGCATGTCCTGGTCGTTCCGGTCCAGCGCTCGGGCCAGCTGATGGGCGCGATGGAGCTGTACCTGAACGCCTGGCGCGAGTTGAACGAGGACCAGGGCGACCTCCTCAACGGCGTGGCTGCGCAAGCGGCGATCGCCATCCGTCACGCGCAGCTCTTCCAGGCCCAGGAGGAGAACGCGCTCACCGACGAGCTGACCAAGCTGCCCAACCGCCGCGCGCTGGCCCAGCGCTTCCTCCAGGAGATGCAGCGTGCGCGCCGGCACCGCAAGGCGATGGCGTTCCTGATGATCGACCTCGACCATTTCAAGCAGGTCAACGACACCTACGGCCACCTCAACGGAGACGCCGTGCTGGCCGAGCTGGCGTCGATTCTCGCGACCGGCGCCCGCGAGTCGGATGTCTGCGCCCGTTACGGCGGTGAGGAGTTCGCGCTGATCCTGCAGGAGACCACCGAGCCCGGCGCGCGCACGCTCGCCGAGCGGATTCGGGCCAAGGTCGCGGCGGCAACCTTCCCCGGTGGGCTCAAGCTGACGATCAGCATCGGCGTCGCCGCGACCGAGGAACCGGCCCTCTTCACGTCGCTCATCGAGCGCGCCGACCAGGCGCTGTACGCGGCCAAGCAAGGCGGGCGCAACCAGGTCCGCGTCGCCGACATGAAGGCCACCGCCCCCGCCAAGCAGCACGCTTAGCGCTCCTGCTTCGGTCTAGAGTCGCCCTGTGGGGCACTTCTGCGTCAGGTGCGGTGCCGCGCTCGTGCCGCGGACGATCGAGGGTCGCGAGCACGAGGCCTGCCTCCACGACGACTTCGTGCTGTGGCGGGACCCGAAGGTCGCCACGGCCGTTGTGGTCGAAACCGAAAACGGCGTGGTCCTCGGCCGGCGCGCGATCGAACCCGGTCGCGGGCTGTGGTGCCTGCCTGGCGGATTCGTCAACGACGATGAGTCACCGGAGGGCGGCGCGGAACGAGAGTGCCTGGAGGAAATCGGCGCGCCGGTCGACGTCACCGGCCTGATCGGCGTGTATCACATCGCCAGGGCCGAGGCCCCGAGCATGATCGCGATCGTCTATCGAGGCCGCCTCAAAGACGGAGCCGTCGCGCGCGCGGGCAGCGAGATGCTCGAGGTCGCGGTGTTCGCGACCGACGCGCTGCCACCGCTGGCGTTCTCGAGCCACCGGGAGGCGCTGACCGACTACTTCAGCCCCGTGGCGCGGGCTGCGGCTGAGCCGGAGCGAGCCGGCGCCGCACAGGCTCGGCGTTCAAAGCGGCCATCACGAGCGCGAGGGTCACCGCGACGGCGGCGCATGCTGTGAAGCCCGCCGCGTAGCCGTTCGACTGGACGATCGGCCCGAAAAACAGCGGACCGAGCGAGAGGCCGATGAACAGGATCGTTCCGTATGTCCCCATCGTCACCCCGCGCGTCGAGCCTGCGGAGAGGTCGCCGAACACCACGCCAATGGCCACAAAGGCGGTGGCGAAAAAGGGCGTGCCGATGGCGAGCACGATGGCCGGTCCGACGAAGCCGGTGAGGTGGCCCACCACGATCGCCGTCGCTGAGAAGACGACCACACCGATGAACACGATCGGCCATCGACGCTGCGCGCGGTCCACGATCCGTCCGGCGATGGGTCGCGACGCTCCGTTGGCTATGGCCTGCACCGCGATCAGGTAGCCGACCATGTTGCTCGGCAGCCGCAAACCTTCGCGGCCGAAGACGGGCAGAAAGGCCTGCATCGTGCCCCAGATCAATCCCAGGGCGAGCACGGCGATCGTCACGGGCAGGAACGCGGGCTGCCGTGCCAGCGCGATCATCGGACGCCGCAGCGATAGCCGGCCCGCCGCAAGCTGCCTGGTTCCGCTGGCCAGGATCGCGCCGGGGATGGCGAACAACAGCACCAGCGTGGTGACGGCGATGTCGGCCCTCAGGTCGATCCAGGTGAGCAGCACGCCCGCGATCAGCGGCCCGACGAAAAATCCTGTCTGCATCGCCAGCGTGAGCCAGCCCATCGCCCGGCCCAGCCTCCCGCCCGGCACGGCCTCGGTGACCGCGCTGAACAGGGCGACCTGCTGCGCTCCCGCCGCAAGGCCGCCGATGGCCTGCCAGATGAAAAGGGGCATCACGCTGGAGGTGATCGCCGTCGCCAGCCCTGACACGGCGGAAAGCACGAACGAGACGGCGAGGAGGTTGCGCGGTCCGAAGCGGTCCACCAGCAGGCCGGATGGCAGCGACAGCGCGGCCCCGGCGAGCGTGGACACGGCGAACAGCGCACCCACCTCGAACCGCGTGGCGCCCAGCTCGTGGGCGTAGAGGGGCACCGCCAGGCCGCGCGCGGCGAGCGCCGCGAACGACGCCCCCGCGGCGAGGTAGATCCAGACCGTCTTGCGCCGCGGGTCCAGGACGGTCGATATCACCGGGCCTAAGATACGAACGCGTGACGGTTGCGCGCGCCGCTGCGCTCCTGTCGAACGCGAGACACGGGCTCGCGTTGACGGGCGCGGGTGTCTCCGAGGAGAGCGGGATACCCACTTTTCGCGGCGAAGGCGGGTTGTGGAGGCACTACGACCCGGTCAAGGTCGCCTCGATCGGCTACTTCACGGCCGACCCCAGCGCCTACTGGCGCGTCGCGCGTGAGCGCGGCCGCGCCGCGCTGGCCGCCCGGCCGAATCCAGGCCACATCGCGCTCGCCGAGCTCCAGGGTGCGGGGCACATCGACGCAGTGGTCACGCAGAACACCGACGGGCTGCACCAGGAGGCGGGGAGCCCCCACGTCATCGAGATCCACGGATCCGGCCGCACGGTGGTGTGCCTCGACTGTGGTCATCGTGAGGCGCGCTCCGAAGTGCAGGCGCGGCTGGAGGTCGAGATGCCGCCGCGCTGTCCGATCTGCGGCGGGAGTCTTCTCAAGCCGACCGTCGTGCTCTTCGGCGAGCCCATGCCGCAGGAGGCGATGCGTGAGGCTTTCGAGCTCGCTCGTCACGCGGACCTGATGCTCGTCGTCGGCTCGTCGCTCGCGGTCTACCCAGCCGCTGACATCCCTCTTGCCGCGATCGGATCAGGAGCGCGCCTGGTCGTCATCAATGCCGAGCCGACCCCCTTCGACCGATTGGCCGAGGTGGTCGTCCACGGCCGGTCCGGCGAGGTGCTGCCGGAGATCGTCTCCCTGATCGAACGCGTGCCCTTCTGAGCGCCTCCTCGGCCCTCAAAGGTGGATGACGCTGCCGGCGACGATCGTCTCGCCGTCGACGAGAAGCTCGCCCCGTGGACCGATGTCCCTGGCCATCCCTTCGATCGACCGATCCGGAAGGTGAACCTGCACGCGACGGCCGAGTGTGTCCGAGAGCTCGCGCCAGCGGGAGAGGACGGCATCGGGCGGCGCTTCCGTCCACGTGCCCACGCTTTCGATGAGGCGGAGGAGCAGGGGTTCGCGCGGCTGGTCGAGCTTCGCCCCGCCGTCAGGAGCCCACGCCAGGTTGATGCCGATCCCGCAGGTGGCCCGCGCCGCCGCGGCCTCGACCAGGATCCCGCCCAGCTTGCGACCGTCTAGCAGCAGGTCGTTGGGCCATTTGAGTCTGACCTTCGGACCGCACGCCTCTGCCGCCGCGACGCCCGCGGCGAGGCTGAGCAGTGGGTTCGGGGCCAGGACGAACGAGACGAGTAGCGCGGTGCCCGACGGCGCCTCCCAACGGTGATTCGTGCGCCCGCGCCCGGCCGTCTGGTGGTCGGCCACCACGATCGACCCGAGGTCCAGCTCACGGGCAGCGTCTTGCGTCGACGTGACGGTCTTGAGCCGTACGACCCGAGCCTCCCCTTTCATTGGGGGAAGCCGGTCCTCCCCATTCACTGGGGAGGTGGCGGGCGAAGCCCGCCGGAGGGGGCCATCGCACCAAGATATATCTGAAGGTCCCCATCCCCGATGTTGGTCCTCCCCATTCACTGGGGAGGTGGCGGGCGAAGCCCGCCGGAGGGGGCCATCGCACCCCGCCAGAGCGGGGAAGGCCCAGTCTGAAGCTCCCCATCCCCGGGCTTCGCCCGGTACTTCCCCGCCGGAGCGGGGAAGACCGGACTATTGGTCCTCCCCATTCATTGGGGAGGTGGCGGGCGAAGCCCGCCGGAGGGGCCATCAGATATCTCGAACTCCCCATCCCCGGGCTGCGCCCGGTACTTCCCCGCCAGAGCGGGGAAGACCGTGTGTGAGCGGGGAAGTGGAGGGGGTATCTAAGCTAAACGAGTCCGAAATTGAAGCTCCACCGCGCGATCACGCTCGTCCTGATGATGCTTTTTGCCGTCGGGCTCATCGTGCTGCTGACCGCGAGCGCGATCTCGAGCCTCGATTCTCACAGCCTCATCGCCCTCGGAGTGGTCGTCGTGGCTGCGGCGATCAGCGGCATCGCATTCAGCTGGAAGCGCTACTTCCGGCGATCGTGATCCGTGCCTGATCTGAGGCTCGGCTACAAAGCCTCCGCCGAACAGTTCGGTCCTCGCGAACTGCTCGACTTCACCATCGCCGCCGAGAGCAATGGCTTCGACAGCGTTTTCGTCAGCGACCATTTCCAGCCCTGGCGCCATTCCGACGGACACGCGCCCTTTGCGTTTGCGTGGCTGGCTGCCGCCGGCGAACGGACGAGCCGGCTCGCGCTCGGGACGTCTGTCGCCACCCCCACGTTCCGCTACCACCCCGCGGTCGTCGCGCAGGCTTTCGGCACGCTCGGCAGCCTGTTTCCCGAGCGCATGATCCTCGGGGTCGGCACGGGCGAGCATCTCAACGAAGGCGCGCTCGGAATCAAGTGGCCGGACAACAAGGAGAGGTTCGCACGGCTGCGGGAGGCGGTGCGCCTCATCCGCTTGCTCTGGACGGAGCAGTCGGTGACCTTCGATGGTGAGTACTACCAAACGCGAAACGCCACGATCTACGACCGGCCGGACAAGCCGATTCCGATCTACGTCGGCGCCGGAGGACCCCAGGTCGCAAAGTACGCAGGGCGCGCCGGTGACGGCCTGATCTGCACGTCGGGCAAGGGAATGGAGCTTTACTCGGATCAGTTGCTGCCATCGTTCGCCGATGGAGCCGCAGAGTCCGGACGCAACGCGGAGCAGCTCGACAGGATGATCGAGGTCAAGGTGTCATACGACACCGATCGCAAGCGCGCGCTGGAAGACACCAAGATCTGGGCCGCACTCGCCCTACCGGCGGAGACCAAGGCTGGGGTCGACGATCCTCGCGAGATGGAGAGGCTGGCCAGGGGAGTGGAGGACGTCGCTCACAAGCGTTGGCTGGTCTCCGACGATCCAGACGAGCACCTCGAGCAGCTGAAGCCTTACCTGGAGCTCGGGTTCACCCACCTGGTCTTCCATCACCCGGGCGACGACCAGCGCCGCTTCCTGGAGATGTACGGTTCCCAGATCCTGCCGCGGATTCGGGAGCGATGGGGACGATGACGCACGGCACCTGGGTCGTCGTCCTGATCAAGGATTTCGGCACGGCGAAGCAGCGTCTGCGGCCGGCGCTCGGTCCCCGGCCGCGGCGCGCCCTGGCGCGACGAAACGCACGTCTTGCCGTCCAATCCGCGGCGGCGGGTGACCGCACCCTCGTCGTGGCGGGGAGCGAGCACGTCGCCGAGCTCGCCCGGGTTTGGGGCGCGGAGGCTCTCATCGAGCCGCGCCAGGAAGGCCAGAACGTGGCGGCGTCGCGCGGCATCAGGCGCGCGATCGAAGGTGGCGCCGGCGCGGTGCTGCTCCTGTCGAGCGACCTGCCGCTGGTCAGCGTCGAAGCGGTGCGTGAGGTGCTGGACTCGGCGGCCGCGATCGGCGGTTCGCTCGTGGTGGCGGTACCGGCGATCGGCCGTGGCGGCACCAACGCGCTCTACCTGCGGCCGCCCGACGCGATCGCACTCCATTTCGGCGATGACTCACTGGCGAAGTTTCGCGAGGACGCCGAGGCCCGCGGCGTCGGATTCGTGATCCATCGTTCTGACGCGCTGGCCCTCGACCTGGACGAGCCGGCCGACCTCGAACGCCTCGTCCGCGCGGTGTGAATGGCTTCGAGCTAGCCGCGGTCGCCGGCCTGCCCGAGGTGGTGCCCGGCGACGATCTCGGTCACCTGATCTGCCGGCAAGCGACTCTGCGATCGGGCGACGTGCTCGTCGTGGCGCAGAAGATCGTGTCGAAGTCGGAGGGGCGCCTGGTCGACCTGAAGTCCGTCACCGCGACCGATAAGGCGGTTGCGATCGCGTCGCGCCTCATCGCATCGCCCGATCCGAGGATGGTGCAGGTGGTCCTGAACGAAAGCGTGCGCATCGTCCGCTCCGAACGCGTGCTCATCACTGAGACGCGCCATGGTTTCGTGTGCGCCAATGGCGGTGTCGACCACTCCAACGTCGGCGGCGTCGACGTGCTGAGCCTGCTGCCGCTTGACCCGGACGCGAGCGCGGCGCGGCTGCGTGCGCGCATTCGCGAGCTCGCGAATGTCGACGTCGGCGTCATCGTGTCCGACACCTTCGGCCGCCCGTGGCGTGTCGGCATCGTGAACGTCGCGCTGGGCGTCTCAGGGATACCCTCGGCGATCGACCTTCGCGGCAGCCTCGATGACGCAGGTCAGCCGCTCCACGCCACAGTGCTCGCGATCGCCGACGACCTTGCATCAGCGGCCGGCGTCGTGATGGGGAAGACCGAACGCGCACCGGTCGTGATCGTGCGCGGGCTGGAGCTCGACGGCGACGGTACCGGTGCTGAGCTGATTCGGCCGGCTGACGAGGATCTGTTCCGCTGAACGTCGTCGTCCTCGCCGGCGGCACCGGCGGCGCGAAGCTGGCCGCCGGGGTCCAGTCGATCGCGCCCGACGCACGCCTGACCGTGATCGCGAACACCGCGGACGACGACGAGTTCTGGTCCCTTCTCGTCTGCCCGGACATCGACGCGGCCATATACCGGCTCGGCGGCGTTTTCAACGAGGCGGCCGGCTACGGCGTCAAGGACGATACGTTCCGGGTCCTCGACGCCCTGAGAGGTTCAGGCGGGCCGGACTGGTTCCGGATCGGTGACCTTGATTTCGCCACCCACATCGACCGCACCTCGATGCTTCGCGGCGGTAAGACGCTGACGCAGGCCACGGCGAAGATCGCGTCCGTGCACGGCGTGACGGCGCACGTGCTTCCGATGACCGACGAATCGGTCAGGACGCGCTTTGCCACCGAGAAAGCCGAGCTCTCGTTTCAGGAATACTTCGTGCTCGAGCGATTGCGGCCGCAGCTCAAAGGAATTCGATTCGAGGGGATCGATTCGGCGCGGCCCACACCCGAAGTGCTGGCCGCGCTGGCCGACGCTGACGTCGTGATCATCGGACCTTCGAATCCGCTGATCTCGGTGGCTCCGATCCTGCGGCTCGTGCGCGACCACATGCCGCGCGAACGGACTGTCGCGGTCACACCGATCGTCGGTGGGCTGGCGTTGAAGGGGCCGACCATAGAGATGATGCGAGCGCTGGGTCCGGAGCCGAACCCTGTCGAGGTGGCGAGGTTGTATGGCGACGTGGCCGCCACATTCGTCGTCGACCGGCGTGACGCCGCGTCCGCGGACGCGATCGAAGGATCCGGCCAGCGAGTCCTGGTCCTCGACACCGTGATGAAGGATGGCGGCGAGAGACTCGCGAGCGCGATTCTCGGCGAGCTAGGTCACGTGTGAGTTGGCGACCATGACGAGCACGCCGATCAGCACCATGACGAGGCCGACGACGAGCACCGCGTACTGAGCGATCGCAACGGTTCCGCTCGGCTTCCTGACCTCGGCCTCTTCGCGTTCGGTGCCAGGCGCGTCTCCCGAGGCGAGCGTCCAGCTGCCACCGCCCGTGGCGGCTGCCTTCCTGTCCTTCTTCTTGTGCGCCGGCTCGGCGGTGTCCACGACCTTGGGGTCGCTGACGATCGACCAGCCGGCACCGCCCGGGGTCGATGACGCGGCTGTCTGGGCCGGCTCGAGCGGTCTTGGCGACTCCGATGGCGCCGGGCCTGGGGTCCAGGCCGGCTCCGACGGTGCCGGAGGCTGATACGCGGGTTGAGCGGCGGGGGTGTACGGCTCGGGCTTGTAGGGCTCGGGCTCGGGCGGCGGCGGGGTGAACGGAGGGGGAGTCGGAGGAGCCGGCGGCCCGACCTCCCAGGGCGAGTCTGCCGGAGGAGCAGCCGGACCGACGTCCCACGCGGACTGCCCGGGCGCGGTCGCCGGTCCGACGTCCCAGCCGGACTGCGGGACCGGCGCGGCGGGCGGAGCGGACGGTGGAGGCGGAGGCGGTGCAGGTTGGTACGCCGGCTGCTCGTAGTTGATGGTCGGTTGCGGCGCTGACGGACCCCAGGTCGAGGTGGGGGCCGCCACGGTTGTGGCGGGTGCCGGCGGCGCCTCGGCCGGATGGGGGCTGTGGCCCGATGGCGCCAGGGTGCGCTGCCGCGCGGCTCGCACCTTGTGCTCGATCTGCGATCGGCGTGCCGAGTACATCGACCTCTTCTCGACCGATTTGCGTCGCAGCACGAAGAACACGGACAGGATTCCGATCAGCGCGACCCCCGGGCCCACGATCAAGGCGATAGGCATAGGCGCCGATTATCCGTGATCGGTCCATGTGTGACAATCGCCGCCGTGGCACTTTATGAGCGTGTCCAGGCTGAGCTGGTCCAGGCCCGGATGAAGCGGGATGAGCTCACTCTCGACACCCTGGCTCTGCTGAAGAGCGAGTTGGTGAAGGCGAGCAAGGACGGGGGCGCCGGCGGGCGAATCGACGACGACCTGGTCGTTCGCATCGCTCGCAAGGAGGTCAAGAAGCGCGAAGAGGCGATCGAGATCTACCAGAAGGCCGGGCGTGCGGAGAGCGCCCGCCGCGAGGAGGCTGAGATGCGCGTGCTCCGAGACTACCTCCCGGCGGCGATGGAGCAGCAGCAGGTCGAAGCTGAGGTCCAGGCTGTGATCGACGAGCTGAAGCCTGATGGCCCGAAAGGTTTCGGCATGGTGATGAAGGCGGCCACGGTGCGGCTCGCGGGGCGAGCGGAAGGTGCCCAGGTGGCCGCCGCGGCGCGCAAGCTCCTTGGTTCGTAAGGCCGGCGCCAAGAGGAAACCCTCCTGGACGTCGCCGCCATCACCGCGCGGCGCCCGCACGAGGGCGCTGCTCACGGTCGAGCGCCTCCGCGACCTGTACCCGGCCGTCACAGAGCTCGCGCACCAGGATCCCTTTCAGCTCCTGATCGCGACGATTCTTTCGGCGCAGACAACCGATCGGTCGGTCAACCTGGTCACACCCGAGCTGTTCCACCGCTACCCCACGGCGGCAGACCTCGCTGCGGCCGACCCCGCGGTGGTCGAGCAGCTGATCAAGGCGACGGGGTTCTTCCGGGCCAAGACACGGCGGATCATCTCGGCCAGCCGCAAGATCGTCGAGCGGTTTGAGGGCGTCGTTCCGGGCACGATCGAAGAGCTCACCGAGATTCCCGGCATCGGGCGCAAGACGGCCAACGTGATCCTGGGCGTCGGGTTCGATGTGCCCGGTTTCGCCGTGGACACGCACGTGATCCGACTGACCAACCTGCTCAAGCTGGTCGCCACGAAGGATCCTGTGAAGATCGAGCACCAGGTGTGCTCGAAGGTGCCGAAGGAGGAGTGGACCGGATTGTCGTTGCGCCTGATCCTGCACGGGCGGCGGGTCTGCATCGCCCGCAGGCCGCGGTGTGAGGAGTGCGTCCTGAACGACTTCTGCCCGTCTTCCCGGGTTCGCCCACCGAAGCGCCGAGCCTGATCTCGGACCCGCTCCGCGGGCCCACCCTCTCCCGTGCCGGCCCCACCCCCGCCGGCACGCCTGGCCGCCAGGAAATCAGAAAAAATCGAGCCCGACAACCGAGCTTGTTAAGATCGAACGAATGTTCTATTCTCGGGAAGTGGCCTCCCTGGAGCCCCGCCTGGCCGACGTCGAATACCTCGAGGTGCTGTGCAAGTCGGCCCTCAACCCGGTGAAGAACATGGGCTTCTCCTGGTCGCTCAACCCGTACACGGGCTGCGAGCACCGCTGCGCCTTCTGTTACGTGCGCGCTTTCGAGCTGCGGGCGGACCGTCCTTCGGACGACCGCTACGGGCGCACGATCCGCGTCAAGGTCAATGTCGCGGCGGTCCTCCGCGCCGAGCTCTCGCGCCGTTCCTGGAAGAAGGAGACGGTCCTCATCGGCGCGGCCACCGACCCGTATCAGCCCGCGGAGGGTCGATTCAAGCTCACCCGCCAGTGTCTCCAGGCACTGCGCGACAGCTCCAACCCCACGTCGATGATCACGCGAGGGCCGATGATCGTCCGCGACATCGACGTCCTGAGCGATCTGGCTCGCCGAGCCGATGTGCACATCACCTTCAGCATCCCGACGGTCGACGACGACGTCTGGCGCAAGACGGAGCCCGGCACCGCCCACCCGCGTCAGCGCCTGCGCGCGATCGAGAAGCTGACGTCGGCCGGCATCGACGTCGGGGTTGGCATGGCCCCCATCCTTCCCGGACTCTCCGACAGGCCGGAGGGCCTCGAGGCCGTCGTCAAGGCCGCGCGTGACGCCGGGGCGACCGGGCTCTGGGCCGGGATGCTTCACCTCAAGGACGGCACGCGCGAACACTTCATGTCGATCCTGGACAGGCACTGGCCTGAGCTCGTGCCGCGGTACGAACGCGCCTATCGCGAACGCGCCTACCTGCCCGCCACCTTCGGCGAGGCCACGATGAAGGAGGTATCGAGGCTGCGCAAGGTGCACGGCGTCAGCGACCACCGCCGCGTCATCCTCAAGCCTCCACCCGAACCCGAGCAGCTCTCCCTGCTCAATTAGCATTCGTCTCGTGCGAAGCCCGATGGACGCGCTGCTCGGCCGCGTGGGCGGCTTCCAGAAGAACGAGATCGCTCGGCGCACGGTGCCGTGCTACAAGCACGTGATCGAGAAGGAAGGCGAGCGCCTGTCGGTGTGCCTCCTTGTCGACTCGGGCAAGCTCTATCGCTTCCCCTACCAGACCGTCAAGGGCATCAAGGGTCTTGCCGTGAAAGCCCGATTCCTGCGCGGCGAGATGGAGCACCTCAGGCTGCGCGAGTTTCAGCCAGGCCTCTGCCGCTATGTCGAAAGAGCAGACCAGGCCGTCTGAGTCACTCGTCCAGCAGCTGCTTGCGGAACGTCGCGAGCTGAAGGTCACCGTCGAGCGCCTGCGGCTCGAGCTCGCCGACGTCCAGGGAAGCTCCAGCGGTCCCGATCCGAAGGTGCGCGAGCTGCAAGCCGAAGTGGAACGTCTTCGATACCAGCTCGCGTCGGCGCGGGCCGAAGCCGGCAACCTGCGCGACCAGCACGCTGAGCTGCGCGCCGGGATCGAGAAGGCCCTGCAGCAGCTCGCTGATTCCCACTGAAAAAGAAAGGCCCCGCGCTGAGGCGGGGCCTTGACGAATTGCCGTTATGGGATTACTTGGCCCAGCCCTCGACCATCGGAACGTAGCTCTGCGCCATCGGACCGAGCACCGGGAAGTTGACTCGACCGCCGCCTGCCTGCAGCGCCATGATCAGGCCGACGAGCCAGATCACAAACCAGACGACCCACCACAGGAGAACCAGGATGCCAAGCGCGCCGACGGTGACGATGCTGAGGATGAACAGGATGATGTAGACGATGAGCGCCGCACCATGGATGATCAGCGCCTGGGCCGCGTTGTACTTGACGTCCGGGTCGTCCTTGCCGACGAAAAGAAAAATGAGGCTGCCGATCGGGGGGAAGAGCGCCCACGCAAGAATCGTGTAGAGGTTCTTGTTGGACCCTGCACCTGGCGGCGGGGTGCCTCCCATCGGGGCCGGCTGGCCGGGAGGCGGGGGTGGCATCTGAGACATCGATTCATCTCCTCCTGCTGGGTGGCTGCTGCGGGCCGAATTATGGGTGCAATTCCGCCAAAACGCCATAGGTAACCGGCGTTCGCGTCCACCCCGATTGAGTTCGAACCCACTCTGGTAGGCTCGCCAGTTAGATGACGGATTCCGGTCACATGCCTGGAACTCCGCCCGACCAGCCAAAACCGCCTGTCCCATCCTGGGCTCCGGGGGCTGATCGGAGCGACGCGCCCCCGACCCCACCGGCAGGCTCGGCGCTGCCCGACATCGCCGCGACCATGCGCCTCATCCCCGTGCCACCGCCTTCGACCCCGCCCCCTCCCGTGGCCGCCATCACGACCCCGCCGCAGATGCCGGGCGAGCGCTACATCGGCAAGTACCACGTCAAGCGAGAGCTCGGGCGTGGCGGCATGGGCACCGTCTATCTCGCGGAGCAGCCTGGGCTCGGGCGCGAGGTGGCCATCAAACAGCTCCTCCAGACCGCGGACCCGCTCGCCCTCAGGCGCTTCCTGCAGGAGGCGCAGGTGATGGCGCGCGCCAGCCATCCCAACCTGGTCCAGGTCCACGACATCGAGCTGATGGGAACCGAGAACTACATCGTCCTGGAGTTCGTGCGCGGCAAGTCGCTGCGCGACTGGATCATGCAGGGACCCATTCCCCCTCCGCAGGTCTTCGCCATCATGCGCGGCATGCTGCTCGCTCTGGATTACGCGCACAAGCGCGCGATCGTCCATCGCGACATGAAGCCCGAAAACGTGCTCATCTCGGACGACGGCATGGTCAAGGTGACCGACTTCGGCATCGCGCGGCTGATGGACGACCCCGGCGTCGGGGGCACCGCGACCAAGACGGGCACGACCGTCGGCACCCCGCAGTACATGTCGCCGGAGCAGGTCGCCTCGAGCAAGGTCGACGGTCGCAGCGACCTCTACTCGGCGGGCATCGTGTTCTACGAGCTCGTCACGGGCCAACCCCCCTTCACGGCGAGCGAGGCAGACGGTCCGTTCACGCTGATGGCCAAGCACGTGCAGGCGCCGCCCAAGCCCCCATCGGTCTTTCAACCCGGCCTCGACCCGACGCTGGAGGCGATCATCCTCAAGTCGCTCTCCAAGCGGCCCGAGGACCGCTTCCAGACCGGGCAGGAGTTCGACGACGCGATCTCCAGCGTCGCGGACCGGATGTGCCCCGGCTGGCAGCGCAGCCTCGAGCCCGGATCAGACCTCACCCGCATGGTGCCGGGAGCCGCACCAGCGCAGGCCGTCCCCGCCACCCCGATCGGGATCGCGATCGCCAACCCGGCGATGGCGGTGCCGCACCCCTCCGCCGTGTACAACCCGGCACCGCCTGTGAAGTCGGTGGCCAGGCAGTCAGCGGGCTGTCTCGGCATCCTCGCGGGCCTCCTGGTGCTCGTCGCGATGACCAGCGGCTTCGGGCTAGCCCTGCACTGAGGCGCGAGCCGAGCTAGTTCTGCGAGATCCCCTCGCGGGCCATCGCCTGCTCGGCCTCCTCGCCGACCAGGATGTCCCGTGACCCGGACTCACCCGCGGCGATCACCGTTTGCTGCGTGTACTGCGAGGTGTACGCCTGGTGCGTCTGCGTCGCCGTCTGGGTCGGGAACGCGACCCACGGCGACGTGGGTGTCTCGCGAATCGCGGTGAGCTCGTAGATGCGGAACTTCTCGGCGGATTTCCCCTTGAGCTGCACGCCTGGCACCAGGTCCACGGCGATGTAGTCCCTGCACATCTGGTACGTCTCCTCGCCGATCAGGACCTGAAAGGCGGGCGCGTGCGCGCAGAACCTCGCCGCGGTGTTGACCGTGTCGCCGAGGGCCGTGTACTGCAGCCGGCTGCGCGAGCCCATCATGCCCACGACGGCGGGCCCGGTGTTGACGCCGATGCCCCAACGGATCGGAGGCAGGCCCTTCGACAGCAGCAGCTTCTGCAGCTCGGCCGCGTGGTTGACCAGGTCGTAGGAGCAGCGCAGCGCGAGGAGCGCGTGATTGTCCTGCTGCCGGGGTGCATTCCAGAAGGCCATGATCTCGTCACCCACGTACTTGTCGATGGTGCCGTCCCACTTGAAGATCAGGCCGCTGAGGTGATCGAGGTACGTGGTGACGAGCTCCGTGACATCGGCGGGCGCCATCGACTCCGACATCGAGGTGAATCCTCGAATGTCCACGAACAGCAGTGTGATCTCGCGCCGCTCGCCGCCCCGCAGGATGTCCTCGACGCCACGCCGCTTGCCGGCGAGCTCGTTGACGATCTCCGGCTTCAGGTACTGGCTGAAAATCGCGGTCACCTTTCGCTTCTCGCGGTCCTCGTAGAGGAAGCGGTAGGCCGTGACGCCTGAATACGTGAGTGCGATGACGAGCCACGGATGGAAAACGTCGGCCACGAAGTTGCCGAACGATGCGAGCGCCGACATCGCAAGCGTGAAGCCGGCCAACGCGACGAGCGTCCCGGCCAGCCCCCAGAGCACGGACACGCGCGCCACGCCGACCGCGGTCGCCAGGCCCAGCACCAGGATGATCAGGGCCAGCAGCCACGCCGGCTCGGACGTCCGCAGAGAGGCCGGCGCGAGGTTGAACATGTTGACGGCGTTGGCGTGGATCTCGATTCCCGCCATCTGCAGCGTCCCGTTCGTACCGGCGCTGGTGGTCACCAGCTGTGAGTCGTTCACACCCGAGAGGTTGTAGGCGCCGATCAGGACGATGTTGCCCTTGATCATGTCGGGCGATTCGCGGCCCCGCACGAGGTCGCTGAACGAAATGTAGTGGTGGTAGTGCTCGAAATTTCCCGGCGGTCCCGAAAAATTGAGCAGGGCGGCGCCCTTGGCATCGACCGAGACCTTCCAGGCCTGGCCCAGGGTCGCCGTGTTGCCCGACTCCTGCAGCTCCGGGAACGTCTGGAAGTCCGGCTGCGCCGCCCGCCACGTGGCAAAGGCGAAGCTGTCCAGGTTCGGTGTGGCGCAGCTGCCCGTGGCGTAGCAGGCGGGCTGCACGAAAAGTGGGATGCTGCGGACCACGCCGTCGGCGTCGAGGACCAGGTCCGTCGAGCCGAGGATCACATTGGGGTTGGGTTGCTGGCAGGGCGCCGTCGAGCTCCAGTCAGCGGCCTGGTCGAGGCACCGGAAGTTGTGGAGCGGGATGTTGTCGCTGCCCGAGTTCGGGCACGCGCTCGCCCCGGGAGCGCACTGGATCACCTTGCCCGGCGGGTACGCGAGGCTCGACGCCGGGTAGGACAGGACGACGGGGACCTTGGAGTCATGCAGCGTCTGAGCCAGAGCGGCGTCCGAGGCGGGGACCGAGGGGTCGCTGAACTGCACGTCGAGGCCGACCGCCGACGCGCCGTCCTTCTGCAGCTGCTGCAGGGCGGCCGCGTAGTAGTCGCGTTTGACGGGAAAACGTCCGAGCTCGGTGACGCTCTTGTCGTCGATCCCGACTATGACCACACCGCTGCTCGGGTCGTCCTGGTTCTGGAAGAGCCTGTCCTCAGGATGCACCGACAGGTTGACCAGGCATCCTCCGACGTGTGCGTCGCAGGTCACCTGCTGGGTGTAAAGGAGGTAGATCAAGCCGCTCAAGACAAGTGCGATGACGACCGCCACGACGGTGCGGTACGTGTACCAGTAACGGATGTTCCGGCCCAAGTTGCGCGGATCATAGCCGCCGCTTCTGGGCTTGTGGCTACGATCCCAGCGAATTGAGCGTTCGGACCGGAATCGCGGGCTGGATCGACAAGTCGTTGATCGACTCCAGGCTGTTCTATCCGCTCCACGTCAAGACGGCTGAGGAGCGGCTGCAGTTCTACGCGACGCAGTTCTCCCTGGTCGAGGTCGACTCGACCTACTACGGCATGCCGAAGCCCGAAAACTCCGAGTTGTGGGTGGCTCGGACTCCCGCGGGCTTCACGTTCGACGTCAAGTCCTTTTCGCTGTTCACCAACCACCCGACCAAGGCGATGGCGCTGCCGAAGGACATCCGCGACGAGCTGCCCGATGGACTTCGCGAGAGAAACATCTACGTGGAGCAGATGCCGGACGAGCTGCTCGACGAGTCGTGGGAGCGCTTCCGACTGGCCCTCGAACCCCTGCGCGCCGCGGGGAAGCTCGGGGCGGTCTTCTTTCAGTTCCCGCCCTGGTTCATGCCGTCGGTGCGGTCGCTCGCGTACGTCGAGCAGGTCCAGGAGCGCATGTTCGGATTTCGAATCGCGGTCGAATTTCGAAAGCCCGAATGGCTTGACGAAGGCCACCGCAGCGGCACGCTGGACTTCCTCCGCTCGCGCGACATCGCGAACGTCGTGGTCGACGTGCCGCAGGGGCACCGAACGAGCATGCCGGCGGTGGCGGAGGCGACCTCGTCGAAGCTCGCCGTCGTCCGGTTCCACGGCCGCAACCACGACACGTGGGAGCTCAAGGGCGCGCCGCCGAACGTCCGGTTTCGCTACGAGTATCGCGACGAGGAGCTGGCGGAGTGGGTGCCGCGGATCAAGGAGATGGAGCGCTCCGCGCAGCAGGTCCACGCCCTGATGAACAACAACTACTCGAACTACTCGGTCAAGAACGCCCAGCAGCTGGAGAAGCTGCTGCAGCAGTGGCAGAGATAGGCCTAGGGGTGGCACCCTCCGGGGACGGCGAAAGACTCCAGGTTGGTCTTGCGGGTCATGGCGATTCTCGGTGCCGCTCGGGAATGTTGCGCCTCCTCGCTTCTCCGATCGCGTGGTCGACCAGACCCCCCAGGACGGGCTCGGCCAGCGCGAGCAAGCGGACCGGGAGGACCATGGCGTCACGGCGTGGAAATCGCGCCGTGCGGACGATCAGGTTGGCGACCCAATCGGCCGAATAGCGGGGCCCGACGCCGCGCGCGCCCTCTTGGAAGAATTCGGTGCCGGCTGTTCCGGCCGGGTAGACCACGCAAACCTTCACTCCTGTCCCCGACAGCTCGCCCCGCAGGGCGTGCGACAGGCCGACCACGGCGTGCTTCGTGGCCGAGTACGCGGCGGAGTAGGGCGAGGCCCGGAATCCGACGACCGACGCGACGTTGATGATCACGCCTCGCCGGCGCTCGATCATCCAGGGCAGGGCAGACTGCGTCGTCGCGATCACGCCCTTGAGGTTGGTCGCGATCAGCTCGTCGATCTTTCCCTCCGGCATCTGCTCGAACCGCCCCTGCCAGCCCACGCCCGCGTTGTTGACCAGCACGTCGAGGCGCTCGTGGTCCCGGATCGCCGCGGCGATGAAGGCTCTCGCCGAAGCGCGCTGGCCGGCGTCCAGGATCCTCACGCTGACCTCGGGCGAGCCGAGCGCCCGGCACTTCTGCGCGACGGCGTTGAGCCGATCCAGGCGACGCGCTCCCAGCTCGAGGCGCGCGCCGCTGCGGGCGAAGGCGTAGGCCGTTGCCTCGCCGATGCCGCTCGATGCGCCCGTGATGACGACGACGGCGCCTTTCAGCCGCACCCGGCTAGCTTATGGGCGGCCTGGGACGCGCGCCTCTAGAATCCCGAACAGGACACTCAGGTGAAGGCGCTGACATTCCAGGGCGAGGGCGACGTCAAGGTCGTAGACGTACCCCGGCCGAGCGTCAAGAGCTCCGGCGATGCCCTGGTCAGGGTGACCCTCGGTGCGGTCTGCGGCTCAGACCTCCACATCCTCCACGGGCACACTCCCATGAACCAGGGGGCTGTGCTTGGTCACGAGTTCGTGGGCGTCGTCGAAGAGGTCGGTCCCGAGGTCAAGCGCTTCAAGCCCGGCGACCGCGTGGTCTCGAGCTTTTTCACGGCGTGCGGTCACTGCGTTCTCTGTCGCAAGGGCTGGTTCAACCAGTGCGTCAGCAAGGCGACGTTCGGACATGGCGAATACTTCGGCGGCCTCGGCGGGGGACAGGCGGAGTACGTCGTGGTCCCCCTCGCGGACACCACGATGGAGCCGATCCCGGCGCAGGTGTCGGACGAGCAGGCGATCTTCGTCGGGGACATCCTCGCCACAGGCTTCTTCGGGGCCGAGCGCGCCGAGATCAAGCCGGGCGACGTGGTGGCCGTGGTCGGCGCGGGCCCGGTCGGGCTCATGGCGACGATGTGCTCGCAGCTCTTCGGCCCCGCCCGCGTCTTCGTGGTCGACATGGTCGACGCTCGCCTCGAGGTCGCCCAGGAGCTTGGCGGCATCCCCATCAACGCGTCGCAGGTGCACCCGGTGCAGGCGATCGAGTCGCAGACCGAAGGCGTAGGCGCCGACTCCAGCATCGAGTGCGTGGGACTCCTGTCGGCCGTCGACACGGCGATCCACAGCGTTCGCGGCGGAGGCACGGTCTCGATGGTCGGTGTCCCGAGCAGCGTGCTTGGCGAGTTTCCCTACATGCGCATGTGGCTGAAGTCGCTCACCTTCCGAGCCGGCTGGTGCAACGTCCAGCAATACATGGCGCCTCTGCTCGACCTGATCGCCGCCGGTCGCTTGAAGCCGGACGCGATCATCAGCCACCGGATGAAGCTGGACCAGGCCGAGGAGGCCTACCGGATGTTCGATGCCCGCGAGGCGACGAAGATAGTCCTCACCCCTTAGCGTCGTTCGCGCGGGCCTCCCCCGCGGCGTGGCGCTCGATATCGGCGTCTATGGAGTGGGCGGGCGCTCATCCATCGCCAGCAGGTAGCCGCGCGCACGCTCGGCCAGCGGGTAGCGCTCTTCCATGGCGTGGAAGGCCGGGCCGTGGTCGCTGTGCTCCAGGTGTGCGAGCTCGTGCATCAGGAGGTAGTCGATCACCCAGTCGGGGAAGGCGGCGGCGCGCCTGGCGATGCGGATGGTGCCTTCGGTGAAGCTGCAGCTTCCCCACTGGTGCCGCATCTCGGCGAAGGCGATCGACTTCCACCGCAGCCGGCCATCGAAATGGCGCGCGTTGAGAGCCACGGCCCTCTGCATCAGACGCTCATCCGCCGGCCGCCCGCGGTCGGCTCGCCCGCGCAGCCTCCGGCCCATCACCTCCGCCCAGTGCTGCCTCTCGGCGACCGGCATGGAGGCCGGCACCAGGAGCTCGAGCACCCCGGCCCGCATGCGCGCGCTCACGGTCCGGCGTCGCTTGCGCGAGGCGACGATCCGGACCGGCTGCTCGAACGGTTCTGAGTTCGATTCCAGGACGCGGTGCTCCATCGACTGTGGGGTTGGTTGGTGCTCGGCCGATTGTAGGCACGCACCGGCATGGAAGGGAATGCCGCCTGTTAACAGGACTAGGATTGCCCGCGACCGTGCCCAGAAGCCTCGTGATCGGAAACGGCAACGTGCTCGTGGGCTTCGACGCCAACTACTCGGTGCACGATCTTTACTTCCCGAGGGTCGGGGACGCGAACCAGACCATGGGCAACCTGTGCCGGACGGGCTTTTTCATCGACGGCCGGTTCGCCTGGCTGGAGGATCCCGCCTGGACCCGCAAGCTCGGCTACGCGGTCGATTCGCTGGTCAGCGACGTGACGCTGTCCCACCCCGGCCTGGGGATAAGCGTCAGGTTCGAGGACTACGTCGACCTCGCGCGCAACTGGTTCATCCGCAACGTCGAGGTCACGTCGTCGGCCGGCTTCAAGGCCGGGCGCGTCTTCTTTCACTACGACTGGTACATCGAGGGCTCCGACATCGGGAACACCGTCGCCTACGACCCAAGGCATCGCGGAGTGATCGCCTACAAGGCCAATCGCTACTTCCTGGTCGGCGGCCAGGGCTGGCCGGATTGGGGGATCGCGACGTGGGCCAACGGAAAGAAGGGCAATGGTGCGCAGGGCACCTGGGTCGACGCGGAGGACGGAGTTTTGGGCAAGAACCCGATCGAGCAGGGATCGGTCGACTGCACGGTCGGCTTCGAGCTCGAGCCGGCCGGTCCGAACCAGCCGCGCTCCATCACGCACTGGGTCTGCATGGGCACAAGGCTCAGCGAGGTCACGGCCTACGGCCAGGACCTCATCATCGATCGAGGGCCGGACACCTACCGCGGGCGCACCATCACGTACTGGCAGGTGTGGTCGGAGAAGGATCACCGCCACATCGACGAGCAGGTGAACCCGGCGGCCACCCAGCTGTACCGGCGCAGCATCCTGACCGCGCGAACCCACGCCGACAACCATGGCGGCGTCGTCGCCTCCACGGACTTCGACATCACAAAGTTCGCCCGGGACACATACGCGTACGTATGGCCGCGGGACGGCGCGCTGGTCGCGAACGCGCTCGACCGCGCCGGACACGAGGACGTGACGCGCCAGTTCTTCCTCTTCTGCCAGCAGGCGCTGGTCGAGGAGGGCTTCTTCCTGCACAAGTACACGCCGTACGGACTGCCGGGAAGCTCGTGGCTTCCGTGGATCGACTCGCGCGGTGTGCGAACGCTGCCGATACAGGAGGACGAGACGGGGCTGGTGCTGTGGTCGCTGTGGCAGCACTACCACGTCCACAACAACCTCGATTTCGTGGTCGGCCTCTACTCGACGCTGGTCGTGCCCGCGGCGGACTGGATGGTGTCGTACATCGACGAGCGCAACGGTCTTCCCCTGCCCTCGTGGGACCTCTGGGAGGAGCGCTGGGGCGTGCACGCTTTCACGGTCGGGGCTGTGTGGGGCGGTCTCGACGCGGCGCGAAATTTCGCTGACCTGTTCGGCGACGTCGGGGCCTACGTGCGCTATCGCGATGCGTCGGACAGGTTGCGCGAGGCGGCGGACAAGCACCTCTACACGGCGGACCTGGGTCGCTTCGCACGTCGCGTGACCGTCGAGGACGACGGAACCGTGACCTTCGACATGGTCCTGGACAGCGCGCTGTACGGCCTGTGGCGTTTCGGAATGTACCCGCCCGGCGACCCGAGGGTCACCGACACGATGCACGCCATCGCAGAGCAGCTTTCGAACAAGGCCGCCTGCGGCGGTATCGCGCGCTACACGGACGACTACTACTTCAGGGTGGAGACCGACACGCGCCGCGTGCCCGGCAACCCTTGGTTCATGTGCACGCTCTGGCTCGCCCAGTGGTACATCGCGACCGCGCGGGACGTGTCAGAGCTCCAGCCGGCGCGCGACATCATCGACTGGACGATCCGCCACCAGCTGCCCGGCGGCCTGCTCAGCGAGCAGCTCGATCCCAACACCGGCGCGCCGCTCTCGGTCTCACCACTCACCTGGTCGCACGCCGAGTTCATCGTCACGGTCGACGAGTTCTGCAAGAAGTCGGACGTGCTGAAGCGGAAGGCCGCCAAAACCTCGGTCGCCTCCTCGGCGTAGGGGCTAGAGCGGGATGTTCCCGTGCTTGCGCGGCGGCCGCTCCACCGTCTTGCGCAGGCAGAGCTGCAGCGCGCGGACGAGCTCCCGCCGCGTCTGGCTCGGCTCGATCACGTCATCGATGTAGCCACGCTCCGCGGCCACGTACGGGTTGGCGAATCGCGCGGTGTACTCGGCGACGAGCTCCTTGCGGCGCCCGTCTGGGTTCGGCGCGACTGCGAGGTCGCGCTTGTAGATGATGTTGACCGCCGCCTCCGGCCCCATGACCGCGATCTCGGCCGTCGGCCATGCGAGGTTCAGGTCCGCCCCCATCTGCTTGGGTGACATGACGCAGTAGGCCCCGCCGTAGTCCTTCCTCGTGATCACCGTGAGCTTGGGCACCGTGGCCTCGGCGTAGGCGTAGAGCAGCTTCGCGCCGTGCCTGATGATCCCGCCGTGCTCCTGGTCGCGACCCGGCAGATAGCCGGGCACATCGACAAAGGAGATGATCGGGATGCCGAACGCGTCGCAGAAGCGGATGAACCGCGCAGCCTTCACCGAGGCGTTGATGTCGATCGCGCCCGCCAGGACCTTCGGCTGGTTGCCGACGATCCCGACCACATGGCCGCCCAGCCGCCCGAGCCCGACGACTATGTTCTGCGCGAAAAAGGGCTGCACCTCGAAAAACTCACGCCCGTCCAGGACCCGCGAAACGACCTCGCGCATGTCGTAAGGCTTGTTCGGAGACTCGGGCACGATGGTCTGCAGCTCGACGTCGGCACGCTCCAGGTCGTCGGTGGTCGGGACGAAAGGCGGTCGCTCGTTGTTGGACGAAGGCAGGTACGACAGCAGCTTGCGCACGCCGTCCGCGCAGGCCTGCTCTGACCGCGGCTGGAAGTGGGCGACGCCTGATGTCGCGTTGTGCACGTCACCACCGCCCAGCTCGTCGAAGGAAACGGCCTCTCCTGTCACGACGCGGATGACCTCAGGGCCCGTGATGAACATGTACCCCTGCCCGGCGACTATGAAGATGAAGTCGGTGATCGCCGGGGAATAGACCGCTCCACCCGTGCAGGGACCTGCGATGACGCTGATCTGCGGGATCACACCCGACGAGCGCACGTTGCGAAAGAAGATGTCGGCGTAGCCGGCGAGCGCGACGACGCCCTCCTGGATGCGCGCGCCGCCCGAGTCGTTGATGCCGATCACGGGCACGCGATTGCGCAGCGCGAGCTCCTGCACCTTGACGATCTTTTCCGCGGTGACCTCGCCGAGTGAACCGCCGAAGACTGTCGCGTCATACGCGTAAACCGCGACGGGCCGGCGGTCGATCTCGCCAAAACCCGCGACCACCCCGTCGCCCGAGATCCTGCGCTCCTCCATGCCGAATCCATGCGCGCGGTGCGCGGCGAAAACGTCGAGCTCGACGAACGACCCTGCGTCGAGCAGCATCTCGATGCGGTCGCGCGCCGTGGCTTTGCCGGCCGCGCGGCGCCGGTTGGCTGCCTCGGTTTCCGCGTGCAGCGCCTGGTAGCGCCGCTTGCGGTACTGGTTGATCTTCTGTTCGGAGACGGTCGTCGCGGCGCGCTCGGGTGCTTCGACTCCTTCCAGGGTCGGAGTCGTCCTGCGCACAGGCGAAAGCTGACGCGGCTTCCGGGCGGCCATATTGCATATCGTAGGCGCCGTGCCCGAGTCCGGCCGCGCGGGCGAGATCGACCTCGAACACGCGGTGACGCTGCGTCAGCTGCGCACTTTCAAGACGGTCGCGGACCTCAACAGCTTCAGCCTGGCGGCGCAGAAGTTGAAGCTCAGCCAGCCCTCTGTTTCGTACCAGGTGAAGGAGCTCGAGGAGACCCTCGGCCTGCCGCTGCTCGACCGCCTCGGCAAGCGCGTGCAGCTGACCGAGGCCGGGACGGTGTTGTACGGCTACGCGCGGCGCACGCTCGACGTGGTCGACGAGGCGGCACTCGTGATGGAGGAGATGCGCGGCATCAGGCGCGGCAGCCTTCGCGTCGGAGCGAGCACGACGGTTGGCATCTACCTGCTGCCCGCGGCGCTCGGCGCGTTCAAGAAGCTGCACCCGGGCCTTGTCATCTCGCTCGAGATCGGCGCACGAGAGCAGGTGCAGAAGCAGGTGCTGCGCAACGAGCTCGACCTGGCGGTCGTGGGCCCAGCCCTCAAGGAGCCTGACCTCGCGATCATCCCGTTCCTCAGCGACGAGCTCGTCGTGGTCGCTCCGGCAGGGCATGCCCTGGCCTCACGTCGCGGGCTTTCGCTGAAGGACCTGTCCGACCTTCCTTTCGTGATGCGCGAGCCCGCTTCGGGCAGCCGGCTGTCACTGGAGAAGGCCGCGCGGAAGGCCGGCGCGAGGTTGAGAGTCGCGATGGAGCTCGGCTCGAACGGTGCGATCAAGCACGCGGTCGAGTCGGGTCTCGGGTTGGCGGTGCTGTCGCGCTACGCGTGCGCGCTCGAGCTGGCCGGCGGCAGGTTGGTCGAGCTGGACGTCACGGGTTTTCCGATCCGCCGCGACTGGCACATCGTGCACCTGCGGCGGCGGCGGCTGCCGAGCTCGGTCACCGAGTTCATCGATTTCTTGAAGGACCCGACCTGGCTGTCGCGTGACGGCGCGCGCGGAAAACGCGCGCCTACCGAGTAGCTTCGGAGCGGAACTCGTCGGCCGCGGCGATGCAGGCCGCGAAGATCAGCAGCGCGCCGATCGTCCACAGGTTGGGAAATGGCAGGTAGCAGGGCTGCTGCAGCCACGTGAGCAAACCGGCGGCGACCGGGACGAGCAACCTCCAGCTGCGCTTGCGCAGGGCGGCCACGGTGACCATCAGGGCCAGCGGCATCAGCGGCAGGTACTGGTAGGGGTTGACCTCGCCCGGCAGGATCGCGCCGAGGCCGAGCCCGAGCGCCGCGCCGTAGACGGGGTTCCAACCGCTGGCGCGCGCGCCCAGGACGGCGCCCACGACCACAGCGACCAGCGTGATGGCTGTCAGGACAGTCGCGACCACACCCAGATGCAGTGGCGAATGGAACATCGTGATTCCGCCGCTCGAATTGATCATCGGGTAGGGGTCGCCCCCGATCGAGCGCCCGAACAGCGTCACCACCGACGTTTGCGCGCAGTCGGGGTTCGGCGCTTTCAGCGAAGGGATGAGCACCGCCGTCACGTAGCTCCACGCGCCGCCGAGCCCCAGGGGAAGGATCGCGACCAGGTTGATCAGCACACCTGCGATGACAGCGGCGATCACGAACGGAGGCCACCGCTTGCGCGCGCCCAGGACCATCAGGGCCGGGTAGAGCTTGAGCGACGATGCAGCGGCGACCAGCGCACCTGACAGTCCCGGCCTGCCGCGGATCGTCACCATGGCACCGCAGGCCAGGATCAGGACGAACCCTCCTATCTGGCCCGCGTTGATCTCGGCGAAGAGGGGCGGCGCGTAGAGCGCGATCGCCCAGAACACCGCGCGCTCGAGCGGGGCGCGAGTCGCGTGACGCTCGACGATCAGCAGCGCGGCCAGCGCGGCCAGAGCGTCGACCAGCGTGAAGGCGGGCTCCTGCCATGACGTGGGCAGGAGCGAGAACGGCGCCCCCAGCATGGCAACCGCTGGCGGGCGGATGAGGCCGATGATCGGCACGAACCCCGTCTGCGCGAGGTGGCGCGCCGTTTCGGCATAGATCGCCCCCGGGTCGTGAAGCCATCGGCCGCCTGCCTGTATCACGGAGAACGCGTCCGGACGGTGCGCGCTGTAGAGGTTTCCGACGACGTCGTGCACGAAGAAGACCGCCGCGATCAGCCACCAAAGCAGAGGTCGAGCGAGGACGCGCCGGAGCACGGGTGGCACGGGGCGCATCGTAGTGGTCGGGTGCGCCGGTCTAGGCGGAGAACTCCCGCGGCGTGACGCCGAGCTTGTGGAGCGTCGAGAAGTCCGGTCGCGGGTCCTGGTGGACCAGGCTGAGCACGCTGTCGCTCCGGTAGCCACGGCGCAGCCGGGCGGTTTCAGCGGCCTTGAGGCCGAGCCAGACAACCCGCCAGGGCACGCTCACGAACCTCGGTCGCGCACCCTGCTTGAGCGCGAGCGCACCGACCAGCTCGCGCATGGTCCAGCAGCGCGGCGAGGCGGCGGTGAAGGGATGGTCGGGGGCGGCGATGCGGCCTGAGCACAGACCGCTGATGAGGGTGTAGAGATCGTCGACGTGGATGAGGTACTGGCAGTGGGCGCCGCCGTCGATCATGGGCACCAGCGAAGCTCGCGCGCTCCTGAGCAGGCTTCCGTACATGCCGCCGGCCTGCTCGCCCGAGTCGACGAAGACGAGACCCGGCCTCACAACCGCCGCGCCGGCGTCGGAGGCCGCCTCCTCGATCTCGAGCTTCGCCCGCCCGTACAGCGACCGGCACCCGCGGAATGCGCTGATCGAGGAGAGCACGACCATCCTCGAGGCTCCGCCGGCTTTCGCGGCGGCGAGCAATTTCTGTGAACCGACCACGTTGACGTGGCGAATGTCTTTCCAGTCCACCGGCGTGAAGTCATACGCCGTGTGCACGAGCGCATCGATCCGGCGCGATCGAAAGGCGTCAGGGTCGACGTCCTCGCCGAGCCGAAACCGAACCTCGCCCGCCGCGCTACGCGAGAATCCGGTCACCGTCCAGCCGTCGCGCTCGAAGCGCCTCGCCAGCGCGGACCCGACGTAGCCCGAGGCGCCTGTGATAGCTACGCGCTTCGAGCCGGCTGCGTTCATTCGACCACCGCGGCGCCGATGCGATGAGCGTTGGCCATCACGCTCAGGGTGATGGTGGTCGCGGGGAGTGTGGGCAAGACGCTCGAGTCGACGACGTGTACGCGCGTAAAGCCATGCGGCGTGCCGAGGGCGTCCGACTCCAGCCGCCGGGGCTGCGCTCGCATGGGAAACGTGCCGCCGGTGTGGAAGCCGCGTCCGGGACGCCCCACGCGCAGCGCCTGGGACAGCGGCCACGCCCGCAGCGAGCTGCGTTCCAACCACAGCCGTCGTTTGAGCGCCGTCAACGCATGGCGCGTCCGGTCGTTCGGTGACACGGCGAGCTCCAGACGACCTTCTCTGTGCAGCGTGAGCTCGATGCCGGGCGACAGCTCCGAATGAAGGTAGCCCTGCACGATCAGCGTGCGGCCGGTCAGCAAGCGATCGGCGACTCCACCAAGGGGGCCGAACATGTTTTGAAACTGCCGCCGGTACAGCTCGTTGAACGAGTAGACCTGCAGGTGCGCGACGTGGGGCCCGACCGCGGGGTCGTTCACCTCCAGGAAAACTTGCGCGAGCGTGTGGAGTGGCTCACGCGCGACGTGCCTCTGCTTGCGGTAGCGGAGCAGCGGCAGCAGGAAATAGCAGTTGTCGGTCGCCTTCACCGTCTGCTCGTATGCATCGAGCGACGACAGCACGATGCGCGCAGTGGAAAAGACGCCGCACGCGATGAACACCCGGTCGGCACGCACGCCGGCCGGCGCGCCGCTGAGCTCGCGCGCGACGAGCTGCACGCCGTGGTCGCCCTCCTCCAGGCTCTCGACCAGGACTCCCGAGCGGTAGGTGAACCTCGGATTCTCGCGCAGCGCATCGAGCGTGCGGGCCGAGTTGTAGATGTAGTCGTACGGGCAGCCGTACATGCAGAGCCCGCAGTAGACGCACCCGGGGCCGCCCTTCGACGCGGCCCGCACCGCCAGGCGCGACGCGCCGAACTCGACGCCGTGTGAACGCAGCGTGGAGCGCGATCGTTCGAGGTCGGCGAGCAAGGCAGTCCCCTGGCGGCTGTTCTCGAGCCGGCCTGGATGGTCGTGAAAGAGCGGAAACGAGCCGGCGAGGCCGTCACTGCGCGCGGCGAACGGCATGAACCCGAGCACCGCGCGGTAGTGCGGCGCCAGGTCCTCGCGGCCGATCGGCCAGCCCTCCATCTCTTCGGCGCGAAAGGGCAGCACGCTCGCGCCCCAGACGTTGCTGAGCCCGCCACGCGCGAACGAGGGCTTTCCATCGACTCCGTCCTGCGCGATGGGCGGCCACCCGGGATCGCCATATGGAAAGGAGGAGCCGTAGGCGAGCTTGAGCGGGATGCCCGCGCCCGAGACCTCGACACCCTTGCGCAGGAAGGCCAGCTCATCGGGTTTCCACTGCGACGCGGACTTCGCACGCAGGTGCATGACGCGATTGCGTCTGTCAGGGTCGAGCTCGATTCCGGCGTCGAGCATGGTGACGGTCGCGCCTCCCTGGAGCAGCGCGTGCGCGCACGCGACGCCCGCAGGTCCCGACCCGACGACCACAAACATCTGGGTTGCCGGAGTGTAGCGTCATCGATCGAGCGCCAAAGCCTGTGCCAGAATCAGGTTTTCCGCGACAGTTTTCTCTGGGGGGAGCAGGCATGGCGCTGAATCGTGACGTCAGCTTCACGTGGGTCGGACACGGGACGTGGAAGGTCAAGAGCGCGAAGGGGAAGGAGATCATCATCGACCCCTGGTTCAACGGCAACCCGGCGGCACCCGAAAACGTCAAGAAGTGGGACCGCTGCGACCTGATGCTCATCACGCACGGCCATTTCGACCACATCGCCGACGCCGTCGAGATCGCCAGGGCGACCAAACCCCGGATCGTGTGCATCGCCGAACTGGGCAATTGGCTGCAGTCCAAAGGGATAGCGGCGGACACGGTGATGGCGGGCAACAAGGGCGGAACGGTCGAGGTCGACGGCATTCGCGTCACGCTCGTCCACGCCGAGCACTCGTGCGGCATCAACGATGGCGACAAGGTGGTCTACGGCGGTGAGGCGTGCGGTCTCGTCATCGAGTTCGAAAACGGCTACACGATCTACTTCGCCGGCGACACCGACGTGTTCGGCGACATGGCCCTGATCGGCGAGCTGGCGAAGCTCGACGTGGCTTTCCTGCCCATCGGCGACTGGTACACGATGGGCCCCGAACGGGCCGCCAGGGCCGTCCAGCTGCTGGGGGTCAAGACCGTCGTGCCGATGCACTTCGCCACGTTCCCCATCCTGACCGGGCGTCCGAGCGCTCTCCAGGAGCTGGTCGGAAACGGCGTCAAGGTGCTCGACATCAAGCCGGGAGACACGATCTAGGGCCAAACTCGGTTCAAATCCGGCAGCGAGCCTCTAAGCTCGTGCCTCCGTGAGAGACGTCATCGGAGCATCGGCCGGCTGGCTGGCTCGCGCCATCAGGTCGAAGGAGGTCTCCTCACTGGAGGTGGTCCGGGCGCACCTGGAGCACATCCACACGATCAACCCGAGGCTCAACGCGGTCGTCTTTGCGACGGCCGAGAGCGCGATCAAGGAAGCCCGGTCGGCCGACCGCCGGAACAAACGGAAGAGCGGGCTCGGCCCGCTGCACGGCGTTCCCTTCACGGCCAAGGACATCTTCGACACGGCGGGCCTTCCCACGACAGCCGGGCTCCGCATGCTGCGCACGAACATCGCCGACCACGACGCGACCGTCATCGCGCGCATGCGGCGGGCCGGCGCCATCCTGATCGGCAAGACCAACTGTCCACCCGCCGGCGCCGGCGAGGAGAGCTGGAACTCGGTCCACGGCGGTACGCGCAACCCGTACGACATCAACCGCACACCTGGCGGCAGCAGCAGCGGCGAGGCGTCGATCATCGCCGCCGCCGGCTCGCCCCTCGGCCTGGGAAGCGACTCAGGCGGAAGCATCCGGATGCCGGCTCACTACTGCGGCATAGCCGCCCTCAAGCCGACCGCGGGCCTGGTCCCGGTGACCGGCGCCTACGCCCTCCCCGGCGGGCTGAGCGATCCGCGCAGCCAGGCCGGTCCGATGGCCCGCTACGTCTCGGACCTGGCGCTCGTGCTCCCGGTCCTGGCCGGTCCCGACGGGATCGATTCGGGCGTCGTGCCCGTCCCGCTGCCGAAGCGAACGCCGAGGCTGCCGGGCCTCAGGGTGGCGTGGTACGCGGACGACGGGATGGCGAAGCCGACGCATGCGGTCGCCGCGACGGTGCGGGCGGCGGCGAAGGCTCTATCTTCGGCGGGCTGCGTGGTCACCGAGGAGCGCCCGCCGGCGCTGACGGAGGCATGGCAGGTCACGCAGGGTTACTGGGGCCTGAGGCACATGAGCCACGGGCGCATGTACAAGCGCTGGGACGCATTCCGCACCGAGCTGCTCAAGTTCATGTCGCGTTTCGACCTCGTCCTGAGCCCCGTCGGCCCCGACGTCGCGCCGCTGTACAGGATCAAGGTCGCGGGGGACCACCAGTTCAGCTACACGGTCCCGTACAGCCTCACCGGCAACCCCTGCGCCGTGGTGCGCGCCGGTACCTCGCCGGAGGGCATGCCGATCGGGGTGCAGGTCGTGGCCCGGAACTTCAACGACCTCACGGCGCTGCGCGCGGCGCGCGCGATCGAACGTGAGCTGGGGGGTTGGCGGCCTGCTAGCGTGATCGGGTGAAGTTCCGCTACTCCCGATGGGACGGGACGCAGAAGCTGGACGACCTCGACGCGGGTGACGTCCTCGACGCGCTCTCCGACGACCTGATGAATTACGGCGACCTCAACGCCGCCCTGCAGCGGCTGCTGCGCTGGGGCTCCCCGAACATGCCGGGCCTGGAGCAGTTGCTGAAGCAGCTGCGCGAGGCGCGCGAGCGCGAGCTTGGGCGCTACAACCTCGACTCGACGGTGGACCAGCTGCGCGAAAAGCTGCAGGAGGTCGTCGACACCGAGCGGGCCGGCATCCAGCGCCGGCGCGACGAAGCCCCGACGCCCGAGGCCCGCAAGCTGATCGACCGCATCGCCGCCCAGCGCAACGACCAGCTCGACAGGCTGCCCGACGACCTCGGCGGCCGTGTCAAGGGGCTCCGCAACTACGAGTTCGTCGACGATGCGGCACGGCAGAAGTTCGAGGAGCTGATGCAGCAGCTGCAGAAGCAGATGGTCGACCAGATGTTCCAGGGCATGAAGGGATCGATCCAGCAGATGCAGGGCCAGGACCTCTCGCGTGTCCGCGACATGGTGCGTGAGCTGAACAAGATGCTCGAGCAGCGGATGGAGGGCCGCACTCCCGACTTCAACGGCTTCATGGAGCGCTTCGGCGACATGTTCCCGCCCGGGATCAACAGCCTCGACGAGCTCCTCGAGCACCTCCAGCGCCAGATGGCGCAGATGCAGTCCCTCTTGCAGAGCCTGAGTCCTGAGGCGCGTGAAGAGCTGCGCCAGATGATGGACGCGCTGCTCCAGGACGACTCGCTGCGCCTCGAGCTGGCCCGCCTGTCGGGTTTCATGCAGGCGATGATGCCGCCGTCCGAGCTGAGCGAGCGCTACCCGTTCTTCGGCGAGGACCCGCTGAGCATGGGCGAGGCGATGGGGCTGATGGAGCGGCTCCAGCAGATGGACCGGCTCGAGTCGCAGCTGGAGCGAGGCAGCTTCCGGCCCGACGACATCGACCGCTCGCTCGCGCAGGAGCTGCTGGGTCCCGAGGCTCGACAGGCCCTTGATCAGCTGCACAAGGTGACCGACGTGCTGGAGAAGGCGGGCTACGTGGAGCGCAAGGGCCGGCGCATGGAGCTCACGCCGCGCGGGATGCGACGCATCGGACAGTCAGCGCTGCGCGACATATTCGACCAGCTGAAGAAGACTCGCATGGGCCAGCACCAGCTGTGGAGGGGCGGACTCGGCAATGACGCTTCCGACGAGCTCAAGGTCTACGAGTACGGCGACCCCTTCCTGCTCGACATGAAGGAGACGCTCTTCAACGCCATCGTCCGGGAAGGTCCGAAAGTGCCCGTGAAGATGGCGCCGCAGGACTTTGTAGTCCACCGTACGGAGCACGTCACACAGGCCTCGACCGTGCTGATGATCGACATGAGCCGCTCGATGTTCCTGCGCGGCTGCTTTCTCGCCGCCAAGAAGGTGGCGATCGCGCTCGACTCGCTGATCCGCAGCCAGTACCCGCGCGACTCCCTCTATGTCGTGGGCTTCTCCAACTACGCGGTCGAGCTCAAGCCGCAGACCCTGCCGCAGCTCGCGCTCAACGACTACGTCTACGGGACCAACATGCAGCACGGGTTCCAGCTGGCGCGCTCCTTGCTGGCCAGGCACCGCGGCAACCGGCAGGTGATCATGATCACGGACGGCGAGCCGACAGCCCACCTGGAGGACAACGGCCGGGCGCAGTTCGCGTACCCGCCGACCTTCAAGACGATCCAGCAGACGCTGCGCGAGGTGAAGCGCCTGACCCGCGACCGCATAGTGATCAACACGTTCATGCTCGAGCGAGGCCCCTACCTGACGGAGTTCATCAACCAGATGACGCGGATCAACAAGGGACGGGCGTTCTTCGTCTCGCCTGACCGCCTCGGCGAGTACATCCTGGTCGACTACGTGAGCGGCAAGCAGCGCCGCCGCGCCAGCAACCGGCGCGCCCGCATCGCGTAGCCCGGCTGCCGCCGTTCGCGCGCCAGGCGCGGGCAGGTCTGAGACCTGCTGATTGCCTATCCTGAGACTGTGGCCATAACCAACAAGGTCGCCGTCGAGCGCGGAAACCTGGTCGCGGCGGCCCTTTACGAGCACGCCGTGAGGCGCGACGAGGCGGTCATCGTCTCCTCCGGCGCCCTGACGGCCGAGACGGGCAAGCACACCGGCCGCTCCCCCAAGGACAAGTTCTTCGTCAAGGAGCCGACCAGCCAGGACGCCATCTGGTGGCATCCCGGCAACCAGCCGATCGCATCCGAGAAATTCGACCGCCTGCTGCAGCGCATGGAGCAGTTCATCGACACGCACGAGGTCTACACGCAGGACGTGTTCGCCTGCGCCGACCCGCGTTTCCGGCTCCGGGTGCGCGTCATCTCCGAGCTTGCCTGGCACAGCCTCTTCGCGCGCAACCTCTTCATCCGGCCGGCGGCCGACGAGCTGGTGAGCTTCGAACCTGACTTCACGGTCATCTCACTCCCGTCGGTGAAGGCCGACCCGGCTGTCGACGGGACGCACAGCGAGACGTTCATCCTGGTCAACCTCGGGCGCCGCATCGTCATCATCGGCGGGACCGGTTACGCGGGCGAGATCAAGAAGTCGATCTTCACGGCGCTGAACTACCTGCTCCCGGCGCAGAGCGTGTTCCCGATGCACTGCTCGGCGAACGCAAATCCTGATGGCTCTGACGTGGCGCTCTTCTTCGGCCTCAGCGGCACGGGCAAGACGACCCTGTCCGCGGAGCCTTCGCGCCGGCTCATCGGCGACGACGAGCACGGTTGGAGCGATCGCGGCGTGTTCAACTTCGAGGGCGGGTGCTACGCGAAGACAATCCGGATCAAGAAGGAGTCGGAGCCGGAGATCTTCGCCGCCACGGAGAGCTTCGGCACGATCCTCGAGAACGTCGTCTTCGACCCGCGAACTCGCATCCCGGACTACGACTCGGACGAAAAGACCGAGAACACCCGCGCCGCGTATCCCATCGACCTGATCCCCAACGCGGTGCTCAGCGGCACGGGCAGCCATCCGCACAACATCCTGTTTCTCTCGGCCGATGCGTACGGCGTGCTGCCACCGGTGGCACGGCTGGAAGAGGAACAGGTCCGCCACTACTTCCTGTCGGGCTACACCGCGAAGGTCGCGGGGACCGAGCGCGGCGTGACGGAACCTGAGCCGATCTTCAGCACGTGCTTCGCCGCGCCATTCCTCGTCCTGCCGCCAGAGCGTTACGCGGACATGCTCATCGAGCGCATCAAGCGGCATCACGCGGAGGTGTGGATGCTGAACACCGGATGGGTCGGTGGACCTTTCGGCGTGGGCGAGCGGATGTCGATCGGGCATACGCGCGCCATCGTCCGGGCGGTCCTGCAGGGCGACCTGCGTGGCGTCACGACTCACGTCGACCCGGTTTTCGGTCTGCACATCCCCAACCGCGTGCCGGGCGTCCCGCGCGAGGTGCTCGACACGCGCGACAGCTGGCCCGACCCCGAGGCGTACGACCGCCAGGCGCAGAAGCTGCGGGCGATGTTCGAGAAGAACATCAAGAACATCGGGAAGAGCGGCTCCGCCGCCGGCTGAATCAGCGGCGACTTGATGCGCATCGCCATCGTCGGCAGCCGGCGCTTCGCCGACGCGCCGCGAGTGACCGATTACGTGAACTCGCTGCCGCCAGGGGCGTCGATCGTCACCGGAAGCGCGAGCGGCGTGGACGCCGCGGCCACCAGGGCGGCGCGGGCGAAGGGCATCGCGGTGCAGGTGATGCCTGCCTCGTTCGAGGAGCTGTCCGATCCGGGTAGGTCCGCCCAGCGCAATCAGAAGCTGATCGACACGTGCGACGTCCTGGTCGCGTTCTGGGACGGGGCGTCGAAGGGGACTCGAACCACCGTCGACCGCGCGCTCGACTCCGGGAAGGAAGTTCACGTCTTTGTAATGGGAGGAAACCAGGCGGTTTCCTCTCATCGCGGCGTCGGCGAAGCCGACCCGGCCTTCGGCGGGGCAAGCGCCGCTGCTCTCCTTCGGGAAGGTAGCGTCTTGGTAAAGTTCCCGCACCCAAATGCGCATCGCCGACATGCTTGCTCGAAGCCGGCCCACCATCTCGTTCGAGTTCATGGCGCCTCGCGACGAGACTGAGGTCGACGCGCTGGAGCGGACGGTCGCGGCGCTTGCGGGCCACGCGCCAGACTGGGTCTCGGTCACGTATCGCGTGGCTACAGGCGAGAAGACGCTCGACCTGGTAACCCGCATCAAGCGCCACTACCACATCGAGGCGATGGCCCACCTCACGTGCGCCAACACAGCCGACCGGACGCGGCAGATCCTCAACTGGATGGAGCGCGAAGGGGTGGCGAACGTGCTCACGCTGCGCGGCGTTCCGCCGGCCGCAGGCGAGCCGTTCGTCCCGGTTGACCCGCAGCTCAAGCACGCCAGCGACTTGATCGATCTCGTCAAGCACAGCGGGTACCGTTTCGGCATCGGCGCCGCGTGCAGCACAGAAACGCACCCCGAGAGCCCAGACCTCGAGCACGAGTTCCGCTACATGCGCCTGAAGGTCGAGTCCGGGGCTGACTTTCTGATCACGCAGCTCTTCTTCGACAACCGCTTTTATTTCGACCTGGTGGCGCGAGCTCGTGCGGCAGGGATC
>DATEHQ010000185.1:0-2418 GCA_035279525.1 Candidatus Dormiibacterota bacterium
CCAGGTATGTCGAACAGCCAGATGCCCCCTGCGTAGTAGTTGAACCCATGGGACTGAGCGAAGAGGTAGACGAAACCCGCAGGGCCGACGCTGGCGATGAACGCAAACGCGAGCGTCACGCCTCCGAACTGGGCCAGAACCCCGGACGCGGAGACCAGGAGGCGGCGGAGTATGCCGTTCGGATTTCCCGTCACGATCGCGTAGGCGAGTAGTGAGCCGAAGACAGCGCCGAGGACCGCGGTGATGGCCGCGACCAGGGTCGTCTCGAACGTCGACTTCAGGACATACGACCGCGACAGGTGGGCGAAATTGTCGAGGGTGAAGGCGTTGTTGGCGTCGAAGAAGGCGCCGATGGCGACGATCGCGGTGGGCAGGAGCAGGAAGGCCGCCACGTAGACGAAAAAGGGGAGCGCGCCCACCCAGTCAAGGGAGAATCGCCGGCCGCCCAGGATTGGGCGGCCGACGCGGGTTGCTACGGCCGGACTTCCGGCGATCGTCAAGAAATCGCCGTCAGCCAGTGGGCGACGAGGTAGTTCTTCGCCGCTGTCGCCTGCGTGTCGCTCAAGAACTTCGGAGTGCCGTTGACCGGAGGCAGCTTGGCCGCCGCCGCGGCGTCGATGGACCCATCCTTTTGCATAGCGGCCTGTCGCACGGGCCGGGCGAGGCCGGCGAGCCACAGGTTCTGGCCGGCGTTGGAGTAGAGGAACTCCTCCCACAGCCGGGCCGCGGCCGGGTGCGGAGCCGTCTTGTTGACGGCCTGCGCGTAGTAGCCGCCGAGGATCGCGTTGTTCGGAACGAAGACTTTCCACGTCGGCACGTCGGTGCCGTGGGCGGCCGAGAGGTAGTCCCAGTCGAGCACGACCGGGGTCGTACCGTTCTTCACGGTCGCCGTCGTGGCCTGGACCGGGGTGAAGTTGCCCGCCGCCTTCAGGCGGTGGAAGAAGTCGACGCCCTTGCTGATGTCGTCCAGGGTCCCGCCCTCGGCCAGGTTCGCCATCATCACGCCGTTGAGCGCCGCGTTCGCCTTGGTTGGGTCGCCGTTGAGCGCGACCTTGCCCTTGAACGCCGATCCGAGGAGGTCGTCGAAGCTCGAGATCGTCGGCACCTTCTGCGAGTCATAGCCGACCGACATGAAGCCGCCGTAGTCCTGGAACCACAGCCCGGTGGACTCCTTCTGGGTGTCCAGGATGTCGGCCCAGGTCGAGACCTTGTACGGGGCGAAAAGGTTGGTGTTGGCCAGCGCGACGGCCATGCCGATGTCGAGGACATCCGGCGCGCGGCTGGTGGTGCCGAGCTGCTGGACCGCGTTCACCTCGTCCTGGCTCGATCCGTCGGGGTTGTCCGACGTGATCGGGATGCCGTAGGTCGCGGTGAACTTGTCGAGGATGGCGCCGTAGTTCGCCCAGTCACGCGGGAGGGCGATCACGTTGAGCCGGCCCTCGGCCTTGGCCGCCGCGATGAGGGCGTCCATGCCGCCGCACGCCGACGCAGAGGTCGCCGTCTTGGCGGTGGACTCGCTGCACGAAGACGAGCCGCTGCTGTTCGAGCTGCCGCACGCGGCGACGACGAAAACGGCCACCACACCAAGTGCAAGGTGGCGCCAGACATTACCCAACTTCATGCTCCGTTCTCCCCTCCAAGAAAGGCCCCGTCACAGGGCGAAAAGCAACCGGTGGCAGGCCAATGATGGCGGCAGTCTGCCTGCGTTGCAAGGATGGAATTCGGGCGTGCCGTTGATTTCAGTTAGGCGCCGGTTAATCCTGTATGGATCGCGGGTTTCAGCGGGGTTTGTCGCGGAAGCCCAGCTTGCGCGAGAGGCCGGCCGCGGCCTCGATCGTCAGGCGGTCGAGGTCCCTGCGCTCCCGGAGCCGGTGCGCCGGGCCCGAGACGTCAAGGGCGGCGACCATTGCCCCGTCCGAACCGAAAACCGGGGCGGCCACGGCGTCCAGGCCCATCTCCAGCTCCTCGTGCGTCCGGGCCACGCCCGACCGCCGGGCTTCGTCAAGCTCGGACTCGAGCTCACGGCGGCTCGTGATCGTCCGCGGGGTGATCTTGTCCAGCCGGCCGGCCAGCAGGCGCTCCCTGGCCGCGGCCGGCCCGAAGGCGAGGAAGGCCTTGCCGCTGGCGGTGCAGTGGACCGGGTACCGGCGCCCGAGCCAGCTCACGGTCACCACCGAGTTGGATGCGGTCGCCTGCTCGATGGGGACGATGTCACCGTCGATCAGGAGCTCGAAGGTCGCGGTCTCCCCGGAGGCTCTCGCGAGCTGCTCGCACGCCGGCCGGGCAAGGTCGCGGAGATCGAACTCGCCCGTGACCACGCTCGCCAGCTGGGGCAGGCGACGGCCGAGGCGGTAGCGGGCCGTGCGCGGGTCGCGCTCGACCAGGGCGTGCCGCTCCAGCGTGCCGAGCAGCCGCAGC
>DATEHQ010000186.1:0-4252 GCA_035279525.1 Candidatus Dormiibacterota bacterium
TCGGCGAGGTGCGGATAGATCCGCGCCGCATCGTCCAGCGTGGCCTCGACCTCCCTGACCCGCTTGCGTGCGCTCCGCGCGAACTCGTTCCGCGTGCCAAACCCGACCGTCCGCTCCTGGAGCGCGAAGCCGTATATGTACGCGTCCTGCACCGAGTAGGCCTGGACGGCGGCGGCAACGGAGAAGCCGGCGCGCCGCAGGCAGCCGAGGACCGCATCGTGCAGTCGCAGGTCGTTGGGTCCGGGGGAGCGCGTTGCCTCCATTCGCCCCAGCGCCCAGGGATGGCGCTTGAGCACCCCGCGCGTCGAGACAGCCCTGCGCCGCAACGCACGCTTCCAGTCGACGCCTTGCCGCGGCAGCTCGATCTCGGCGAAGACGACGTCGACCATGCCGTCGAGAAGGGCGTCCTTGTTGGCCACGTGGTAATAGACCGACATCGCTCCAGCGCCGAGGTGCTCGCCGAGCTGCCGCATCGTCAGCGACTCGATGCCGCCGCGGTCGGCCAGCTCGACTGCCGCCTTCATTACGAGCTCCCGGGTCAGGCCTGCCACTTGACAATCGTACGCTGTACGGATTATCGTACGGCGTACGAAACCAAGTCTTTATTGAGGAGCAGGTCTGATGGGAAACATGGGGTTGAGGCGGACGGCGATTGCGGTAGGGGCGTTGTTCTGGATCAGCAACCTGGTCACGCTGGCGGGCAGCGCGATCATGGGTTTCATCCCATCGAGCGCCAACGCGCTGACCGTGATGTATCCGCACGCGACGCAAGTCGTCGTCGGGACGCTGGTCGCGCATGTCAACGATGCCGCGATCATCGGCTACGCGGTTCTTCTCTATCCGGTCCTGACGCGTCACAACCACGGACTTGCCCTCGGATATCTGGCTTTCAAGGTCGTCGAGGCTGTGCTCCTCCTCGCCGGCGCCGCTGCGCTTCTCTCGGTGCTCGGACTCAGCCAGGCCTACGCGACCTCAGGCGGCGACGCCGCGACCTTCAAGCCTTCGGTCGAGCTGGCGCTGGCGCAGCAGTTCTGGGCCGGCCGGCTGGCGGCGCTCGCCTACATCGTGGCCACGCCGATCCTGTGCGTCGCTCTGTACCGCGCGCGCCTCGTGCCGCGTGCGATCTCGGTGTGGGGACTGCTCGGCGTCGCGATGCTGGCGACCGGGCTGGCGTTCGGCGTCGGCGACCCGACGCGCGGCTTCGAGCCGGGGCAGCTCCTGGTGATCCCGATCATCCTCTGGGAGCTTGCATTCGCGACTTGGCTGATCGTTCGAGGATTCGAAGGCGCGCCCTTCGCGGCGAAGGCTCCGGCCCCTGCGGTCGCATCCCTCGCCTTGCCTTAGAACGTCCGCATGGGCGTTCCCTATTGAGGCCAGCGGATGGCGAACAAATGTGCCGCCGGATTCATCGTCGTGCTCGCCGCGCCGCTTCTGGGCGCGGCGTGCAGCCTGGTGCCTAGCGGCAGCCACGCCGATCTGGCGCCCACCCTGGGCTTCCGGGACGGCACGGGCGGCCCCGTGGCGTTCGAGTCGGGCCAGCCCGTGCCCACCTTCGACCGCCAGCCGCGCACGCAGCTGGACCTGGACGGGGCGTGGCGATTCGACCCCCAGCCCGTCGACCCAGGCCTGAGCTTTTCCAACCGCAAGGACGCCCTTCCCAGGATCACGAGGGAGCTTGGGCAGAGGGCCGGGCCGCAGTTCGACGACTCGTCCTGGACGAACATCGACGTGCCGGGCACCTTCAACATTCCGCCCAACCGCTCGACGAGCTCGGGCTACTACCGTCGCGAGTTCTCCGTGCCCGCGACCTGGTCGGGCACGTACGCGATGCTGAAGCTCGGAGCCGTCCGCTATGTCGCTGACGTCTGGCTAAACGGCCGCTACCTCGGCTACCACGAGGGTGGCGACACGCCGTTTGCGCTCGACGCCACCCGGGCCCTTATCGCCGGCGGAACAAACTACATCGTCATCCGCGTCGACAACCCGGAGTGGGGGACGCGCAACGACATCGTGCCCTGGGGTCTCGCCGACTGGTGGAATTACGGCGGCGTGGTCGGCGACGTGTGGATGGAGTCGCTGCCCTCGCTCAGCGCCGTGCGCGCCGATGTCACGCCGCACCTCGACGGCGCCGACGTGTCGATCGTGCTCCAGCACCGTGGGCCGGCAACCGTGAAGGACGCGATCGAGGTGCGGCTCTGGCCGGCGCAGGTCAACCAGGCCGATCTCCTCAGTCCGGACGCGAGCTCGCTCATCCCACCCGACGCCCACACACTGTTCGACGAGAACCTCGGCCTCGGAACGGTGTCCGGCGACTCGGTGTTTCGAGTCGCCGCGCCGTTCACGATCCGGGCAGCGGACCGGTGGAGCCCCGGCCTGCCCGCGCTCTACGTCCTCCAGGTGACCGTGCTCGCCGACGACGTCGCGGTCGACAACCTCTTCACGAGCTTCGGCCTGCGATCGATCCGGGTCGATTCCACCGGGCCGCGACTCCTGCTCAACGGCCAGCCGATCGTCTTCGCCGGCGTCGCCGCGCACGAGGAGAAACCGACGACGACCGGCGGGCCGCTGACCTCGCCGGCCGACATCGCAGGCTTGCTGCGCCGCGCGATTGGGGTGCACGCGGACCTCGTGCGGGTCGATCACCATCCGCCGGACCAGTTGTTCCCGCTGCTCGCGGACCGCCTCGGCATCGGCGTGTGGGAAGAGATCCCGCTGTATCACTACACGCCGCAGACCTTCACGATCGCGACGGATCGCGGCATCGCGCAGCAGATGCTGGCCGAGATGGACCTGCGCGACTTCGACCGCCCGAGCGTGATGTTCCACGGGTTTGCGAATGAGTCGACCGGCGATGCGGAGCGGGTGTCCGCGCTCAAGACGCTGCGGGACCTCGACCGCCGCATCGACGGCACTCGCCTCACGGGCCAGGCCGCTTATGGCATCGACCCGTCCGATACCACCAGCGCCGGCCTCGATGTCGCGGGCTACACGCTCTACAGCGGCGTTCTCTATGGCGGCCGCCTTTCGGGCGTGGCGATCCAGGCGTTCCTGACACAGGTCCACAAGGTCTTTCCGAAGAAGCCGATCCTCATCCTCGAGTTCGGGCATTGGGCGGACAACGCTGCGGATGAGCAGCAGCAGGTTCGCGTGTTCAACGCGTATTACTCACAGATGACGTCCGACTTCGACACCCTGTCGAATGGATTTCTCGGCGCGACGGTGTGGTGGTCGCTGGACGATTACTGGACGCAGCGTACGGGCATCACCGTCGAGCGCTTCGGCCTCTACCGGCCCGACGGGTCGCTCCGCCCAGTCGGCAGCGTGGTGACAAATGCTTACGCGCTCACGGCGCCGCCACCTCCACCGCCTGCCGTCAGGACGAAGGGAATCGCGGCGCCGATCACGTCGACTGCGCGCCACGCGCTGCTCTTGCCCTACGTCGCCTATGGGCTGGCGCTTCCTGCCGTTTTGCTGGTGGTGGTGATCATTGCTCTCTCGCGGGTGAGGAGGCGTCCCGCATGGTGAACGAATACCTCGTCCGGCTCTCGATCCGCAGCGCGATGTTCGCGGGCGCGATCAGCGGATTCGTGATCGGCCTTTTCGTGGGAGGCACGATGGGCGCGCTGTTCACGTGGCTGGCGGGGGCGATCGTCGACTGGCAGGCGCAGCTGGGTTACAGCCTCGGCGTGACAGCGCAGCTTCTTCCACTGGGCGATCAGATCACGTCGCTCGAGTCCGTCAACGACCAGTGGTACCTGGTCATCCCGGCCGTCGGCGTCGGGACGGGTATGGTGTTCGCGGTGATCGGTTCACTGGCGGGGGGTTTGTGGGCGGCGCTGGTCAACGCCGGCGTGCTGCCGATCGAGGTGTCGGTGCTGCAGCCCGAGAAGCGACCGCTCGAGCGTCGCGTGCGCACCCGTCGCCGGCGCGCCGTGGGCGAGTGAAGCTCGCCTCGGGCGAGGTCGCCGTCGAGGTCTCCGGCGCCGCAGACGGCCAAAAGGTGATCGCCATCCCCGGGCTGAGCGCGAACCTCCGCAGCTTCGACGTCGTGTTCGCCGGCCTGGACCACGCCCGCCACCGCAAGGTGGCGTTCGATCCGCGCGGCCGCGGGCGCAGCGATAAGACGCCGCCCGGCACGTTTGGCTGGCCATCGCACGCGCGCGACATCCTGGAGATCGCCGACCGTCTTGGGGCCAAGACCTTCGACCTCATCGGCTGGTCGATGGGGGCGTGGATCGCCATGGTTGTGGCT
>DATEHQ010000187.1:0-2849 GCA_035279525.1 Candidatus Dormiibacterota bacterium
GCAGCGCGGCGGGCGGCTCGACCAACGTCAACAACACCACCGGCTCGACCATGAGCTCGGGCAGCGCGGCGGGCGGCTCGACCAACGTCAACAACACCACCGGCTCGACCATGAGCTCGGGCAGCACGGCGGGTGGCTCGACCAACGTCAACACCACCGGTAGCACGGCCAGCGCGAGCAGCAACGTGCCCAGCACCCCGACCGTCACCCAGACGACGGGCAGCACGCCGAGCGCGAGCAGCAACGTGCCCACCACAGGCGGCGGCGGCACCGGAGTCACCGGTGTCGGCGGAACGACAGCCGGCAGCTCCGGCCAGACTGGAGTTTCGGGCGCGACGGCAACGGCAGGCGGCACAAGCCTGGCGAACACCGGCGCCCCGATCGCGGGCGGTGTCATAGGGGCCTTGATGGCCATCCTTGGAGGCCTCGGCCTCCGCAGGCGGCGCCGCTAAACATGTCATCCGACCGGGCTCGCGCAAGCGGGCCCGGTCAACCCCTCCTGGCCCTTCCGCGGCCGGAGGACCGGAACCACCTGTTGCCAGGCTCCCGCTGGACCTGACGAATACCTCACTTGTACGGTGACGGACGGCACCCCCAGGCGATTTGATGTAACTCGACAAATCCGGCCTGGAGGGGACGTGGAGACAATTGCGCTGCCGGTCAGCGGGGAGGTGGCGCCGGCCACAGATGGCCTCGGACCGGCCACGACCGCGACCGAAGTCGTGAAGCCGAGAAGCCGCGCCGCCCAGCGCATCGCGCGGGCGCAGGAGGCGGTTTTCGCCGCGCTCGAAGCAACCTCCTCCTACCTGGACGCCGACGAGGAGCTGCCTGAGTTCCTGGAGCGTCTTAGCCACACGATCGCCGAGCAGGTCGGCGCCCGCCGCGTCGCCTTCTGGCGCCTCGGGCCTCGAGGCACGCTGGTCCTCGAGCCGAATCCATTCGGGTTCGAACGCGATTCGGTCATCCGCGACGTCCGGCTTCAGCTTGGTCTGAGCGGTGAGGGCATCGTCGAACGTGTGATCTTCCGCGACGAGCTCGATTTCGGCAGGGGTACCTCTCCCCAGCTGGACGCCGTCTGGCGGGGGTGCGGCCTGGCCCAGGTGAAGAGCTCGATCGCAGCCTCGTGGCGCGCGGGCGAGCGCCGGATTGGAGCCGTCGTGGCCTACGACTCCCGCCGCGGGTTCACCGCCAACGACCTCTGGGTGCTGCGCCTGGTAGGCATGGCGACCGGTCTCGTGTGGCAGTACAAGGAGGCCGAGGACGAGCTGGGCCAGACGGCCGTCCGCCTCGAGGAGGCCGTCGCCGCCCGGCGGCACCTGCTGAACAACATCGCGGCGGGGGGCGACGAGGCTCGCCGCCGCTTCGCCAGCGCGCTGCACGACGATTCCCTGCAGCTGCTCACCGGCGCCGAGCTCCAGCTGGAGCGGCTTCGCGCCGAGTCCAATGGAAGCCACCAGACTGTCCAGCTCGATCAGCTGCGCAACACGCTGCGCAAGGTCGAGGACTCACTGCGACGCCTGCTCATCAACGTGAGCCCAGAGCCGCTCCAGCTACCTCACGACCTCAAACAGGCGATCAGCGACCGCCTCGAATCCATGCGCCTCAACTCGGGCATCGAGGCGCATGTCGACCTCCGGCTGCCGGGGCGCATCCCCGAGGCGATCGAGGCGATCGTGGTCAAGAACATCTCGGAGGCGCTGACCAACGTCGAGAAGCACGCCCACGCAACCCGCTGCCTGGTCACCGCGGAAGAATCGGACGGCGGCTACCGGGTCGAGGTCACCGACGACGGGACTGGCTTTGTGGTTTCCGAATCGGTGCACATGCCTGGACACCTGGGACTGCTCGCCATGCGCGAGCGGGCCCAGCTCGCCGGCGGCTGGTGCCGCATCGAAAGCGACCCGGGGGCGGGAGCCAAGGTCGAGTTCTGGCTTCCGCAATCGCTGTGACCAACGCGGATCTATAGCTCAGAGAAGGAAGGAGAGATGGCGACCACGACGACAGCCAAACGTTCCAAAGGACATGCTGGGCGCGCCGACACGATCGACTCCCGGATCACGCTGAACGTCCTCACGGCTGTCAAGCGCGGTGACTTCAGCGCGCGCATGCCGTCGACCTGGACCGGCTCGGCGGCCAAGGTCGCGGCCGCTCTGAATCAGATCATCGAATCCAACCAGCGCCTGGAGAGTGAGATCGGCCGCCTGAGCAAGAGAGTCGGCAAGGAAGGACAGGTCAAGCCGGCCTCGCTCGGCGACGCCGGTGGCGCTTGGGCCGCGACCCTCGACGCAGTCAACGATCTCATCGAGGACCTGGTCCGGCCGAACGCGGAGATGGCCCGTGTGATCAGCGCGGTGGCCAACGGCGACCTGTCTCAGACCATGGCGCTCGAGATCGAAGGCCGGCGCCTGCAGGGACAGTTCCTCGACACGGCCAGGACCGTGAACACGATGGTCAACCAGCTGCGCTCCTTCAGCTCCGAGGTGACGCGTGTCGCCCGCGAGGTGGGCACCGAGGGACGGCTGGGCGGCCAGGCCGACGTGAAGGGCGTGGGCGGGGTGTGGAAGGACCTGACCGACAACGTGAACTTCATGGCCGGCAACCTGACGAGCCAGGTCCGCAACATCGCCGAGGTCACGACCGGAATCGCCAACGGCGACCTGTCCAAGAAGATCACCGTCGACGTCCAGGGCGAGATTCTGGAGCTCAAGAACACCATCAACACGATGGTGGATCAGTTGAATTCGTTTGCGTCAGAAGTAACTCGCGTGGCGCGCGAAGTAGGTACCGAAGGAAAACTCGGCGGCCAGGCGGACGTGCCCGGAGTAGCCGGGACCTGGAAGAATTTAACC
>DATEHQ010000188.1:0-1628 GCA_035279525.1 Candidatus Dormiibacterota bacterium
AATGTCGCCGCCGAGGAAGATGTTGCCGATCCAGCGGTCGTCGCCGCTGTAGATGATGGCGTAGCCCTTGACCTGCGTGCTGTGCGGTCGGTGGTAGGGGGTGGCCCGGTCGTGGACGGGCACTAGACGCACGGTGCCGCCGATGAGGTTGTGGACGAAGGCGCCGCCCTGGCTCCACAGTTCAAGCGAGGCTGGTGAGGCGAGCACGTTGTGTTCCACCAGGTACGGACCATGGCTGACCTCGACGAACAGGTCCCGGTTGTTCCGGTAGTAGAGGTTGCGCGAGACGCGCGTCCCCTGCGCCTGCCAGTCGAGCCAGGTGCCCAGCGAGCAGTCGTGGATGCGGTTGTGCCGGATCTCGACGTCGATCGCGGCGTGCAGCTTGATGCCGGCGATCTCGTATCCGTAGAACTCGCGCTTGAGCGCGATGTTGTAGATGTGGTTGTCCTCGATCGTGGAGAAGACGCAGCCGAGGTGGCCGACGATGCCGTTCTGCCCGCAGTCGAAGATCGTGTTGCGCCGCACCACGTGCGAGCCGATGTGCTCGCGGTCCCAGCCGATCTGCAGGCCGGAGAACACTGCCTCGACCTGGTACTCGTGGCCTTGCTTGTCGCCGCGCAGTGTCGCGTAGTTGTCGCCCGTAGAGGCCCCCTTGCCGAGTGAGACGGCGGAGCATTTCGCGTCGTGGATCACGTTGTCCTCGATGATCCAGCCCTTCGCCCAGTTGGGGCCGATGAGCCCGGGCTGGTCGGCGGTGGGCGGGGTCCACGGGCAGGCCGCCTGCGCGAGCTCGAAGCCGCGTACGGTGATGTAGTCGACGTGGTGCTCGGCGGGGGAGAACACCGACTTGCGCACGTTGATCTCCGCGAGCTCGGCGTTGGGGTCGGCGCCGCCGAAGTTGGCCCAGACCGTCGTGGTGTCCGCGCCGACCTCGGCGTACCAGACGAGCCGGGTCTGCGCGGGGTTGCGCACCCGGTCGGTCGTGCGCGTCCAGTGGTCGGTGACCTCGGTGCGCAGCGGCGGGTCGGTCACCTCGTCGCGGGTGCCCACCTCGTAGAAGCTGAGCCCGTTCAGGTAGATCTCGCCGAGGTGCCCGGCCAGCGGCGGCTGGGGCTCGACGAGCCAGTCGCCCGCGATCTCCTGCGCGAAGGGGTTCCAGTCGCCGAACAGCGAGTTGGGCACCGACGCCCGCCACACGTTCCCCGCTTCCTGCTCCCAGCCCGTCACCCGCTCCGATCCCTTGACCACGACGTGCTCGCCGGGCGCGGCCCGGTAGGTGATGCGCCGCGTGGCACTCAGCCCGCCGCGCCGCGGCTGCACCCACTCCCGGTACTCGCCTCCGTGCACCAGCACGGTGTCGCCCGGCCGGGCGAGGTCCGCCGCCCGGCTGATCGTGCGCAGCGGGCTGCTCGCGGAACCGTCCTTGGAATCGTCGCCGTCCGTCGCCACGTGCAGGGTCGTCATCGTCTGCTCCTCTTTCATCTCGGCATCCGCCGGCTCGCCTCTCAGCACAGCGCGGCCGCCGTCCACGAGACAGGCGGCAGCTCGATAGTGAGCACTCCGTCGGTGAGGGCCGCGCTCGCGTTCGCGGCTGGCTTGACGCGCTCCTGGTCGGCGAGCGTGTTCTT
>DATEHQ010000189.1:0-6382 GCA_035279525.1 Candidatus Dormiibacterota bacterium
TCGTGCCGGCGATCCGCGGCGAGCAGATCGCGGCGCTGGCCATCACCGAGCCAGACGCCGGGTCCGACGTCGCGGGGATCACCACGGTCGCCCAACGCTACGGCGACGAGTTCATCGTCAACGGACGCAAGATCTTCATCACGAACGGCGCTCGATGCCATTGGGCCCTGGTCGTCACCAAGACCGACCGCGAGCGCGGGCACGCCGGCTTCAACCTCCTGCTCATCGAGAAAGGCACCGAGGGGTTCGAGGTCACGCGCACGCTCCAGAAGCTCGGCATGCACTCCTCGGACACGGCCGAGCTGCTTTTCGAGGATTGCCACGTCCCGGTCGCCAACCTCATCGGCGCTGAGGGCGAGGGGTTCAAGAACCTGATGTGGGAGCTTCAGGGCGAGCGCATGATCGCCGCCGCGGGAGCGATCGCCGGAGCGCAGCGCGTGTTCGAGTACACCATGGAATATGCCCGCAACAGGGAGGCCTTCGGCCGGCCGATCTCGCAGTTCCAGGTCATCAAGCACAAGCTCGTCGACATGGGGACGCAGATCGCCTCGGTGCAGGCGTTCGTGTACCAGACGGCGAAGCAATGGGGGGCGGGGGAGTACCCCGTACGCGAGATCTCTCAAGCCAAGCTGCTCGCCACCCAGGTCGCCTGCGACGTGGCCGACGAGGCGATCCAGATCCTCGGGGGCCACGGCTACATGCGCGAGTTCCCCGTCGAGCGCGCGTGGCGCGATGCTCGTCTGGCCCGGATCGGCGCCGGCACCGACGAGATCATGAAGGAGATCATCGCCAAGTCCTACGGCCTATGACCGAGGCCGTCCTGTTCGCCGGCTGCCGGCCCGCGGTGGCTTGCGGCGTCGACGGGCGGATCCTCGCCGTCGGACCGGCCGCGCGGGCGGCGGCGGGCCGCAAGGCACGCGTGGTCCGCCTCGCCGGTGAGGCGTGGCCGGGGCTGATCGATTCGCATATCCACCTCGAGGGCCTGGCCGACCGCAAGGTCACGCTCGACCTGACCGCGGCCGAGAGCCGCCAGGATGCCCTGGCCCGCATCAAGAGGTGGTCGTCGGACCTGCCGAGGGAAGCCTGGGTCGTCGGCTCCGGTTGGTACAACGACGCCTGGCCGGATGCAGCCTTCCCGACCCGCCGCCAGCTCGACCAGGCCGCCGGCGGCCGGCCCGCTTACCTCAGGCGCAAGGACGGTCACTCGGCCTGGGTCTCGACGGCCGCCCTGCGCGTCGCCGGCATCGAGCGGGCCACCGCGGATCCCCCAGGCGGCGGCATCGACCGCGACGAGCTTGGCGAGCCGGTGGGCATCCTGCGCGAGACTGCGATGCAACTGGTCGCGGGCGTGGTGCCGCGGCCCGGCGCCGCGGAGCTGGACATCGCCATGGCCCAGGTCCTGGTGGACCTGGCTCGGGTTGGCGTGACCTCCGTCCACTCGATGGACAGCGCTCGCGGGTTCGCGTCGCTGCAGCGCCTCCACGCCAGGGGCAAGCTCGCCGCCAGGGTCACCTACAACCTTCCGCTGGCCGACCTGCCGCATGCAGAGAAAATCGGCGTCCGTTCCGGGTGGGGCGATTCGTGGCTGCGCATCTGGGGCGTCAAGGCGTTCCTCGACGGATCGCTGGGAAGCCGCACGGCGGAGATGCTCGACGGCTCGGGCACCGCGCGCCTGCCCCAGGCCGAGCTCGCCGACATGATCGAGCGCTGCGCCAGGGCGGAGCTCAACGTCTGCCTGCACGCGATCGGCGACGGTGCCGTGCGCCGCGCGCTCGACGCCCTGGCGCAGCATCGCAACGCCTGGTCGCGCTGGCGGCCGCGGATCGAGCACGTCCAGTGTGTTGATCCGAAGGACATGCCGCGCTTCGCCCGGTTCGGGGTCATCGCTTCGATGCAGCCGATCCATGCGGTGGCGGATCGCGAGCTGGCCGACCGGATGTGGCCGGCGGTCACCGGTCACGCCTACGCGTGGCGCGCGCTGCGTCGCGCAGGCGCCCGGCTCGCCTTCGGCTCTGACGCGCCCGTCGAGGCGGCGGACCCGCTGGCCGGCATCGCGGCGGCCACGACCTGGCGACGCGAAGCCCGCTGGCATCCCGAGCTGGCCCTGAGCCAGTCGGCTGCGCTGCGCGCATACACCGCCGACGCCGCTTACGCGGCGGGCATGGAGCGCGAGCTCGGCGCGCTGCGAGCGGGCCGCCTCTGTGACCTGACCGTCGTCCGGGACGGGCACGTGGTCGCGACGGTGGTCGGGGGCGAGGTCAGCTGGCTGCGAAAGCCCGCCTGAGCTTGCCCGCCGTCTCGGCCAGCGCCTCGTTGACGACCCGCACGTCGTCGATCACCGCCATGAAGCTCGTGTCACCGGTCCACCGGGGCACTGCATGAAGGTGGACGTGATCGGGGATGCCCGCCCCGGCGGGGCGGCCGATGTTCGCGCCGAAGTTGAAACCGTCCGGCTTCAACTCATGACGCAGCACCGTGAGCGTGCGCCGGACCGCGCGCATCACCTGGGTGGTCTGCTCGTCATCGAGGTCCTCGAGCGTCGCGCGGTGAGCGAGGGGGGCGACCATGGCGTGCCCCGGGTTGTAGGGAAACTTGTTCAGCATCACGATCGCGCCCTTGGGCCGCCAGACGACGAGGTCCGCGTCCTCTCCGTCCGGATTTTCGATCACGCGGCAGAAAAGGCAGCCTGCCTTCGGCTGCCCTCCGATGTACTGCATGCGCCACGGCGCCCAGAGCCGCTCCATTGATCTACGTCCTCTTGCTGCTGATGGTGACCGCCGTCTGGGGCTGGACTTTCGTCCTGGTCAAAGATGCAGTCACACAGTACCCGACGCTGCCTTTCCTGCAGGTCCGCTTCCTCCTCGCGCTGCTCGTCATGGCCCTCCTCGTCAGGCGCCTCCCGACGCGTCGAGAGTTGAACCTGGGGCTGATCGTCGGCGCCGTGCTGGCCGCCGGTTACCTGGCACAGACCGTCGGCCTGACCATGACCAGCCCGGGCAACGCGGGGCTGATCACGGGGCTGTTCGTGGTGTTCGCGCCGCTGCTCAACCGGATCGTCGGCGCGCGCATTCGCTGGTGGACGTGGGGGGCCATCCTCGTCTCGCTCGCCGGCCTCGTCCTGCTCACCGGAGGACCGGCCGGGATGGGACTCGGCGACCTCCTGGTGCTCGCGTGCGCGGGCCTCTTTGCGCTGCATATCGTGCTTCTCGGAAAGTGGTCGCCGGGCATGCCCGCCGCGCCCCTGGCGATGGTGCAGATGGCCGCCTGCGTGCTGATCTTCAGCGCCGGCGGAACGTGGCAGCTCCGCCCGCCGAGCGGCTCGGTGTGGCTGGCGATCGCCGTCACGGGCGTCTTCGCGTCGGCCCTTGCCTTCTACATCCAGACCTGGGCCCAGCAGCACCTGAGCCCGAGCCGGACCGCGCTGATCCTTGCGACCGAACCGGCATGGGCGCTCGCCGCGGCGGTGGTGCTGGCCGGCCAGCGGTTGGGCCTCATGCAGGCGGTGGGCGCGGCGTTCGTGCTCGCCGCGATCGTGGGCCACGAACTCGCATCCCTAAAATTTGAGACCCATGGACGGCCGTCCCCGCCGTAGCCTCTACGTTCCACAGGAGATCGAGCCGAAGTGGCAGCAGATCTGGGACGACCGCGGCGTGATGAAGGCCGACGACAGCTCGAAGAAACCGAAGTACTACGACCTCGTCATGTACCCCTATCCATCCGGCGACCTGACTGTCGGCCACGCACGCAACTACGTCATGGGTGACGTGCTGGCCCGGATGAAGCGGATGCAGGGCTTCGAGGTGCTCCATCCATTCGGCTGGGACGCTTTCGGCCTGCCGGCCGAGAACGCGGCCATCAAGAGAGGTGGCCTCCATCCGCTGCAGTGGACGCTCGACAACATCGCCAAGGGCAAGCGCGAGCTGAAGGTGATGGGAATCCTCTACGACTGGGACCGCGAGGTCACGAGCTGCCTGCCCGACTACTACCGGTGGACGCAGTGGCTGTTCTTGCTGATGCATGAGCGCGGCCTGGCGTATCGCGCCATGGCGCCCGTCAACTGGTGTCCTGTGGACAAGACCGTCCTCGCGAACGAGCAGGTGATCAACGGACGCTGCTGGAGACACCCCGAGGTCGAGGTCGAGAAGCGCGACCTCGAGCAGTGGTTCTTCAAGATCACCGCCTACGCCGACCGCCTGCTCGACGACCTGTCGCTGCTCGACAGGTGGCCGCAGAAGGTCCGCACCATGCAGACCAACTGGATCGGCCGCAGCGAGGGCGCCGAGGTCGATTTTCCGATCGACGGGATGCCGGGCGAATCGATTCGCATCTACACGACGCGACCGGACACCCTCTTCGGCGCCATGTTCATGGTGCTGGCGCCGGAGCACCCGCTCGTCGAGCGCGTCACGTCTGAAGGGCACCGAGAGCGCGTGCGCGAGTACATCGAGCAGGCGCGGAAGGAGACGGAGATCGAGCGACTGTCGACCGAACGCCAGAAGACGGGCGTCGCGACGGGCGGGATCGCCATCAACCCGGTCAACGGGGAGCGCATTCCGATCTGGATCGCCGACTACGTGCTGGTGACCTACGGCACCGGCGCGATCATGGCCGTTCCCGCGCACGACGAGCGCGACTTCGAGTTCGCCAGGACGTACGCCCTGCCCATCCGCGAGGTGATCGCCCCGCCGGGCGGGAGCCACGACGAGCTGAGCGCCGCTTACACCGGCCCAGGCACGATGGTCAACAGCGGTGAGTTCACCGGGCTCGATTCAAATTCGGGCCGGGACCGGATCGTCGCTTGGCTCGAGCAGCACGGCAGGGGAAATCGGTCGGTCAAGTACCGCCTGCGCGACTGGCTGATCTCGCGGCAGCGCTACTGGGGCGCGCCGATCCCGATGATCTACTGCCCAACCGACGGAATCGTCCCGGTGCCGAAGGAGCAGCTTCCGGTCTTGCTGCCGAAGGAATACCGGCCGCTGACTGAGGTGCCTGAGTTCTACAGGACGGCGTGTCCGAAGTGCGGTCGCGAGGCGCGACGCGAGACCGACACGATGGATACCTTCATCGACTCGTCCTGGTACTTCCTGCGCTACGCCAGTCCGCACGACACGACCCAGCCGTTCGACGTCGAGCTCGCGAATCACTGGATGCCGGTCGACCAGTACACGGGCGGCGTCGAGCACGCGATCCTGCACCTGCTCTACTCGCGCTTTTTCATCAAGGTGCTGCACGACGCCGGGATGCTCGAGGTGACGGAGCCGTTCACCGCGCTCTTCAACCAGGGCATGGTCAAGCGCTTCGGGCAGGTCATGTCGAAATCGCTCGGCAACGGCGTATCGCCCGACGAGCTGGTGGCGGCGCAGGGGGCGGACGCGGGCCGGATCTACGAGATGTTCATCGGCCCACCCGAGGAAGACGTCGAATGGTCGGACGCGGGGTTGAACGGAGTGGTGCGATTCCTCCATCGCGTCTGGCGGCTCGTGCTGGAGCCCGAGTCGATCGTCGAGGAGTCTTCAGGCTGCCCGGGGGTCGACGGCGCGGGGCTGCGGCGCAAGGTCGCGCAGACCGTGGGCAAGGTGACCGAGCATTTTGAAGAGCTGCGTTTCAACACCGCGGTTGCCGCGCTGATGGAGCTGGCCAACACCATGCAGGGATACCTGCAGCGAGGGGGCGCTCGTGACGCTTCGTGGAACGACGCCGTTCGCACCCTTGTGAAGCTGCTGAACCCTCTGGCCCCTCACGCCTGCGAGGAGATGTGGCAGTGGCTCGGAGAGCAAACGATGCTGGCCGACGAGGCGTGGCCGAAGTTCGATCCCGCCGCCGCGGCCGAGCCGCTGGTCACCCTGGTCGTGACGGTCGCCGGCAAGCTGCGCGACCGGTTGAGCGTGGGGATCGGGCTTTCGGAGGCGGAGGCGCTGGAGACGGCGATGGGGAGCGACAAGGTGCGGTCGGCGCTGGATGGCCGGCCTCCGGCGAAGGTCGTCTACGTCAAGGACAAGCTGATCAACCTGGTTCCGTAGGCCTCTACTGCTGGGGCACAGGAACCCTGATGCCGTTGTCGAGGACGAAGTTGTCCACCACCGAGGCGCCTGCGGTCACGGCGATCGCCACCTTTCCGCTGATGATCCGCATGTAGGTCTGCAGGCCGACCTTCCAGCTCCCCGCGGGCAGGTGGATCGAATAGCTGCCCTGCGCATCGGTGACTGCCGAACGAACCGAGCTGCCCGATGTAAAGGTGATCGTGATGTTGGCGGCGGGGCGCCCCGCGCAGTTGCTGTCCGCCTGCTCGACCGGACCGCACGGGATGGACACGATGCGGCCCGTGACGGTGCCGGTGTCCGGCGTGGGGGTCGACCCCGGAAACTGGTAGGCGCCGCAGGCG
>DATEHQ010000190.1:0-4618 GCA_035279525.1 Candidatus Dormiibacterota bacterium
CAGGATCACCGCGTTGATCGGCGACTGGCTGCGCTCGCTGATCTTGGCGAGGCCGATGGGGAGCATGCGGTCGAAGGCGAGGGCGAAGATGACGCGCGTCACCACGGCGACGAACGCGAGGTCGACCGCCAGCTCGGCGGCCGGCACCGCGAGGCCGATGAGGATCTTGGTGATCGGGTCGCCCGAAAGCACCAGGCCGTAGCCCAGGCCGCCGGCGTTCGCCTGCAGGCTCGTGATGCTTCCGTAGTCCGAAGTGCCTCCGACCTGCGCCTGAGCCTGCATGAAGTTGAGGCCGATGGTGTTGAGCATCAAGAGCCAGACGCCAACCCAGACCACGATCAGCAGCGCGATGCTGATCAGGGAAGCCCAGATGTACGTGCGACCCGGTCGCTTGAGCTCACCGCCCACGTAGTACGAGTAGAGGACGCCGTTGTAGTTGAGCACCATGAACGGCACGACCAGGATCGAGGCGCCGATGTCGACGCCGAGCGGGATGTTGTTCTTCTGCGCGAGGGCGAGGACGTCGTTGTAGGCGCTCGACTTGCCGCTGAAGGAGCCGAGGGCGTTGACGAAATCCTGGTGCGAGTGGGTGGCGAACAGCACGCCGAGGACCACGAAGGCCAGGACCTGGAAGACCACCAGCGCGAGGATCACCTGTGCGATCCGCCGCAGCGAGAAGATCGAACCCAGGCCGACGATGACCAGGAACACCACCGCGCAGATGGCCAGGCCCGGCGAGCACGTCACCTGTCCACAGGTCGTGGTCCCCGCGACGTTGGTCGCGGCGTTGGTGAGGGTCGAGCTGCCGAACGCCGAGCCGAGGGCCGTGAGGCCGAACGGCACGTAGTTCGCGGCGAAGTTCGCGTTGGCGGACAGCGTGTAGCTGAAGCCGACCGCGCAAGCGATTCCGACCATCGTCCCGATGGCCGGGTGGATGATGCGGGACAGGTAGATGTACTCGCCGCCCGCGCGAGGGATTGCCTGCAGCAGATACCTGTAGGCGAACATGGCCACGAACCAGATCAAGGCCCCGAGCAGCAGGGGCACGACCATGTCGACCTGAGTGAAGTTGAAGAGGCCGGAGTAGAAGTTGATGAACGTGTTCACGACGGCCACGGAGGCCAGCGCGATGCCTGTAGCGGCCGGAATGCCGAGCTCGCGGACGAGGCCCGAGGACTGGCGGGTGAAGAGGCCCTGGCCGGAGGCGGCCTTCCCTCCCATGGATGCGCTGGTGCTCGCCATGCTTCCCCTCCCTAAATAAGCGAGAACGAGAACATCAAGACCTGGCGCTTTTGGAGCGTTCCAGAACCATAGGTCAAGGCTTGGGGATCGTCAAGATCCGCCTCCGGTGGTCAAGCGGTGCCCGCGGCGGCGGCGGGCCGCGCGGACGTGACCTCGGCGACCTCCACCCACCGGTGCTCGAGCGCCGCGCGCTCGATAGCCTCGCATACCGCCTGGGCGCCGGCGCCCTGTGCGAAGTCCGGCTCCCACGGACCATCCGGCCAGTGCTCCAGCAGGTCGCCGAGGTGGTTGACAAAGCTCGCCCCGTAGCCGACGCCCTGGCCGACCGGCCACCAGTTCCGCGCGTACGGGTGGGTCTCGTGCTCGGCCCTTATCCGGCGCATGCCGTAGAGGTCGGTGCGGTCCGTTCCATCCCCGAAGCGGAGCTCGTTCAGCCGCGCGTACTCGAACACCAGGGTGCCGCGGTCGCCGTTGACCTCGATGGTGAAGTCGCACGGGCGCCGGACCGCGGTTCGGGCCATCTCGAACACACCGTGGGCGCCCGACTCAAAACGCACGAGCGCGGACGAGGCCTCGTCCACGTCGACGTGGCGGCCGGATCGCTGTGTGGTGAAGGTCGCGGACTGGCCGCCCACCTCGGCGATCGATCCCACCATCCAGGTCGCCATGTCGATGAGGTGGCTGCCGAGGTCCGCGATCGTGGAGCCGCCCATCGCGCGGTCGAACCGCCAGTCGAACGGGATGGTCGGGTCGACGAACTCGTCCGACAGCCAGCTTGCGCGCACGAGACGGATGGCGCCGACCGCGCCTTCGTCGATCATCCGCTTCATCAACGAGACCGCGGGGAGCCGGCGGTAGTTGAACCCGACCGCGTTCAGCACGCCCGCGGCGCGCACCGATTCGACAGCCCCAGCGGCCTGGGCGTAGGAGACCGCCAGCGGCTTCTCGCAGATCACTGCCTTGCCCGCTCGCGCGGCGGCGATGGCGATCTCCGCATGCGTCCCCGGCGGCGTGCAGATGTCGACGATGTCAATGTCCGGGCGCGCCACGAGATCGCGCCAGTCGGCTGCCCATTCCTCGAAGCCGTACGCCGAGGCGGCCGCCGCGACCTTCGAGCGATCGCGGCCGCTGATCACGCGCAGCACCGGCCGGACGCCGAGCGTGCGCATCACCGGCGCGACCGTGTACGCGTACGAATGCGCCTTGCCCATCATCCCGTAGCCGGCCATGCCGATCCGGACCTCTTGCATCTATTACGAAGATGCCGTGACCGTCTGCGCGGCCGCCCTCTGTGCGGCATCGAGCGCGGCGGCGGCGTCACCGGCACCGGCGCCCTCGAGCGGCGCGCCACCGACGTGGCGGGCGAAGCTCTCCGCCTGCGCGCGCAGCGCTCCGAAGAAGGTGTCGTCGGCCGAAGGAGGCCACAGGAAGCGGCACTCCTCGGAACCCTTGGTGCCGAAGACCTCGACCTTGCAGACGTCCCCGAGCGGGTAGCGCCGGCCGAGCGACACGATCGCGGTCGTGCCGCCCGACAGCTCTGCCATCGCATGGGCGCTCTCGGGGTCGCCGGGCCACGGCTCGTCCGCGATCCCACTCGCCATCGCCGTCACCGCGCCGAACTCCTGGCCGGTCAGCCAGCGCGTCTGGTCGAACTCGTGCACGCCCATGTCCACGAAGATGCCGCCGCTGTGCGCGCGGAACTGGGTGGACGGCGGCACACCGTCCCACTGGAAGTTGGCCACGCAGTAGATGCCGCCCATGTCGCCGGCGGCCATCTTTTCTCGAAGCTCGCGAAGGGACGGCACGAACCGGCGCCAGAAACCGACCTGGAACGGAATGCCGGCCCGGCGCACCAGCGCGGCCGCCTCGCGCGACTGCTCGGCGGTCACGCCGACGGGCTTCTCGCACAGCGTGGGCATGCGCGCGTCGGTCAACCGCTTCACCGTCGCGAGGTGGAGGTCGCTGGGGACGCACACGAGCACGGCGTCGATGCCGCCGGCCGCCAGCATCGCGTCGAGGCTGTCGTGCACGGTCGCGCGCGTTGCGCCGAGCGCCTCGCGTGCCTGAGCAGACGGCTCCGCGATCGCGCTCACCTCGACCACGTCCGAGGCGGAGATGGCGCGGAGGTGATTGCGGCCCATGCGGCCCGCCCCGAGCAGGCCGAACCTGAACATCGCCATCTCAGAACCCTCGCTCCGCGAGGTAGCGCCGGTTCGCGCGCTGATCCTCCGCGGCGCTTCCGTCCGGCTCGGGGAGGACGTCCTGCTCGACCACGATCCACCCGTCGTAGCTGTCGCGAATCGCGTTCAGCATCGCGTCGACGTCGAGGTCGCCCGCTCCCAGGCGGCAGAACGCCTTGCGCTTCCAGATCTCGGATACCGGCGCCGACTCGCGCACGATCTGCTCGACGACCGACCGGCGCGCGTCCTTCAGGTGCAGGTGGTTGATCCGTGGCCGCCACTCGTCGATCGCCCGCACGGGATCGCCGCCACCGAGCAGGAGGTGACCGGTGTCGAGGCACAGCCCAGTCGACGTGAGATCGAGCACCCTCTCGATCTCCTCCGGCGTCTCGATCTGCGTGCCGGTCTCGTGGTGAAAGGTCGGCTCATAGCCTCGCTTGCGGCAGACCTCGAGCGCCCTCTCGACGCCGTCCGCAAAGCGCCGCCACCGAGCGTCATCGAAGGGTTGGGATCTGCTTCCGAGCGCCGCGAGCGTCGGCCGCGGCCTCAGCCCGTCGCGGGAAGAGATCGCATCGAAGGCGTCCAGCAGCCCGCCCAGCCCGGCAATCGCCGCGTCCATCTCCGCAGGCTCGCTGAAGGGTAGCTCGAAGAATCCGCCGGCCAGTCCAAGCGATCGGCGCTCGAGGTTCCGCCTGAGCTGGTCTCCCGTGCCGAGGTAGCCGAGCGGTCCGAGGTCGATGCCGGCGTAGCCCGCGGACGCGACCTCGTCGAGGACGGTGTCGCCGTCGGGGACTCCGGGCATGATGCCGACCGTGAGCTCGAAGGCGCCGTAGCTCACCGGCGCGTTGGCGAGAGCGATCGTCATCTTGCCGCCGTGAGCGCCGGCTCTGATGGGCGTTCGCGCGCGGCGCGGCTGCGGTGGACCGCGACGACCGACTCGCATAGCGCGATGTCGTGGAGCGTGTCGCGGCCGGAAGTGACAGGCTCCTCGCCCGTCGTCACGCAGTGGTGAAAGTGGATCAGCTCTTCTTTGAAGCTCTCGCGGTAAGAGGCCACCTCTTCGGTGCGCGTCGAGCGCGGCGAGTCCGCGGCGCCGTCCTCGGTGATGAGCAAGGTCGGCATGCTGCGCAGAAAGGGAGACGGAAACGAGAGGGTCAGTCGCTTCTCCGGCGAGTAGAACGCGAACTCCATGGAGT
>DATEHQ010000191.1:0-13880 GCA_035279525.1 Candidatus Dormiibacterota bacterium
ATGCCACGGCCCCATCCCCGGCCTTCGGCCGGTACTTCCCCGCCGAAGCGGGGAAGACCTACTCTCGGAAATCTCGCCCCGAAGCGGGGAAGACCTGCTCTCAGAAATCTCCCCGCCCAGCGGGGAAGACCTGCTTTCAGACCTGCTTCCGGATTTTCGGATTATCTGTGCGGCGTGGTGCGTTCCAGTGATCGTGGCCCGCAGCGCGGAGGAAGTACTGCGAAGAACGACCACTATCGCCGTGGTCGGCGCTTCTCGCGATCCCTACAAGGCCGGCGGCTCGGTCCCCGCGGGACTCCAGCAACGAGGCTTTCGCGTCATCCCGATCAACCCCCACGCCGAAACGCTTTTTGGGGAACGCGTCTACCGGTCGCTGCTCGAGGTCCCCGAACCGATCGACCTGGTCGACGTGTTCCGCCCGGCGGCTGATGCGCCCGAGATCGCGCGGCAGGCGGTCGCGGTCGGCGCCAAGGCGCTGTGGCTGCAGCTCGACATCCGTTCCGCCGAGGCGCGCCAGATCGCCGAAACGGCCGGCCTCGACTATGTCGAGGACGAGTGCACGGCGGTGGTGAGCTCCCTGCACCGGATAAGAAAGACCGCGGCTTGACGTCCGCCGGTTAAATTGCGGTCGTGGCCGGAAGGCGCCTCAGACCCCAGCGCGACCGCAGCATCGAGTCAGAGCTCAAGTTCCGCGTCGCGGGCCCCAACGACCACAGGAAGCTTCGCGCCACGCTTCGCCGCCTCGGAGCCCGATTCGACGCGCGCTACCAGGAGGAGAACTACCGCTTCAACGGCCCTGGCAAGTCGACCCGCAACACGACGCTTCGGCTGCGCATCCTCAACGGCGGCCCGAAGGGCATGCTGACCGCGAAGGGGCCGGCATCGTTCAACAACGGCGTCAAGATCCGCGAGGAAACCGAGATCGCGGTGCCCGACGTTCACGCGACGCTGGACCTGCTGACACAGCTCGGCTTTCGCGTGGCGTGGACCTATCCCAAACGACGCAACGTGTGGATGATGAACGGCGTCGCGGTCACACTCGACGTGCTCGAATTCGGATGGTTCGTCGAGCTCGAGGGCCCGGCCGGGGTCCTGATCGACATGGCGCGCAGCCTCGGCCTTGACCCCGCGCACGCGGTGAAAGACAGCTATTCGGTGCTGGCGCGCAAGTACATGCGGACGAAGAAGCCGGCCAAGGTGCCGGCCGTTCGAGTGGTGCCTCCCGCGGTTACTCCGCCGCCCGCGGCGGTGGCTTCGCAGTGATGAGGTGTCCCGGCGAAATCACGGCTTTGCCTCTGATTTCGTGGGGGATGAAGTCTTGGCGCCGTCCGCTGTCCGCAGGGGGCCGATCCAGACCGTCTGCACGTTGGTGAACTCTTTGATGCCGTACTCCGAAAGCTCGCGGCCGTAACCAGAGCGCTTCACGCCTCCGAAGGGCAACCGCGCGTCCGAGGCGACCATGCCGTTGATGAACACCTGCCCGGCCTCGACCTTCGCCGCCATCTGCTTCGCGCGGCTGACGTCACGGGTCCAGATCGTCGAGCCAAGGCCGTACACGCTGTCGTTGGCGACCCGCACCGCGTCGTCCGCGTCCTTGACCCGGATCACGGCGGCCACGGGACCGAACGTCTCCTCGTGGTAGACGGGCATGCCCGCCCGGACGTGGCCCAGGACCGTCGGTTCGAAGTAGTACCCCTCGCCGTCGACCCGCTTCCCCCCGACCAGAGCGCGCGCACCGAGCCGCACGGATTCATGGACCTGCCGCTCGAGATCGTCGACCAGGTCGCCGCGCGCCAGCGGGCCGACCTGATTTGTGCGGTCCATGGGATTTCCCACCTTGAGCGCAGCCACCGCTTTCGCGAAGCGGTCCTCGAACGCTTCGGCTATCGGTTCCTCGACGATGAAGCGCTTGGCGGCGATGCAGCTCTGGCCGTTGTTCTGGTTGCGTGCCCGGCACGCGACGGTGGCCGCGGCATCGAGGTCGGCGTCCGCCAGGACGATGAACGGGTCCGACCCGCCGAGCTCGAGCACCGACTTCTTCAGCGCTTTGCCGGCCGCCGCCGCCACCAGCTCTCCTGCCTTGTCGGAGCCTGTCAGCGTAACCCCGGCCACGCGGCTGTCTCCGATGATCCCTTCCACCGCCCCCGAGCCGATGAGCAGGGACTGGAAAACGCCGTCCGGCACGCCCGCCTCGCGGAAAACCTCCTCGATCGCCAGCGCCGACTGCGGCACGTTCGACGAATGCTTGAGCAGCATCACGTTGCCCGCGGCCAGCGCCGGCAGACCGGCACGGAACGCCTGCCAGAACGGGAAGTTCCAGGGCATCACGGCGAGGATGACGCCCAGCGGCTGGAACCGGACATAGCTCTCGCTCGCAGTCGACTCGGCCGGCTCATCGGCGAGCAGACGGGCCGCGTTCTCGGCCAACCAGGCCGCGCTCCAGGCGCACTTTTCGACCTCCGCCTCTGCCTCGACGATCGGCTTGCCCATCTCCTGGGTCAGCAGGGCGGCAAAGCGAGCCTTGTCGGCCCGCAGCACCCCCGCCACCGAGCGCAGCAGCGACGTCCTGAGCTCGATCCCGGCGTCACGCCAGGAGTGGCGGGTGGCCCACGCCTTCGCGATCGAAGCCTCGATACCGGCCGCGTCGAGCTCGGGGAAGGTAGCCAGTTCCCGGCCGGTGGCCGGGTCGATGGATTTCAGCACCCCCTCGAATCATGGCAGGATTTGATCCGTGGCCCGAGCACCGGTCAGACGGCGCGCTGCGCGCCCCGTCGCAACCTCCAAGCCTGCCCTCTTAGAGCTCCCCGAGGGCCGCCGCCGGGTTGTCATCGAAGCCGTCAGCCCCGAGATCGACGCGGGCCGGTTCCCAGCCACGCGGGCGGCCGGCGAGACGGTGACCGTCGAGGCCGACATATTCGCCGACGGCCACGACGCGCTGGCGGCGGTGCTCCGCTACCGGCACCTGTCCTCAGCCGGCTGGATCGAGGTGCCGATGGCGCCGCTGGCCAACGACAGGTGGCGGGGCGAGTTCGCCGTCACCGAGCTCGGCCGCTACGCATTCACAGTGGAGGCCTGGGTCGACCATTTCGCCACCTGGAGCAAGCAGTTCGCCAAGAGGCTGGAGGCCGGCCAGGACGTCTCCATCGAGCTGGAGGTCGGCGCCGGCCTGATCCAGGCGGCGGCGGCGAGGGCCGACGGCAGCGCTACCGACGCCAAGCGGCTGCAAGCCCTTGCGGCGTCGATGCGCCAGGCACGCACCGCGAGCTCGGCGCCGCTCGACGGCGAGCTGGCCACCTTGATGGGCCGCCACGCCGACCGGGAGCTGAGCGTCACGTACTCCCGCGAGCTGGAAGTCCTGGTCGAGCCTGAGAGGGCGCGCTGCTCGACCTGGTACGAGATGTTTCCCCGTTCGGCCGGAGAGGCCGGCAGGCACGGGACCTTCAAGGACGTCGAGAAGCAGCTGCCGCGCATCGCGGAGATGGGCTTCGACGTGCTGTACTTCCCACCCATCCACCCCATCGGCCGGACCAACCGCAAGGGGGCGAACAACCGGCCGGCCGCGGCGGGCGAGCCCGGCAGCCCATGGGCGATCGGAGCGGAGGAGGGCGGGCACAAAGCGATCCACCCGCAGCTCGGGACCCTCGATGACTTCCGCCACCTGGTCTCGGCCGCGGCCGGCCGAAACATCGAAATCGCGCTCGACATCGCATTCCAGTGCTCGCCGGATCACCCGTACATCCGCGAGCACCCTGAATGGTTCAGGCACCGCCCGGACGGTTCCATCCAGTACGCGGAGAACCCACCCAAGAAGTACGAGGACATCGTTCCGTTCGACTTCGAGACGGAGGCATGGCGGGAGCTGTGGCAGGAGCTGCTCTCGATCTTCGTGTACTGGATCGAGCAGGGCGTCCACGTCTTTCGAGTCGACAACCCGCACACGAAGCCGTTCGCGTTCTGGGAATGGGTGATCGGCGAGGTCAAGCGCGACCACCCAGATGTCATCTTGCTGTCCGAAGCGTTCACGCGACCCAGGGTGATGTACCGGCTGGCGAAGGCCGGCTTCAGCCAGTCCTACACCTACTTCGCCTGGCGAAACACGGCGCCCGAGCTCTACCAGTACTTCACCGAGCTGGCGCAGCCTCCCATCCGCGAGTTCTTCCGGCCCAACCTGTGGCCGAACACGCCCGACATCCTCACCGAGTATCTGCAGCACGGCGGGCGCAGCGCCTTCATGGCGCGGCTGGTCCTCGCCGCGACTCTGGGCGCCGGCTACGGCATCTACGGGCCGGCGTTCGAGCTGTGCGAGAGCCGCGCCCGCGAGCAGGGCTCGGAGGAATACCTGGACTCCGAGAAGTACCAGATCCGGCACTGGGACCTCGACGCCCCGGACAACCTGCGCGAGCTGATCACCCTGATCAACGAGATCCGCCGTGAGAACCCAGCCCTGCAGACGGACCGCGGGCTCCGCTTCCATCCGACCGAGAACGACCAGCTCCTGGCCTACTCGAAGAGCACCGCCGACCGGCGCGACGTGCTGCTGATGGTCGTCAACGTCGACCCCCACCACACCCAGGCGGGCATGGTCAGCCTGCCCCTGGCGGAGCTCGGGCTCGAAGGCGACCGCCCGTACCAGGCCCACGAGCTGCTGAGCGGCGCCCGTTACCTGTGGACCGGCCCGCGCAACTATGTCGAGATCAATCCGCACGCCATGCCGGCGCAGATCTTCCGTTTTCGCCGGCGCCTCCGCAGCGAGCACGACTTCGAGTACTTCCTGTGATCACCTCCACGATCCGGCGGCGCAAGGTCGAGGCGTTCCAGTTCGACGACGATCCGCTCTGGTACAAGGACGCGCTCATCTACGAGGTCCACGTGCGGGCGTTCTCCGACAGCGACGCTGACGGCAGCGGCGATTTTCGCGGCCTCTACGAGAAGCTCCCCTACCTGCAGGACCTCGGGATCAACGCGATCTGGCTGCTCCCTTTCTACCCGTCGCCGCTGCGAGATGACGGCTACGACATCGCGGACTACACCAACGTCAACCCGATGTTCGGCAACCTGTCCGATGCGGGCGCCTTCATCAAGGAGGCACATCGTCGCGGCATCCGCGTGATCAACGAGCTGGTGGCCAACCACACCTCGGACCAGCATCCGTGGTTCCAGCGTGCAAGGCGCGCGCGGCCGGGAACCGCGCTCCGCAACTTCTACGTCTGGAGCGACACGAACCAGCGCTACCAGGACGCTCGGATCATCTTCAAGGACTTCGAGACGTCGAACTGGACGTGGGACCATGTCGCGAACGCCTACTACTGGCACCGCTTCTACTCGCACCAGCCAGACCTCAATTTCGACAACCCCAAGGTCAAGGAAGCGCTGATCAAGGCGCTCGATTTCTGGCTCGAGATGGGCGTCGACGGGGTGCGGCTGGACGCGGTGCCCTACCTGTACGAGCGCGAGGGCACCAACGGCGAGAACCTCCCCGAAACGCACGCGTTCCTGCGCGAGCTGCGCCAGCACGTCGACACGAGCTACAAGAACCGGATGCTGCTGGCCGAGGCCAACCAGTGGCCCGAGGACGCGGTGGCCTACTTCGGCGATGGCGGCGAGTGCCACATGTCGTTCCACTTCCCGCTCATGCCCCGCCTGTTCATGGCCATCCGCATGGAGGACCGCTTCCCGATCGTCGACATCCTGGCCCAGACCCCGCCCATCCCCGAGGTCGCGCAGTGGGCCCTGTTCCTTCGCAACCACGACGAGCTGACGCTCGAGATGGTCACCGACGAGGAGCGCGACTACATGTACCGGGCGTACACGCAGGACCGGCTCGCGCGGCTCAACCTGGGCATCCGCAGGCGCCTCGCGCCGCTGCTGGGCAACGACCGGCGCCGGATCGAGCTGATGAACGGGCTGCTCTTCTCACTCCCGGGCACGCCGGTGCTCTATTACGGCGACGAGATCGGGATGGGCGACAACATCTTCCTCGGCGACCGGAACGGAGTGCGCACGCCGATGCAGTGGAGCGCCGACCGGAACGCAGGATTCTCTCGCGCCAACAGCCAGCGCCTGTACCTGCCGGTGATCACCGACCCCGAGTACCACTATGAGACGGTCAACGTCGAGGCGCAGCAGGGCAATCCCCACTCGATACTCTCGTGGACCAAGCGGCTCGTGGCCCTGCGCAAGCGTCACCGCGCCTTCGGCCGGGGGACGCTCGAACTGCTCCGGCCGGAGAACCGCAAGGTCCTTGCCTACGTGAGGGCGTACGAGTCCGAGCAGATCCTCTGCGTCGCCAATCTCTCCCGCTTCCTCCAGGCGCTGGAGCTCGACCTCGGCAAGTGGAAGGGCCTCGTGCCGGTGGAGCTCTTCAGCGGCAACGAGATGCCGCCGATCGGCGACGCGCCGTACTTCCTGACCCTCGGTCCGCACTCGTTCTACTGGTTCTCGATGCAGCCGCGCGCCGTGCCCATGCTGCAGGCGGACGGCGCGCGCCCCCAGGCCACGCTCCAGGAGATCGGCGTCACCGGCGGCTGGGAGTCAGCCCTGGTCGGCGCGGCCCAAGAGCGGCTGGAGAACGTGCTGCTCGGATACATCCGCCAGCGGCGCTGGTTCGCCGGCAAGGCGCGGCGGCTGAAGTCGGCTTCGATCAGCGACGTGATCAGCGTGCCTGGAGCCAACGGCTCGTCCTACCTCATCGCTGTCACGGTCACCTACGCGGAGGGCGACCCCGAGACGTACCTGCTGCCTCTCGCGTACGCGAGCGCGCCCGAGACGGGCCACATCACCGAACGCTGGCCCAACTCCGCCATCGCGTGGATCCGCAACGCCGGAGAGGAGCCGCGCGGCCTCCTGTACGACGCGCTTGGGCCGTCCAACTTCGCGGAGGCGCTGCTCGGCGCAATCGCCCGCCGGCGCCGGAGCACCGGCAACCACGGCACGCTCGTCGGCTCGACGACCAGGGCGTTCGCGCGCCTGCGCGGCCCACAGACGGTGAGGCTGGAGGCTCAGCTCGCGGTGGCCGAGCAGAGCAACAACTCGGTCATCTTCGGCGAGCGCCTGATGCTCAAGGTGTTCCGCAGGCTCGAAGAGGGCGTGAACCCCGAGCTCGAGGTCGGCCGGTTTCTGACCGAGAAAACGAACTTTTCGCAGATCGCGCCGCTCGCCGGCAGCCTCGAGTACCGGCGGCCGAAGGGCGAGCCCGCCACGATCGCGATCCTCCAGGCCTACGTCCCGAACCAGGGCGACGCATGGTCGTACACGCTGAAGACGCTGGCGCACTTCTTCGGCGCGCCGGAGCGCATGGACCTGGAGCCGGTCGACCTGCCGCCCACCCTCGTCGAGGCCGCGATGGGCGAGCTCCCGGAGGCGGCGGCCAGGACGATCGGCGGCTACCTCGATTCCGCCCGGACGCTCGGCCGGCGCACCGCCGAGCTGCACGTCGCCCTGGCGTCGGACCCGTCCGACCCGGCTTTCGCCCCCGAGCGCATCTCTCCCCAGGACCAGCGCTCGATCTACCAGTCGCTGAGTGGGCTTTCCATGCGCTCGACCGACCTGCTGCGCACCCAGCTCAGCCGCCTGCCGGCTGACGCGCGCGACGAGGCGAAGCAGGTGCTGGAGCTGGAGCCGCGGATCGCGTACAGCTTCAAGGCGTTCCTCGCCCACCGCACGACGACGACGCGAATCCGCGTGCACGGCGACTACCACCTCGGCCAGGTGCTCTACACGGGGCACGATTTCGTGATCATCGACTTCGAAGGCGAGCCGACGCGATCGCTGTACGAGCGCCGCCTGAAGCGCCTCGCGCTCCGCGACGTGGCCGGCATGCTGCGCTCGTTCTCTTACGCAAGCCAGGCCGCCCTGCGCTCGGAGCAGATCCAGTCGGAGAGGCTGGAGCGGCTCCAGGAGTGGGCGAGGTTCTGGGTCGACTGCGTGTCGGCGGCGTTTCTCAAGACGTACCTCGCGACCGCGGGCACGGCTTCGTTCCTGCCACAGACGAAGGAGGACCTCGAGCTGCAGTTGACCACGATGCTGCTGGAGAAGGCGATGTATGAGCTTCGCTATGAGTTGAACACGCGGCCCGAGTGGGTGCGCATTCCCCTGCGCGGGATCCTGGACATCGTCGTGCCCGCCAAGTGACGATTCACGCATGATCGCGCGCTCGCTGCTCAGCCCGTTCGACCTGCACCTCTTCAACGAGGGCACGCACAGCCACCTGTTCGACCGGCTGGGCGCGCACCCATCCAGCAATCCGGACGGGACCTACTTCGCGGTGTGGGCGCCCAACGCGGACCAGGTCAGCGTGATCGGCGATTTCAATGGCTGGGACAAGTCGGCGAACGGCCTTTACGCACGCGAATCCTCAGGCATATGGGAAGGCTTCATCCCGGGCGTGCGCCACGGAGCGCTGTACAAGTACTACATCCACTCGCGTGTCACGCGCCAGGGCGCCGACAAGGCCGACCCGTATGCCACCTTCTCGGAGGCCCCGCCGCGCCAGGCGTCGATCGTCTGGGACCTCACCTACCAGTGGGGCGACGAGGGATGGATGTCCAACCGCGGCGCCACCACCGGCCGCGGCGCGCCATGGGCTGTGTACGAGATGCACCTCGGTTCCTGGATGCGCGTGCCGGAGGAGCAGAACCGGTGGCTGACGTATCGAGAGCTCGCTCCGCGCCTCGCCGACTACGTGAGCCAGATGGGCTTCACGCATGTCGAGCTCATGCCTGTGATGGAGCATCCCTTCTACGGTTCGTGGGGCTACCAGTGCACGGGCTACTTCGCGCCGTCGTCGCGTTACGGAACACCGCAGGACTTCATGTTCCTCGTCGATTACCTGCACCAGAACGGCATCGGCGTGCTGCTCGACTGGGTGCCCTCGCACTTTCCATCCGACGAGTTCGGACTGCAGCTCTTCGACGGCACCCACCTTTACGAGCACGCCGACCCGCGGATGGGCGTCCATCCCGACTGGGGCAGCTCGATCTTCAACTACGGACGGAACGAGGTGCGCGGCTTCCTCCTCAGCAGCGCGCTGAGCTGGCTCGACCGCTACCACGCCGACGGCCTGCGCGTGGACGCCGTCGCGTCGATGCTCTACCTCGACTATTCGCGCAAGCGGGGCGAGTGGATCCCCAACAAGTTCGGCGGGAACGAGAACCTCGAAGCCGTCGACTTCTTGCGGCGATTCAACATCGAGGTCTACAAGGAGCAGCCGGATGTCCAGACGGTGGCCGAGGAGTCGACCTCATGGCCCCTCGTCTCCCGGCCGACCTATGTCGGCGGCCTCGGTTTCGGGATGAAGTGGGACATGGGCTGGATGCACGACACCCTCTACTACATGGAGCGCGAGCCGGTGCACCGGAAGTTCCATCAGCAGAACCTCACGTTCCGGATGCTCTACGCGTTCGGCGAGAACTTCATGCTTCCGCTCTCGCACGACGAGGTCGTGCACGGCAAGGGCTCGCTGCTGTCGAAGATGCCCGGCGACGAGTGGCAGAAGTTCGCGAACCTGCGCCTGCTCTATGGCTGGATGTACGCACAGCCGGGCAAGAAGCTGATCTTCATGGGCGGCGAGTTCGGCCAGTGGAAGGAGTGGGACCACGACCAGAGCCTCGATTGGCACCTGCTCCAGTACCCGATGCACGGCGGCATGCGGCTGTGGGTCGGCGACCTGAACCGGATCATGCGCGAGGAGAACGCGCTGCACGAGCTTGATTTCGAGCCGGCGGGATTCTCGTGGATCGACGCCAACGACAGCGACAACAGCGTTGTCAGCCTGATGCGGCGTGGGAGGAACGAGGCGGACGTCCTGGTCGCGGTCTTCAACTTCACTCCGGTGCCGCGGCACAACTACCAGATCGGCATCCCCCGAGCCGGGCACTGGCAGGAGCTCCTGAACAGTGACGCGCCGCTCTACGGCGGCGGCGGGCAGGGAAACCTGGGCGGAATCGACGCCACGCCGGTCGCGATGCACGGCCACCGCCACAGCCTGACGCTGACCCTGCCGCCGCTCGGGGCGCTGTTCCTGAAACCGAGCTCGCCCACCTCGGATAGTCCGGACTAACAGGCCTGGCGGCCCCCGCCCCCTGGCGGACGCTAGGGCTGCGGAGAGACCGCCCCCGCGCCGAAGCTGTGCGTCGCGCCCTGCTCCGCGTGGATCACGTGCATGACGGCGTTGATCAACGCCAGGTGTGAGAACGCCTGCGGGAAGTTGCCGAGGTGGCGGCCGCTGCGCGGGTCGATCTCCTCCGCGTACAGCTGCAGGGGACTCGCGTACGAGAGCAGCTTTTCGCACAGCTCGCGCGCCCGGTCGAGCTCTCCGATCTCACACAGCGCCGAGACGAGCCAGAAGGAGCAGATCGTGAACGTGCCCTCCTCGCCGCTCAACCCGTCGTCCGTCTCCGCCGTGCGGTAGCGGAGAACCATCCCGTCCACCGTCAGCTCGTCGGCGATGGCCAGCACCGTCGCGACCACTCGCGGATCATCCGGCGGCAGGAAGCGGACCAGGGGGATGAGCAGCACCGACGCGTCAAGGCTCTTCGACCCGTAGTGCTGGACGAACACTCCGCGCTCGTCGACCCCGCGCTCGCAGATGTCCGACTTCATTTCGTCCGCCGCGGCCTGCCAGCTCCGCGCGAGCTCCTGGTCTCCGTGCAGCTCGGCGAGGCGCGCGCCGCGGTCCGCGGCGACCCAGCACATGAGCTTCGACGACGTGAAGTGCTGCGGCTCGCCGCGCACCTCCCAGATTCCGCGGTCCGGCTTCCTCCAGTTCTCGAGCGCGCACTCCACAGCGCGCTTCAGGATCGGCCAAACCACCTCGGGCAGGTAGTCGCGCGACCTCGTGTGCAGGTAGACGGAGTCGAGCACCGCCCCCCACACGTCGTGCTGGACCTGCTTGTACGCTGCGTTGCCGACCCGCACCGGATGCGAGCTGTCGTAGCCGCCCAGGTGGTCGAGGGTCCTCTCCTCGAGCTGCTGCTCGCCGCCGATGCCGTACATGATCTGCAGGTCCTTCTTGCTCGCGGCGACGTCGGCGATGAAGTAGAAGAAGTCGTTGGCCTCGCGGGCGAAACCGAGCGTGTACAGGCCCCAGAGCATGAAGGTCCCATCGCGAATCCATGTGTAGCGGTAGTCCCAGTTGCGCTCTCCGCCGATCGTCTCGGGGAGGGATGTCGTCGGCGCCGCCAGCAGCGCTCCGGTCGGGCTGTACGTAAGGCCCTTCAGCGTGAGCGCGCTGCGCTGCAGGTAGCTCTGCCACGGGTGCTCGGGGAAATCGCCGCGGTTGATCCATTCGCGCCAGTAGTCCGCCGTGCGCTCGATGCGCTGGAAAGCCTCGTCCGCCGTCGCGGGCGGCGGATGCTCCTCCCAGAACTCCTTGGCCGTGGAATGGCGCGAGCGCGGCCAGGCGATGGCGGCAAAGGCGCGCTCGCCCTGGTGGAGCGTCTTGGTGGCGTGAGCGCCGGGCCCTTCGAAGCCGACGCGAAGGTCGGTCACCAGCTTCAGCGGGACGTCGTGTTCGGCGCCGGCGGCGACCGCCTCGCCATAGCCCGGGCTGGCGTACTCCCACTTCGCGGCCTTGCTGCCGTAGTCGAACACCGGCTGGCAGTCGAGGCTGAGCTCGACCTCGCCGATGATGCACCGCGCGGTGCGCAGCAGGATGTGCTCCGCCTCCTGGTCGGTCGGCGGGCGCCGGTGGGTGCCGGAACGGCGCTGCGCGTGGTACCACGGCCCGATGCACAGAGCGTCGCGGACGATCAGCCAGCCGGTGCGCGTCCTCCAGGTCGTTTCGAGCACCAGCGTGCCTGGCAGGTAGCGCCGGCCGGCCGGCACCTGGACACCTGACGGCCCGAACCTGAAGCTGCCTGCGGCCCGATCGAGGAGGGCCGCGAAAACGCTCGGGCTGTCCGGCCGGGGAAGGCACATCCACTCGACGCGACCGCTCGGCGCGATCAGACAGTTGACCTCGCAATCGGAGAGGAACGCGTACGCGGCAATCGGCGGAAACGGGCTGGCGATGCGCGACCCGACCAGCTCCGGGCCCACGACCGGCTCGGCGGCCTGGGCCTGCCCGTCGCCGTTGACGGAAGGCTTGATCGCCTGCCCCAGGTCAGACTCGCGAGACTTTCTGGTCGCCATCACCCCAACTGGTCAGAGGATATGCCTAAGGCTCCGGATGTGAGCTACCCGCTGCTACCGTCCCGCGGCCGCGCCAGGCGGGCGCGGATCCGCTCGAACACCTCGTCAGGGGTGCCGAGGCCGTCGATCTCCTCGACACGCACTCCATGCTTTCGATAATGGTCAAGCACGGCCTCGGTCAGCTTGTGATACTCGCGCATCCGCTCGGTGACCGCCTCCCGCGTGTCGTCGGCGCGTCCTTCGACCGCGGCGCGGTGGAGGAGGCGATCGATCAGGACGTCCTCCGGCACCTCGAGCGCCAGCACGAAGTCCACCCTGTGGCCCTCGTCACGCAGCATCGAGTCGAGCGCCCGCGCCTGCCCCGCCGTCCGAGGGAAGCCGTCGAGCAGCACGCCTGGACCCTCCTCCGCCTGTGGCAGCCGCGCCCGCACCACGTCGACGATGGCGTCGTCGGGCACCAGGTCGCCGGCCGCCATGATGCGCTGCACTCGCTTGCCCAGCGGAGTGCCCGCGGCCACCTCGTGGCGGAGGATGTCACCCGTCGACAGGTGCTTGAGGTGGAGCTCGTCCTGGATCCGGGCCGCCTGCGTGCCCTTGCCGCTGCCAGGTGGCCCGAAGATGATCCCGATCATGGCTTCAGCTCGATCCTGGGCCGGCGGCGCAGCCAGCTCCGGGCATGCTCCTTCAGCAGGGCCTCGATGGCCGGGTCGGGGCCGGACGCCTCGCCCTGCTCGCTCATGGCGAGCCAGCGCCGCGTGATCTCGACGTAGAGGTCGGCCTCCGTCCAGCCCGGCAGCGCCTCGAGCACGTCGTGCTTGCGGATCGCATCGGCGATCGGACGGTAGACGTTGTCGTACCAGCTCGCCGCCGCCTCCTGCAGCGACATCTCGCGCCCAGCCTTGCGCGAGAGGAAGTAAGCGTGACCGAGGATGTGCTTGAGGATCTCGTCGTAGCGACCCAGCCGGCTGCACGCCAGCCTCGCCTCTGGCCGCGTCCTGTGCAGCTGCGTGGTTTCGAGAAAGGCCGCGTACTCGGCCGCCCCCAGCAGCGCCCCGGCGTCGATGTCGGGACCAAGTGGAGCGCGCGTCTTGACCTCGATCACCCGCGCGTTGATCGTGTCGCGGCCCAGCATGCGCGCGACAGAGACGCGGTGATGGCCATCGATCACGTAGTACGAGTCGTCGACCTTGTACACGTCGATCGGAGGAAGCTCGTCACCCTCCACCATCGCCTGGTAGATGCGGGTCCAGCGATCGCGCATCCTTCTGTTGACGGGGAGGAACCCCGGATCGAAGTCGCTGGTCTTTCCGGGCGGGGCGGCGGAGCCGATCACGCGGTCGAGCGGGATCTCCTTCTCGCCGCCAAACGCACGGCCTTCGACCCCGGCCGCTTTGAGCACAGGCTCGATCGACTGCAGCTGCCGGGCGCGGCCGGTCAGCACCGCACGGATGTGCCGCCGGAACGCGCGAAAACGCGCGGCGTCGAAATCCTCGAGGGCGCGTATTCGCTCGAGGCCCAAAACCGCCCTTCTTTAGAAGACTGCCTGCTCGGTCTCCGAATCGAAGAAGTGCAGCCCGCGCGTGTCGAGACCCAACTTCACCTGGTCCCCCGGCGAGACGGCCATGCGGGGATCGACGCGTGCCGTGACCTGGTCGCTCCCGACCTGGCCGTACAGGAACTGGTCCGAGCCGAGCCGCTCCACCACGTCGACCTTCATCGCCAGCGTCGGCGCGCCATCGGTGACGCGGTCC
>DATEHQ010000192.1:0-13622 GCA_035279525.1 Candidatus Dormiibacterota bacterium
GGATCCAAGCTGGTCGCCGCTGTTCGTCGCGATCAGCGGCCTGGTGACTGAGGTGGGTGGCCTGATGACCCATGGCGCTGTGATCGCACGCGAGTACGGCTTGCCGGCCGTCGTGGGGGTGGAGGCCGCCACCCGGCTGATTCGGGATGGGCAGCGGATCCGGGTGCATGGGACGGACGGGTACGTCGAGATCCTGCCCTAGGAGGATGCGCGCAGCTCGAGGGTTGGAGGGCTCTCGTTCGCGCGCGCGGGGTACGAAGTTCCCGCGGCTGTAGGACGAGCAATCGGTTTCAGGTTTGCCCGGGGAAGTGGCTGCAACAGCGTCCGGCTACCCTTTCCGCATGACGCCGGCGTAGCTCAATCGGCAGAGCAGCTGTTTTGTAAACAGCAGGTTACGGGTTCGATTCCTGTCGCCGGCTCCAGTTCGCGTATCTCGATCGGCTGATCCGCATGAGCGCGTTGATCACCGTGGCAGCCGGCCCGTTCGCCCTCAGGCGCTCGGCTCCGGCGTCATCACTTCCAGAGCCACCGCCAGAAGCCACCGCGGCCCAGGGCGCGCCCAACGAGCCGGTTCTTGATACGGCGCTCGACGCGTTTCGGGCTGCCGCTCGCCAGGGCCTGGATGTCGTCCACGCGACGAGCGGTGCGGAACAGCATCGACGACAGGGATCGACGGCGCGGCATGGCGATAGGGTAGCGCCCGCCGGTCACGCATTGCCAGGCCATGGCATATACCCCCTTGGGGTATGATGGAAATCGTGCCGGGGTACACCAAGGACAAGCACAAGATCGAGGCCAGGCTCAGCCGCATCGAGGGCCAGGTGCGCGGGATCAGAAAGATGATCGAGGAGGATCGGTACTGCATCGACGTCCTCACCCAGGTCAACGCGACCAGGGCCGCCCTCGAAAGCGTGGCGCTGCAGCTGCTCGCCGACCATACGGAGCACTGCGTGACTGACGCTATCCGGTCGGGAAAAGGGAGCGCGAAAGTCAAAGAGCTCAACGACGCGGTCGAACGGATGGTGAGGAGCTAGTCGAATTGTTTGTGGTCGACGCGGTCCTCCACGCCCTCCAGATCTCGATCTTCATGCTCTGGGAGGTCCTCTGGCCGCTTGCCTTCGGCTTCCTGCTGTCGGCCATGGTCCAGACGGTCGTTTCCAAACGCGCGGTGGCGAGCGCCCTGGGGAAGCCGGACCTGAGGGGTTTCGTTCTCGCGTGCGGCCTGGGCGCCGCCAGCTCCTCGTGCTCCTACGCGGCGGTCGCCGTGGCGCGCTCGCTGTTTCGCCGCGGAGCCGGCTTCGTCAACGCCATCATCTTCGAGTTCGCGTCGACCAACCTCGTCTTCGAGCTCGGGTTGGTCCTCCTCGTCCTCCTGGGCTGGCAGTTCGTGGGCGCCGAGTTCGCCGGTGGTCTTCTGATGGCGGTGATCGTGTGGATCCTCTTCAAGCTGACCCTGCGCCCGAGGATGGTCGACGCGGCGCGGCGTCAGGCCGAGCTCGGGGTTGTGGCCTCGACCCACGAGGCACATGGCGAGATGGACGTCTCCATCACGGATGGCCCTTTTCTTTCGCGCCTCTTCTCCCCTCGGGCCTTCACAGCCATCTCACACGCCTTCTACATGGACCTGCACGCCCTGTACCTCGACCTCGGCCTTGGCTTCCTGATCGCCGGGGCGCTCGCCGCCTGGGTGCCGAACAGCTGGTGGCAAGCCCTGTTCTTCACCAATCACCCCGTGCTCAACGAGTTCTGGAGCCCCTTGATCGGTCCCGTGATCTCGATGCTCAGCTTCGTCTGCTCGGTCGGAAACGTGCCCCTGGCGGTGGTGCTGTGGAACGGTGGCATCAGCTTCGGCGGAGTCATCAGCTTCCTCTTCGCCGACCTGATCATCCTACCCATCCTCAACATCTACCGGAAGTACTACGGCGGCCGGATGTCGCTCTACCTGCTCGGAGTGTCATACGTGGCGATGGCGCTCGCGGGCTTCCTTGTCGGGGCAGCGTTCCAACTGGTCGGAATCGTTCCAACCAATCACCACGTCGCCGTCTTCGAAACTCGACCAACCTGGGACTACACGACCTTCCTCGACATCGCATTCCTGGCCTTGATGGCCGTGATGGCGTGGCGGTTCGTGACCACGGGCGGCATCGAGATGCTGCGTGCGCACGCCAGGCACCGGGAGGCAGGCGCGGAGCACTTTCAGGACCCGGTCTGCGGGATGACCGTGGACCGCACCGAGCATCGCTCGTTCCACAACGGCAAGGCGTTCTACTTCTGCTCCGCGGGTTGCAAGGAAACCTTCGACAGCGATCCGGACAGATACACACGCGAGCACGCGATGGGACCCGGGTCCAGCTAAGGTGAGCTGGACGCCCTGTGGACGCTGAAGAGAGAGCCAGACTCGTCCGGCAGTACCGCGACGGCTACCGCGCCGTGGTCGAGTCGCTCTCCGATCTGACCGATGAAGAGCTCGACCGCTCCCAGAGCGGCGAGTGGACGCCGCGCCAGGTCGCCCATCACCTCGCCGACAGCGAGATGATGTCCGCGATCCGGATCCGGCGCCTCCTGGCCGAGGAGAAGCCTGTCATCGAGGGCTACGACGAGAAGGCGTTCGCCGAGAAGCTGACGTCGGATCGCCCGATCGCGCCGTCGCTCGAAGCGATGCGCTGGGCTCGCGAGACCTGCTCGCAGCTGCTCGAGCGCATGGGCGACGAGGACTGGAAGATCATGGGCACGCACACCGAGAGCGGCCCCTACGGGACCGAGGACTGGTTGCGCATCTACGCCGCCCATGCTCACGACCACGCCCAGCAGATCAAGCGATCGCGGGGAAAGGGCTAGGCGTGGCGACCACTCATACGCTGCTCGAGGCCGCGCTGGCGCGAGCGAAGGCGTCGCGTGACAGGGACCTGGCGGACCTGATCGACGAGCTGCGCATCCCTTCGATCAGCACGCTGCCCGAGCGGCGCGCCGACTGCCTGCGCAACGCGGAATGGCTGCGCGAGCGCTTCGAGAAGCTCGGCATGAAGACGCAGGTGGTCGACGTCGTCGACGGCGGTCTTCCGGTCCTGGTCGCCGAGTGGAACGGCGCCGGTGGCAAGCCGCACCTCACGATCTACGGCCACTACGACGTGCAGCCGCCCGACCCGCTCGAGGAGTGGACCTCGCCGGCGTTCGAACCGCGCGTCCACGACGGAATGCTGTGGGCCCGCGGCGCCGCGGACAACAAGGGCAACCACATGACGACGTTCAAGGCCGTCGAGCACCTCTTCGCGGCGGGCGGCCCGCCTGTCAACCTCCGCTTCCTGATCGAGGGCGAGGAGGAGATCAGCGGCCAGTCGCTGCCGCGCTACATCCGGAAGCACGGCCGCGAGCTCGAGACCGACGCGGTGATGGTCTGGGACAGCGGGATGGACGAAGACGGGCACCCCACTCTCGCGACCGCCCTCAGAGGGCTCGTTTACACGGAGCTTCACGCGACAGGTCCTGCCGTGGACCTCCACTCGGGCTCCTACGGCGGGGTCGCGCCAAACCCGATCAACACGCTGGCCCACGTGATCGGCGAGCTGAAGGACCGTGAGGGCCGCGTCACCATCCCCGGCTTCTACGACGCTGTCCGGCCGCCCACTCCCGAAGAGCTCGCCGACTGGAAGAAGAAAGACGCGGGCTATGTCGAAACCGTCAAGCGGCAGTCAGGCGCGCGTGAGCTGGAGGGCGAGAAGGGTTATCTGGCGCTCGAGCGCACAGGAAGCCGGCCGACGCTCGATGTCAATGGGATCATCGGTGGCTTCACGGGCGCCGGGGCGAAGACGGTGATCCCGGCCCATGCCTCGGCCAAGGTGAGCATGAGGCTCGTCCCAGACCAGGACCCCGAAGCGGTGTTCAGCAGCTTCGAGAAGTACGTGCAGAAGCTGACCACGCCCGGCGTGACGATCAGGGTCGAGCGCCTCGGGGCCGCGCCACCCGTGCAGTGCGGCGTCGACCATGCCGCGGCGCGTGCGCTCCGCGCCGCCTACAAGGAGGCTTTCGGCAAGGACACCGCTCTGATCCGGGTCGGCGGATCGATCCCGGTCTCGGTCGACTTCCAGGAAGCCCTCGGCGCCCCGCTCGTGATCAGCGGGATCGCGCAGTCGGACTCGGCCGTCCACTCGCCCAACGAGCGCCTGCTGATCGACAACTACCACCGAGGGATCGAGGCCGTGATCAGGTTCATCTGCAACCTGTCGATGTAACCGCTCGCGGTAACGCTCCACTAGACCACTAACCCTTCCGACCGCGAGCCTGGCCCATCGTGGACCGGGCTCGCTTCGGAAGATTGCGGAGCCGGCCGAAGGTTGCCTGCAAGAAGCGCGATCACGAGCGCGCCCCCGAGCGGGATGAGCATCGCGACGCGCAGGCCGAACCTATCCGCCGTGTTGCCGATCAGCGCCGGGCCGACGACCGAGCCGGCGTAACCCGACGACATCACGAACGCAAGCGCGGTGCCGCTCGTGCCGAGGTTCGCTCCGGCCGCAAACGCGAGCGGGAGGATGACCGCCGTCCCGATCCCCACGAGCGCGAAGCCGAGGCCAGCGCCCGCCAGCGCTGGGAAACCAATCGCCACGGCAAGCCCGACCGCGCCGAGGAGCGCGCCCAGCCGGGCGACCATCACACCGCCGATGCGCGCCGTCAGCAGGTCGGCGCGAAACCGGGTCAGCATCGCTGCCAGCATGAAACCGCCGTAACCCGCCGCCGCCACGCCCGCGTTGACGTGGCTCAGGTCGCGGAGATAGAGCGTGCTCCAGTCCGCCGTCCCGCCCTCGACTATGTAGCCCGCGAGAGCCACGACCGCCACGGCCGCGATGGGACCGGTCAGCCACAACCGCCCGGCGCCTGGCCGCGCGACTCGAGCCCCGCCCGAACGCGTGTCGGGCAGATCGCGTAGGAGCCATGCGCTGCCGAGCGCCACGACGACGGCGATGGCGGCGAAATGCGCAAGCGGCGCGATCGCGAAGTAGGCGGCGAAGGCAGCCGCAACCGAGCCGACCACGGCACCCAGGCTCCAGAAGGCGTGGAAGCCGTTGATCAGCGGCCGCTCGGCGAGACGCTCGAGTTCGGCGCCCTGTGCGTTCTCCAGCACATCGAGCACGCCGGCGCAGAAGCCGTTTAGGACCATCCCGAACATCAACTCCGGCAGGTTGGCGGCCAGCCCCAGCGTGACGAGCGCGACGCCGAGGACGGGAGTGCCCGCCCTGACGAAGCGCCGGGCCCCGGAGCCGAGCAAGAAGCGGGCCAGAGTGGCACCCACCACCGCGCCGACCGCGAAGACCAGGAGCGAATCACCGACCTGGCCGTCGCTCAGGTGCAGGTGGTCCTTGATCGCCGGGAGTCGCGGAATGAAGCTTCCGCTGACGACGCCGAAGGCAAGAAACGCGACCGAGACCGCGCGCCTTTGCGAGGTCAAGACGCGGGTGCGAGCTCGAATGTCGCTTTTTCGCCCTGGGTAAGGGGTTCGTTCGCTTTCGATGGCTTGACGTACGAACCGTACTTCTCGCGGTAAAGCTGTGAAACTCGCCGCGCCTCGGCGGGGTCGCTCACATGCCGCGGCTTGACACTCACCTTTTTTCTGCCGACGCGCAGTGTGCCTTCCCCCGCGGCGATCAGGTTCTGCGGCCATTGGCGCTCGAGGCCCCCGCCGGATCGGATGAACACACGCCGGCCGTCGGTGCCGATCCAGATCACGACTGGGCGGGCTTTGCCCGAGCTTCGTCCTTCGGTCGTCAGGGTCACCTCGCGCTCACGGGAGATTGCATCGAGGACGCTTTTTTCGAACAGCACGGCATCACTTTCCAACAGTTGGCTCGTCTCTGGTTGTTCCGCGGTGTGGGCTAGGACGAGCCTGGCTGCAGTGAGACGCCCGCGTCGAATGTCGTTGGCGGACCGGGCGCGTAGAGGCGTGTCCCGTCCGCGCTCACCACGCGGATCGTCAACTGGTGCGGACCCTTCGACAGCGACGTCGTGTCCAGGATCGCATCGAAGCCGCAGCGGCCGAATCGGTCGCTGCCGAGCGCGGTGATCGCGGCAGGGCTGTCGTCGCCGTACACGGCTTCCTGGAAAGGCATGCCGTCGACGTCGATGAACACCGTGCGGGCCGGAGAGTTGGCGACCTGGTCGACCGCCCATCCGACCACACCCACGCGGCTTGCCGGCAGCGGGCCGAGCCCGAGCGTGGCCTCAGGGAGCCGCACCCGTGTGATCTCATACCGGCCTGGAGTCGATAGCTGCTGGAGGCTTTGGCGCGCTACGGGGACGAGCGTACGGCCGTGCGCGTAGTAGCGAGCGGACAGCGTGGGGAACGCGAAGGAGGCGGCGGCGGCCGTGTACACCACGAGGCCGGCAACCTGTAGCTTGAAAAGCGCCGGGCCGAATTTTCCAGGGAGTGCTTTGGGCGCGTACTTGAGCGCAACCCAGAGGACCACCGGGAGGAGCGGCAGGTAATAGCGGCCCTGGATCCCCGGGTAGCCCTCGACTGAAAACAGAAACAACGCGAGCAGGAAATAAGCGTTCGCGGCCGGATTGGAGAACGCCATCCGCAGCGCGAGCCTCGTGTGACCGCGGCGCGCGACCGTGACAAGCCGCCACGCGACCTGTCCGAGGCGGATCAGCGTGCTGGCGAGCAACAGGATCGAAACGCCAGCGATGAGCAGCCAGACTACCGTCGTGACCGCATGGAATCCAAGCACGAGGGGAGTGTCGACCCAACCGAAAACCCCCCAGAAGCTGCCGAACTCGCGGCCGAACGTGTGGTCGAGGAACGTGAACGACACGGTGTTGGTGACATACGACAGGACCGCCGGCGGGCCGCCCGCAAGCGCGAGCTTATAGGTGGGCAGGTCGCCAAGCTGGGTGGCGGCAACCAACGGCGGCGAGCCCCACCAGAGCGACTGCTGCACTGCCTCGAGGACGATCGACGGAATGGCCAGCAGCGCCAGCTCGATAGGCCAGTCCTTCTTGTCTCGGAGATGGAGGCGCTGGGTCAAAAGCATCGCCCCGATCGCAACCGCCACGATCGCGAAGTAGTGGACCTTGGTCACCAGCAGCATGCCTGACGCAAGGCCCAGCAGCGCGATCCAGACGCGGTGGTGGAGGTTCGCCCGCACCTCGAAGGCGGCGACCAGCGCGAGCATGACAAGCGTGAAGCTGAGGTTGTCTGGCTGCACAGACGCAGCGACCATCGACGTGAGCGGAAACAGGCCGACAACGGCTGTGACCGTCAGCGCCAACGTTCGCCTGAGGCGCAGGTGGCGCAACAGCATGTAGGTCAGGATCAGGGTCGGGATCAGAAGAGCCGCGGAGAAGAGCCGGGCCCCGAAGAAAAGCGCGACGGGACTCGAGGTGAAGAGAGAGACGAGGCCCATCGCGCCAGCATCCAGCAGGTAGTAGCCGAACGGGTAGTAGCTCAGCAGTGGCGGATCGACGAGCTGCGCCGTGGTCTCTATCCGGTGCGCGCCCTGGTCAACGGAGCCGAAGTAAGCCGGCGATCCGTAGTTGGCAGGGGCCTTCACGTCCTGCTTCTCGGCGATCACAGCGACCGCGGACGCGTCCTCTATATATGTCGGATCCGGAATCGAACGACCGACGGGAATCATGATCCGGGCCGCGTCGCGAGGCGCCACCAAACCTCCAGCGCCATACAGTGCGGTCGAGTATTCGAAGTGAAGCGTCTCGTCAGGGGCTTCCAGGATCGGAACCAAGAAGACCCACGCGATCGCGACCGCCACCGAGGCCGCCACGATGCTCGCGAGGATGAATGCAGCCGCGCGCGGCGCCGGCTCTCGGAGGCGTCTCACCGGTTCTCGAACGTGAAGGAGCCGCACGTCCGCTGCCACCGTTCCCAATGGGATCCGGGCCAAGGTCAGGTCGCGAACATCCATCCGGCGGATTGCAGCCACTCAACGTGCGCGACAAGGATGATGGTCACGCCGCTCGCTAACACGAACAGGACTCGCCCTTCAAATGAGCCAAAACGCGGCAAAGGAACGTCACCGCGGCGACTCGATCGCAGTCAGGTACCGCTCCGCCGCGGCATCAATGTCGAAAATCGACATCAGGCTCTGGCGAGCCCTCGCAAAACCCCGGCGCTGTTCATCGAGCCTCCTCACGAAATCCTGGATCGCCGACGAGAGGGCATCGGGATCCGCTGGTGGAACGGGCCGCGCAAGGCCATGACGGCGGGCCAGCACGCCCATGTCGCCGACGTCGGTCACAAGCAACGGGATACCCGCCTGGAGCGCTTCGGAAAACACCAGTGGGATGCTCTCCATTCGCGACGGCACCACGAGGCAGTCGCAAGCGTGCATGTAACCGGCCACGACAGCGGCGGGCTGCGCCGGCATGATGGTTATGCGGTCGCCAAGGCCGACCGACTCAACTCGCCGGCGAAGCAAGCCGTCCATGGTGCCTGCCCCACACATGGTCAAGCGGGCATCAATCCCGCCCGACAGCACGCGAATCATCGCCTCGACGAGTACGTCCGCGCCTTTCACCGACTCGAGCCGCCCGACGAACAAGAAGTTCACGCCTGAACCGAGGGGGTGCGGAAGCGGCGCAGGCTTCGGCAGACGCCTGGAGGTCGGAAGGAACTGGCAATTCATGCCACTGATTCGCTCCACTTCCGCGCCAAGTTCGATGCCGTCCGCGAAACGCCGCGATGCACCGGTGATCACGGTTCGGATCAGGCGGCCGACGATGGGCCTTTTGGCCCACGTGTGGATGTCCGAGCCCAGCGCCCAGACGGAGTACGGGGCGAGCGAACGCACCCTCCAGGCAACAAAGCCGGCCGGGATGACCCACATGGCAAGGCAGGTGTTGGTCTTTTCCTCAACGATCAACCGGCGGAGGGCACGTTCGCCGGACCGCAACAGAGATCCGGTTCGTCTCAGGTCGGCTGGCGAGGAAAGCTTGAAATCAACGAGCGCCTTCGAGCTGCCGGCCCATGGGAACCAGCGCACCGCGTAAGGCCCATCGGTGTCCCGCGCACCGGCCTTGGCCGGGGCAAGGACGGTGACACGACAGCCGCGCTGGCTCAAGGCCGACGCGAATCCAGGGATGAAAGAGCCGGCTCCCGCGAAGTCCTGGGCATTTGCCGGGTACGAACTCGTGATGATGGCGATTCGTTGCGGACCGGCTATCGGAGCTCCTTGTTGTAGTCCATGTCAAACCACATCGCGAACATGAGCAACTGCAAGCCCGAGATCAACAGCAACGCAACCAGCACGATGGTGGCGACAGCGATGTAGCCGGTGGTGATTTTTAGAATCGTGTATTGCAGGCCAAGCGCGAATCCGATGACGGTAAGGACGAAGCCAAGACCATAGAAGAAGACGAGAGGGTGGAAGTCGCGGATCACGTATTTCTCGAACATTCGATAGATGAACCCGCGGAGCAGGAGGAATGACACCGTAGGGATCACCTTCCACATCTTCATCGACGACCTTTCGCCGACTCGGTAACGAGGCGTGATCGGGACATTGACCACGTGCAGGTTGTGAACGTTGAGCTTGATCAAAATGTCGTTGGGATAGCCGTACCGTGCGTAGACGCGGTCGAGATCGATCGCGCGAAGGGCCGCGGCGCTGATGGCGGTAAAGCCTGACTGCGTGTCGGCGATATGCCAGTAGCCTGAGGCCATCTTGGTCAGAAGCGACAGGAAGGCGTTGCCGAGATAGCGCATGTGAGGGGTGTGCTGCCAGGCGATCCGGTTCGTCAGCCGGTTTCCCTTCGCGTAAGCGACCTTGCCGGCGGCCACCGGCTCCACGACGAGATGCAGCTCTTGGGGGTCCATCTGGCCATCGCCGTCCATGGTCGCGACCAGCTCCATGTCTGCCGCCAGCGCCGCTTTGTAACCGTCTGACACAGAGGCGCCTGGACCTCGGCGTACCTCGTGGCGAAGGAGCTCGACGCGGCTGCCGGGCTTCCTCGCCCAAGCGTTGACACGATCCGACGTGGCGTCACGGCTGCAGTCATCGACCACGAAGATGCGGTCAACGAATTGGGGCATGGTCTCCAGCACGCAGTCGATCTGAGTCTCCTCGTTGTACGCCGGAACCACGACCCCGACGCGGCAGCCCTTGAACACGGCCGCGCAATTCTATTAAATGGACCCGGCGCTCAGGTGCGATCGAACGTCATCAGGAAGTCGGCCGACAGGCGATCGCGGACGCCGTTCCGGCCCAGCGTGAGCCGAAGGTCGGCGAGCCGGACGAGCGCAGCTGCCGGCGCGTGCAGCCGTGACAGCACAGTGACGGCCCGGGACGGGATGCGGATCGGCACGGCCTCCACCAGGCGGAAGCCCGCGGCCTGGAACACCCTGGAGTAGACGGCGACGGGACGCTGTTGCAGGAAGCGGTTGACGAGCCTCTGGCCGGCCTGCCTGACCTGCTCGACCAGGACGAGCCGCCCGCCCGGCCGGATCACTCGCCCGAACTCGGTCGCCAGAGTAGCCAGGCGCGGAGGCTCCAGCACGTGCTGCAGCACGTACACGCTGACAGCCTGGTCGATCGAGCTGTGGCAGAGCGGGAGCCGTTCTCCGTCGAACAGCACCCATCCGACGTTTTCGGCCTGCGTACGGTGGCGCGCCACGGCGAGCATCTCGGGCGTGATCTCCACGCCGACCACGAACGCGGCGCTGTCCGCCAACCATCCGGTGAGCCTTCCGATCCCGCATCCGAAGTCCAGGACGACGCCCCCGGGCCGCGCGATCGCGCGCTCGATCGCCCGGCGATGGATCAGGTCGACAAGGTGGTTCTTGGACCCGGTCGTGTCGGCCCGGTCGAGCACGGCGCGGAGATCCTGAAGCGCTGCGCGCTTCGACCAGTCTGCGCCGGTCACCGCGCCGCCCGCCGGCTGGACCGGAGGGCACGCCACCTCCGCCACGCCTGAAACACGGCCGAATAGGCGCGGCCGGCGACGATGTAGGCCGGGTATTCGATCGGTCGAGCTCCAAGGCCCTCCTTGAACCAGCGAACGCCTTCGAGCCCCTCGTTCGAGCCAAGGTTGAAGGTCGCGAATCCCCGGTTGACCGCATCCTCGATGGCGGCCCAGTGCAGCAGGTAGTTCGCGCGGGTCGCCGCCAGGCGCTCGTCTAGCGCCGCGCTCCAGGCAAAGACCTCGCCTTTTCCGTAGAAGCACACGAGGCCGGCGGCCGGCTGGCCGTCTACCCACGCCATCCACAGCCGGACGGCCTCCGGCGCACACTCCCTGCGCACGGCCTCGAAAAGGCTCAAAGGCTTGGCGGGCTCACCGCGACCCCAGCGCCGCGACGAGTCGACGAGCAAGCCGTAGTAGGCGTGGACGGTGCGTTCCGAAAGCTCTGTCTCGAAGCGGATCGCCGAACGCTCGGCCTTTCGGACGTACTGACGGGTCTTGGCGCGCATCGCATCGAGCAGCTGCTGGGGTGAACGGCCGTTCAGGTCGATGACGTTGGCCCTGTAGCGGTCGAAGGAGGTCGGAAACGGGTAATGCGGACGCGGCCCAGGGTACGCGACCAGCAGTCCGAAACTCGGGGTCGACTTGAACCACCGTGCCGCGTCAGCGCCGAGTGCCGAGGGCTCGAGTGGTCCAGAGAGCGGGATCAGGCCGCCGTATGTCCCGTACGCGACCGACTGGTACGTGACGATTCCAAACTGCGTCCGCTTGACCAACGGCATGAGGGCGCGGTGAGGGCCGAGCTCGAATTCGATCGCCGTCGAGCGGTAGCCGAGAGCGGCCGCCGAAAGGACCCGGCCCCACGCGGGTGTGGCGAAGAACGAGTAGTCCCCGCCACGCTCGAGGTATTCCTGCCACGTCGATTCGTCCAGGAGCTGATGCTCGAGGACGCTGTCACTCAACGGCCCGAAGCCGCCGGCGCTCGCTCGACAGCTTGGAGGCGCGCCGCCATCTCACGGGCTGATCCATGCGATGTAAGGACGTCGCAATAGCCGCCATCGCGCGCCCACGCGAGAACTTCTCCGGGATCCTCTGTCACACCGACCACCGAAGCATGCTGGCCTGGCGACAGACACGTGAACCGCGTGTAGCCTGCCGCCTGCAGGTCACGGAGACCGAGCTCGGGGTCTTGAGTCAACTCGGGAGCCACCTCGAAGAAGAGCAGCGGGCGAAATCTCTCGAGCGTGCGGGTGGCGCCTTTGAGGACTTCGAAGTCGAAACCGTCGGTGTCGATCTTTATGAAATCGACACGGGCCTCCTCATGGAGTAAATCGTCGAGTGTCAAGACCTCGACCCGCTGGCGGCCGCGTGATTCGTGGTCCGCGTACACCGCCTGTCTTCCCGACGCCGTAGTTTCGTTCTTGTACAGCCACGCCGATCCAGCGCTTGCGCCGGCAAACGCCGCGAGCACCCGGACGCCAGCATGGCCGGCGGCCGCAAGATTCGTCTGCAGGAGGGCGCGGAACTCGTCGGACGGTTCGAGCGCGAGCACATGCGCCCTCGGCTTCACGGCGAGGATCTGCAACAGGCTCGCTCCTATGTTGCTGCCGACCTCGCAGATGAACGGATCGTCCCGCGATAGCGCGAGCTCGACGATCCGCCCGAGGATCGAGTCCCATTCCCCATGACGCGCCACGTGGCGGCCGATCATGCTGTCGCTGGGATACACGAATCTGTGGCCGAGGTACGTCGCAACTTTAAGAGGCTCCCGATCGATCAACCTCCGACCCCGTCGCAGCATGCGCAGCGTCAAGGCGTACGAAGCGCGAACCGCCCGGTAGCGCCTCAACCTGCGCCGCAGGGCCGCAACGGTCACCAGTGAACCTTAATCATTTGACTTGATGCCTCCGCCCGCATACCATCGGCAATCCATGCGGGTTCGGGGGCTCTACTGGGTTGGCGCCGGGCTTGCCGCAGTGCTCGGTCTTTCGACAGCGGCCATTGGGATGAGGCCCCCCGCGCACCAGCCGGGGATCGATTCGGCCGCCGCCGGCCTGAGGGCGATGCGCTCCACGGGGACTCGCGCCGTGCCGGTGCTTGACAACCAAGACCACCTATACGTGCTCGACGGCTGGGGCGGCGTGCATCCTGTCGGCAAGTCGCGCGCCCTGGCCACCACCGCGTCCTGGCCGACACGCGACATCGCCTTCAGCCTTGCCCTCTTCCCCGACGGCACCGGCGGGTACGTGATGGACGGCTGGGGCAAGCTGCATCCCGTCGGCACCGCGCACCCGGTGGACAGTGGCGTCTACTGGCCCGGGTGGATCGGCGCGCGCGAGATCGTGATGGCGCCCTGGTCGTCGGCCGCCTTCCCCGCCGGCTACCTGCTCGACGCGGATGGCGGGATCCATCCATTCGGCGGAGCACCGGGGGTGACAGGCAACGCCAGGTGGCCGGGCGAGGGCATCGCGCGGGGCCTGGTGCTGACCGCGAACAGCACGCCGCAAACCGTGATGGGCTACACGCTGGACGGCTACGGCGGCATTCACCCCTTCGGCGGCGCGCCCGAGGTCAGCGGGAACCAGGTGTGGCCTGGCGTGGACAAGGTGCGCGGCCTGGTGCTCGCGCCCGCCAGCGGGGCGATCGGCGTCCAGGGATACACGCTGGACTTCTCCGGCGGCATCCATCCGTTCGGCGGCGCGCCGGCGGTGACCCCAAGC
>DATEHQ010000193.1:0-4861 GCA_035279525.1 Candidatus Dormiibacterota bacterium
CTGCGCCGTCTCCCCCAGAAGACTCAGTCCGCCGTGCTTGAGGCCCTGGGCATTTTGGCTCTGGACCCGAGGAGAGGCAAGCTCCTTTCAGGTGAGCTGGCCGGGATCATGTCCCTCCGTCGCGGCGATTACCGCATCCTGCATCGCATCGACGAACAGGCAAGGCGGGTCGAAATAGCCCGGGTCGGCCACCGGCGCGAAATCTACAGGCGAGCTGGGCGATGAGGAGGCTGCCCAGCGCGACTGATTTCCGTCAGGCGGCGAGCTGGCGCTGCCGCCGCTGTCGCCTGAAGACCGGAACGACCACAGCCGTGATCGCGGCCAGCTCCACGACTTTCATGAACAGGCCGACGTAGTCGACCTGGTGCACCTGAACACGCCTACTCGCTGCTGGTCAGCACGGTCGCCCGCTGCCACTTGGGGGGCTACCTCGGAGGCAAGGACCCCGAAATCGTTGCGGTCGCTGCCTGGTCGCTGGTTCACGGCTTGGCCGTGCTGTGGATCAGTGGCCGTCTGGCCGGGCGGATCCGCGAGCACAGCCCCCAGCGCCTGGCGGAACGTGTCTCGCGGCTGTACGTCGACTCCGTGCTGCGCGGCTAGAGGTCGCTCACCTGGATCGCGATCTTCGCCTTCGCGTGGCCTGTGTTCAGGTACCCGAGCGCTGCCCCCACGTCCCGCAGCTCGTAGCGCCGCTCGACGGCCGGGATCAGCTTTCCAGCCTCCATCAGGCCGGCGAGAAACTCCATGTCCTTCTGATTCAGATCGGCGATGAAGAGCGAAACCACCCTGTGCCCGCTTCCCATGCTCCTCAGCCGGGTGCCGAGGAAGTGACCGAGCGCCCGCAGCGTGCCCATCCGTGAGTGCTGCACGCCGGACGCCCCGGTGCCGACGAAGGTGCCGGCGGGTTTGAGGACGCGCCTGCATTTCGTGAAGGAGTGCGTGCCCGCGAGGTCGATGATCAGGTCGTATTGCCCGTGGCCCTGCGTGAAATCGGTCTTCGTATAGTCGATCACTTCCTCGGCGCCGAGCGACCTGACCATGTCGACGTTGCGGGAGCTGCAGACCGCGGTGACCTGGCCGCCGAGTGCCTTTGCGATCTGCACCGCAAACGTGCCCACGCCGCCCGAGGCGCCATTGATCAAGACTCGCTGACCTGGCTGGATCCCGCCGCGGTCGCGGAGCGCCTGGAGGGCGGTGACGCCGGCAACCGCCACCGCACCCGCCTGCTCGAACGTCACGCCGGCCGGCTTGCGTGCGATCGCCTTCGTTTCGGCGAGGCAGACGAACTCGGCAAACGCGCCCCTCGCCCCGCCGAAGACCTCGTCGCCGGTCCGAAATGCGGTCACGTCTTTGCCGACCGATTCGACCGTCCCCGCGAAATCGGTACCGAGGATGAGCGGGCGATCCCTGGTCATCATGTAGCCGGCCGGCGACGTGGGGAAGAGGTCGACCGGGTTGGCCGACGAGGCGCGCACGCGGACGAGCACGCCATCGTCAGGCACCGCCGGCTTCGGGATTTCCTTGACTTTGAGCCCATTCGCCAGACCAGGGCGTTCGCAAACCACAGCTTTCATCGCCGAGGTTGAAATTGTCGCGATCATGTTTTCAGCTCAGCCTGAACGGCGGGTACTGGTCGGTGACCAGGGTAAATGCGTAACCGTTCACCCGGTTGGTCCAGCGCAGCACACCGACCACGTAAGCGAACAGGCTTCGAGGGTACCTGCCGGTGATGAGGATGGCCAGCCAGGCCACGACCACGGCGGCCACCGCACCCAGCCACAGAAAGAGCAACACGACGTAGTGGGGGATCGCGAGCAACCACTTCACGAGCGGGAGCCACCGGTTCATCGTGCGGGCCTCTGGATACGCGAAGTCGAGGTGGACCGACTGCTCCTCGTCCGTCGACGGATATCGGTCGTCGAGCAGCGCGAGGTATGCGGTGACCCGGTTCGAGAACCGCATCAGGTTCAGGTTCCAGTCAAACCACCACCGCGGGTACTTCTGCCGGAACACCAGCATCAGGACGAGCGGCACGAAGACCGCCGCGCCCCCGATCACGAGCTCGTTGCGCGTGCTCTGGTCGCCGCCGTTGAGGGTCTCCCCCGTGAGCATCGTGAGCACCACGACGATGGGGATGGCGACCACCAACCGGAACGCCGTCGTCAGCCGGTTGAGTGGACGCTCGGGAAAGTCGACGTCGAACTGCACCGGGTAGCTACTGACCATGCTTCTTCGTTCTCCTTATCGATCTGAAACTGATCACTTCGTGGCCGCGCAGCGCCTCGAGGAAGGCCTGGAAGCTGCCGTCGACGGTGCACCGGAGGATCGATCCATCGACCTCGACGTCACTCACCCCGGCCGCCCGCTCGACCTGACGCAGAGGCGCCCTGCCGACGAAGGTGACCTCGACTCGCTGCACCGTGTGTTCGTGCACCACGTGCCCAACGCTAGGGACCGGGGTGCACGGAAAAATCCGTGAAATTACCGATTCGAAACGGGCTCCTATGGTGACCGCCGCCGTAGTAAGTTCGCCTGACGATGGCCCGGCCTGCCCGCCGCCCCGGGAACCTGCCTGCCGAGGCGACGACCTTCGTCGGCCGGCGCCGCGAGCTTGCGGAGATCAAGACAAGGCTGGGTGCCGCCCGCCTGGTGAGCCTGGTCGGCCCCGGCGGGGTCGGCAAGTCGCGCCTGGCGCTGCGGTCCGCCGCGGAGCTCGCCCGCGGATTCCCTGGCGGAGCCTGGCGGGTCGAGCTGGCCGAGGTGCGGGATCCCGCGCTGGTCGGGAACGCCGCGGTGTCGGCGCTCGACCTCCGCGACCAGTCCGCCACAGAGGCCGTGCCCCTCGTCCTCGGCTACCTGCGCGACAGGCAGCTGCTCCTGGTCGTCGACAACTGCGAGCACCTCCTGGACGCGGCGGCCAGACTCATCAGCGAGATCGTCGTCGGCGCGCCGGGCGTGCGCATCATCGCGACCAGCCGCGAGCCACTGTCGGTCACAGGCGAGCACGTGATTCCCGTGCCACCCCTCGAGCTGCCGCCGGCCGGCGCCGGTGAACCTCTCGAGCAGCTGCGCCAGAACGAGGCGGTCACGCTGTTCGTGCAGCGGGCAGAGGCGGCGTCGGGCACCTTCCGGCTGACCGACGCCAACCGCCTCGCGGTGGCCGGCATCTGCCGGCGCCTCGACGGCCTGCCGCTCGGACTCGAGCTGGCCGCGGTCAGGACGCGGGTCCTGTCGGTCGAGCAGATCCTCGAGCGGCTTTCCGATCGCTTCGCCCTGCTGGTCGGTGGGGGCCGGGCAGCGCTTCCCAGGCATCAGACGCTCCAGACGGCGATCGATTGGAGCGCGGACCTGTTGAGCGAGCCGGAGATTCATCTGCTCGAGCGTCTGTGCGTCTTCGTCGGACGGTTCACCCTGCAGGACGTCGAAGCGGTCTGCACGGGCGACGGAGTCGAACCGTCCGCGGTCCTGGAGCTGATGTCTTCATTGGTCGACAAGTCGCTGGTCGTCAAGGAGGACGCGCGGGGCACGGCGTGCTACCGGATGCACGAGACGATGCGCGAGTACGCCATCCAGCGCCTGCGCGCCACCACCGAAACCGAAACCTGGGGCGAGCGCTGCACCGACTATTACGTGTCGACCTGCCAGCGCCTCCAGCTCGACGCTCGAGTTCGACTGCTCGAATGGCTTTCGTGGATGGAGATCGAGATCGACAACATTCGGGCGGTCCTGCGGCACCTTCTGATCGCGAAGGACTCCGCACGCGGCCTCGGGCTCACCACTTCGCTCGCGTGGTACTGGTTCACGCGAGCGACGAGCGAAGGCGTGCGATGGCTCGACGCGTTCATGGCCTTGCCGGCAACAGCGGATCCGAACACGCTGGCGTGGGCATATTTCAGCCGCGGGTTTCTTGCCGTGCTGCAGGGGGACTGGAAGTCCGCCCGACCGCCGCTCGAGCTCGCCGTCGCCACGGCTCGTGCGGAAAAGCTTCCCATGCAGCTGACCCATGCGCTGGCGATGGCGTCGACCGCCGAGAACCTCGCCGGCGACAGGGCGGCTGCGAATCGATTTCTCGAAGAGGCGCGGGTCGCGTCGCAGGCCGTGGACGACACGTTCGCCCGGGTCGGTTTCCTGCAAGCGCTGTCACTCAACGGCGTCGCGTCCGGGGACGCCGAAGCAGTCAGGGTTGCCGCGACCGAAGGCGAGCGGCTGAGCCGTGAGGCAGGGGACCTCTACTCCCGGCACATGATGCTGCTCAACCTGGGCGCCGCCGCCCTGTATGCGGGTGACATCGATGAGTCGAAGCGTCGATTAGAAGAAGCGCTCCGCCTCGTGTACGAGGTCGACGATCGCATCGGGCTGTTCTATCTGCTCGCGGCGCTCGCCCTCCATGCCGCGACCACACGCCCACGCGTGGCGGCTCAGCTGCTCGGCGCCTCGCACACGATTCAGATCGGCGCCGGCGCAAGCCTGATGTCGTCGCTGGCGCCCTTCGTCGAGCAAGCAAGGCACCTCGCCACCGCCGCACTCGGGGAGGCCAGGTTCGAAGCCGATTTCGACGCCGGCCGCCGGCTGACGAGAGATGCGGCAGTACGCCTCGCGCTTGGCGAGCCGGCCACCGCTCCGAAGCCGTCCCAGGACGGCGGCGGCGAGATCCTCGGCCGGCGCGAGGCCGAGGTGGCGAAGCTGCTCGCGGAAGGACTCAGCAACAAGCAGATCGCGACACGTCTGTTCATCTCGGAGCGCACCGTCGACAGTCACGTGCGCAGCATCCTGAACAAGCTGGGCTTCAACTCGCGTGCCCAGGTCGCGGCGTGGGTCGGATCCTCACGCACCGGCGCCGGCGAAGGGTTGCCAACCCGAC
>DATEHQ010000194.1:0-43874 GCA_035279525.1 Candidatus Dormiibacterota bacterium
GAACACGCTCATCCCCACCGCGAGCGCCGGGCTTCGCTGGTACAGGCCGGTGAGGTCCGAGATGTCGTCGCGGTCGCCCTCCGGCCCGGCCAGCATCGTGACCACGGCGAAGGCGCCGAAGTTCATGAACATGTAGACGAACAGGTAGTAGAGGACGGCCGACAGTCCGCTCTGGCCACCGGCGACGACGCCGATCAGGACATATCCCGCCTGCGCGACACCCGAGTACGCGAGCAGCCGCTTAAGGCTCGTCTGCACGATCGCCATCAGGTTCCCCACGACCATGCTGGTCGCGGCGACGAATGCGAGCAGCGCCTGCCATTCGGGCGCGAGGTGCGGCAGACCGCCGGCGAAGACGCGCACGATCATCGCGAACGCCGCAGCTTTGGTGCCGACGGACATGAAGGCCGTGACGGGAAGTGGAGCGCCCTGGTATACGTCCGGCGTCCACATGTGGAACGGCGCCGCCGAGACCTTGAAGGCAAAGCCGACTCCCATGAGCAGGATCCCGAGCAGGATCAGCGGGTTGCCGGACGCCGATGAGCCCAGCCGGCTGGCGATGTCGGGGATGACGGTGGTGCCCGCGCCGCCGTAGATGAGTGCCATCCCGTAGAGCACGAATGCGCTGGCGAATCCGCCGACCAGGAGATATTTCGCGGCGGCCTCCTGGGAACGGCTGTCCGTGCGCACGTAGCCCGACACGATGTAGAGCGCGATGGACAGGAGCTCGAGGCCGAGGAACACCGTGACGAGCGACGTGGCCGAGGCCAGGACCATCATCCCGATCACGGCGGCCATGATCAGGATGTGAAACTCCGACTCGAGCAGCCCACGCCGGCGCAGGTATGAGTGCGAGAGCGCCACGGTGAGAATGCCGAGGATGGCGAACAGCATCTCGAAGAAGAGCGCGTAGTCGTCGCCCGTGGCGAATCGGTGGTAGGCGTAGCCTCCGGTCGCCTGCGTCCAGCGGTAGAAGACCGTGCCGAGCGAGTACGCGTAGCCGACCGCCGCGACGATCGCCACCACGTTTCCGCGCCGCGGCCGCGGAAGAGCGAGGTCCGCGATGATGGCAAACAGCCAGAAGCCCGTGAGGGCCGCGATCGGCGCGATCTGCCCGAGGTCGGCCAGCGCCTGCGCCCAGGTGTAGCTCAGGTCCGGTGGGGCCGCCGCCAGGACCATCACGGCCGGTACAGCCCCGACTGGCCGACCGACGTCATGAGGCCCGTCAACACAGCAGGGTAGAGTCCGATGGCGAACATCGACAGCACCAGCGGCGAGAGCAGAGTCAAGCGTCCGGCGTAAAGGTCCGAGCGCGGTACAGGCCCCACCGGCTCGCCGTGCATCGCACCCTGGAACAGCCTGAGCATGTAGACGGGCGCCAGCACGAGACCGATCGCGGCCACGACCGCCAGCACCGGCGCGCGCTGCCACGCGCCGAGCAGGGTCATGAACTCGCCCACGAAGCTGTTCAGCCCCGGCAGCCCGAGCGCGGCGAGGGTGACCACCATGAACACGCCGGTCATGATCGGCATCCGGCGGGCGAGGCCGGCCATCGCCGTCCGGTCACGCGTCCCGGTGAGGTCGGCGAGCCAACCCACCAGCAGGAAAAGCGCCGCGATGATCACGCCGTGGTTGACCATCTGGATCACCGCTCCCTGCTGACCCTGGACGTTGAGCGCGAAGACGCCCAGCACGATGAAGCCCATGTGGCTGACGCTCGAGTACGACACCAGGAGCTTGATGTCCCGTTGCGCGATCGCCATCAGGGCGCCCCAGATGATCGCGGCGACGGCCAAGACCGGGATGACCCAGCGCCAGTCCCACCAGTCGACCGGCTGCGGGAACAGCGGGATCGCGATGCGCAGGAACCCGTACGCACCGGCCTTGCCCATCACGCCGGCGAAGGTGATCAGCATCGGCGTCGGCGCGGCCATGTACGCATCGGGCAGCCAGCTGTGGAACGGGAAGAGCGGCGTCTTGATCGCAAAGGCGAGCGCGAAGACGAAAAACAATCCGAACTGGATCGCCGGTGACGGCGCGAGCGTCGAGAGCGTGGCCAGGTCGAAGGTCTGCTTGCCGGTCGCGATGTACTCGCCGATCACGCCGACGAGCATCAGCAGCGACCCGGCCAGCGTGTACAGGACGAACTTGATCGCCGCCGAGCCGGGACGCGGCCCCTCACCGTGGAGCCAGAGCAGGAAGTAGGCGGGGATCAGCATCGCCTCCCAGAAGACATAGAAGAGGACGAGGTCTGTCGCCATGAAGAGGCCCGCGAGCCCCGCGGACATGGCGAGCATCAGCGCGACGAAGCCGCTCGTGCGCTTCGCCACCGGCGTGGCGAGGATCGCGATCACCGTGAGGAACGCGTTGAGCAGCACGAGCCAGACGCTGATGCCGTCGACTCCCAGCCGGTAGAAGATGCTCAGCTGCGGGATCCAGGCCAGCTTTTCGCCGAACTGAAAGCCGTGATAACCGGGCGAGAAGTTGAAGCCGACGAATACCGCCACGGCGAGCGCGGCCAGGGCGACGACCACGCCGGACCACTTGGCGAGGAGAGGCGGCATCCGCCCGATGATCAGCGCGCCGGCGAGCGGGAGGATCCAGATCACGCTCAACGTGGCGTCGAAGCTCACGAGCTCGCCCTCAGCAGGAGCACGATCGCGGCGACCACGGCGCCCGCGACGAAGACGAGCACGTAGCTTCTGAAGTATCCACTCTGGGTGAGGCTCAGGCCGGCGGCACCGGCTCGGGCCACCGCGCCGGTTTCGACGACGACGCCGTCGATCAACGGGCGCTCGATTCCGCGCTGGCCGAAGTTCGCGAGCCAGTCCATGGGCCGGACGAAGGCCCTGTCGTACAGCTCGTCGAAGTAGTACTTGCGCTCCAGGAGTCGCTGTGCCCAGGGAAAGCGGGAGCTCCACGGCCGCATGCGCATGGCGCCGGCGAACAGCGCCGCGCCGAGGATCATCGTGACCAGGCCGGCGACGACTGCGGCGCCGCTCTCTTCCCAGCGTTGCGGTCCGACGACTGAGCTGAGGAAGTCCGAGACGGCCGATGGTCCGAAGCCCAGGGCTCGGACCTGGATGAACCCGCCGACCGTGGCCAGCACGGCGAGGATGGCGACCGGGACCAGCATCACCAACGGCGCTTCGTGCGGATGGTCGACCGGCCTGCTCGGCGATGGCTTGCCCCAGAAGGCGAGCCACCACATGCGGCCGGTGTAGAAGCCTGTGATCAGGGCGGTCACGAATCCGACGCCCCAGAGGATGAGCGCGGCGGTGTCGTCGGGCTTGGAGAACGCCGCGCCGAGGATCTGCTCCTTGGAAAAGAAACCGACGAACGGGATCACGCCGACCAGCGCGAGCGAGCCGGCGAGGAACGAAATCGACGTCGGGCGCATCTGCCCCCACAGGCCGCCGTACTTGCGGATGTCCTGCTCGTCGTGCATGGCGTGGATCACGTTGCCGGCGGCCATGAAGAGCAGGGCCTTGAAGAAGGCGTGCGAGAGGAGGTGGAACATGCCCGCCGAGTAGGCGCCGATGCCGACGGCAAGGAACATGTAGCCGATCTGGCTCATCGTCGAGTAGGCCAGGACGCGCTTGATGTCGACCTGGACGATCGCGATCGTGGCGGCGAACAGCGCGGTGACGGCTCCGATGATCGCGACCGCGGCGTGCGCATAGGTGGCCAGGTCGTAGATGGGGTGCATGCGGGCGACCAGGTACACGCCGGCCGTGACCATGGTGGCGGCGTGGATCAGGGCGCTGACCGGGGTCGGGCCCTCCATCGCGTCGGGCAGCCACGTGTGCAGGGGCAGCTGGGCCGACTTCGCGACCGCCCCGAGCAGGAGAAGGAACGCGGCGAGCTCCACCGTGGGCGTGTCGGCGACGATGCGCAGCTGATGCAGGCAGTTCGCGCCCGTGGGGCAGGGCGGGCTCGGCGTCACCTGCTGGAACACCTCCGAGTAGATGACCGAGTGCGAATTCACGAAGATCACGAAGGTGCCGAGGATCATCCCGACGTCGCCGATCACGTTCATCACGAACGCCTTGCGCGCGGCGAGCACCGCGGAGCGCCGCTGGTACCAGAACCCGATCAGCAGGTATGAGCTCAGGCCGACCAGCGCCCAGCCGACGATGAGGAAGATGAAGTTCCCAGCCAGGACGAGCAGCAGCATCGAGAAGATGAAGACGTTCATGTAAGTGAAGAACCGGGCGTAGCTCGGGTTGTCCTCGTGGTCCATGTAACCGACGGAGTACGTGACGATCAGCCCGCCGACGCCGGTGATGACCAGGCACATGAAGATGGAGAGGTGGTCGATCAGCAGGTCGAACGGCACCACGAAGGTGCCGCTCGAGATCCACGTCCAGTACGTGAAATCGGCGTTGACGTTGTTGATGAACAGGTTGACGGTGACGATGAAGGCGGCCCACACCGCCAGCGGCCCGACGAGGCGGGTGACGGTGCGCGGCATGCGCCAGCCGCGCCCGGCGAGGATGACCGCCCCGGCGGCGGGGAAGACCAGGATCAGCAGGGCAAGCGTCTGATTCATCCCTTCATCTCGCTCAGCTCGTCCACGTCCTCGACGTCCCGTACATGGAAGATGTCGACCAGGATCGCCAGGCCGACCACGGCCTCAGCCGCCGCCACGGTCATCGACATAAGAGCGAACAGCTGGCCTTCGAGGTTCTCGAGCTGACGGGAGAACGTGATCAGCGTGAGGTTGACCGCGTTGAGCATCAGCTCGATGCAGATCAGGATCACCAGGGGGTTGCGGCGGATCAGCACTCCGGCCGCTCCCATCGTGAAAAGCACAGCGGCCAGGACGAGGAACCAGGATGCGTCGAGCTGAGAGCCGCCGATGGTGATCGTGCTCACTGGTCGTCGACGCGCTTGCGGCTCAGATAGATAGCGCCGATGGCCGCGGTCAGCAGGAGGAGGGAGGTCAGCTCAAACGGATAGAGGTAGTTGGTGAAGAGGCCGACCGCGATCGACTGCACAGTGCCGAAGAGGGCGAGGTCCACGCCCTGGTCAGGCTGCCGGTACTGGATCCCCTGGAGCATCGCCCACATCAGGCCGAGCAGGGCGAGCACGAACAGCACCGAGAGCCAGGTCTGGAACCGCAGCCTGCCCCGCGCGATCTCACGCGCGGGCCCCAGCAGGGCGATCACGAAAAGGAAGAGGACCATGACCGCGCCCGCGTAGACGATGATCTGGACGACGAAGACGAACTGGGCGCTCAAGAGCAGGAACAGGACGGACAGGCCGAGCATCACCAGGACGAGGCTGAGCACGGAGCGGAGGGGCTGGCGGAAGGAGATCACGCCGACGGCGCCGACCAGCGTGATCGCTGCGCCGAGGAAGAAGATCGCGATCGCCATCTAGGGCTTCTCGGGCTTTGAATCGAGCCGGGCCTGGACGTCGGGCGGGAGAGGCTCGAGCAGCTTCTCCTTGGTGTAGATGAACTTCTCGCGGCTGATGTCGGACAGCTCGTACTCGGGGCCCAGCACTATCGCCTGGACGGGGCACGCCTCCTCGCAGTACCCGCAGAAGATGCAGCGCAGCATGTTGATCTCGTACGTCTTGGCGTAGCGCTCGCCGGGCGAGAAACGCTTTTCGTCGGTGTTCTCGGCGGCGACGACAAGGATGCAGCCGACCGGACATGCCGCCGCACACAGCTCGCAGCCGATGCATCGCTCGAGGCCGTTGTCGTAGCGGCGGAGGTAATGACGCCCTCGATAGCGCTCCGCTCGCGGTGTCTTGTCCTCGGGGTACATGGTCGTGACGACGGGCTTGAAGGTCTCCGACAGCGTCGTCTTGAGCCCGCCCAGCAAGGCGGCCACGTCGGCGGCGACGCCCGGCACCTCACCCCTGGGCTTAGGCGGCACGCCCTCGCCGGGGCGCCTGAGGGGCTCCGGGTGTTCGGGTCGGTCCCCCGCCTCGGGTGGGGAGGTTGGATCTTGCGGCTTGGAGTCAGGCATCGATCACCCCTGCAGGGCCACCAGGACGATCCCCGTGACGATGACGTTGGCGATGGCCAGCGGAAGCATCACCTTCCAGCCCAACCGCATGAGCAGGTCGTAGCGGAGGCGGGGAAACGTGCCGCGGAGCCAGATGTAGAAGAACAGGAAGAAGACGACCTTGAACAGGAACGCGATTACCGGGGGCACGAACCACAGGTACCAGCCGCCGAAGAATAGAAGGGTCGCGAGGACCGAGACGGTGATCACGTTCAGGTACTCGGCGAGGTAGTACATCGTGAACTTGAGGCCGGAGTACTCAGTGAGGAATCCGCCGATGAGCTCCTGCTCGGCCTCGGGCAGGTCGAACGGCGTGCGGTTGGTCTCGGCGGTGGCGGCGATGATGTAGATCACGAAGCCGATCGGGGTCAGGAGGATGAGCGGGATCGGCCCGTGGTACGGCCCCCAGCTCACGGTGTACTGCACGATGTCGCGGAGGCGCAGCGAGCCGACGATCATGAACGTCGGCACGAGCGACAGGCCGAGGGCCATCTCGTAGCTGATCAGCTGGGCCGCGGAGCGGAGCCCACCGAGCAGGGAGTACTTGTTGTTCGACGAGTAGCCGCCGAGCACTATCGCGTAGACGTTCAGCGAGCTCACGGCGAAGATCAGAAGCACGCCGACGTTGACGTCGGCGATCCAGTACTGGACGTTGTACCAGAGCCCGATCGGGATCACGGCCCAGGCGAGGAACGCCGCCGCGACGCCGATGGTCGGCGCGATTACGAAGATGAGCTTGTCCGTTTCGGCGGGGACGAAGCTCTCCTTGAAGGCGAGCTTGATGCCATCGGCCGCGAGCTGCATGAGCCCGGCGGGCCCGACGCGATTCGGCCCAGGGCGGCGCTGGATCCGGCCGAGCCCGACGCGCTCGAACCACACCGTGTAGGCGGTGGCCGTCAGCACGACGAACAGCAGCAGGGCCATCGCGACGACCACCACGACCCAGTGGCCGATCGGGTCGTTGTAGAAACCGCTCAACTTCTGTACCTCGCGTGGCCCGGCTCTGCCTCGCTGGTTGTAGTGAATTGGGGGATTCCCCGCAAGGGTTTGCTCACGGATGGGCGGCACCGATCAGCACCGGGTCGGCGGGCCGCACGGGCTCCGGCGGCTGAGCCAGCGCGCCGAGCTCCGCGATCGAGGCCGCGATCTCACGCTGCAGCGGGAGGATGCCGAGGTAGTCGAGGCTCATGCCCAGCGCGGCGCCAAGCTCGCACAGGACCTCCCAGGATTCCCGCAGCGGCGGCTGGATGGCGATCGGCGGGCGCAGGAACTGAACCGTGCCCTCGAGGTTGGTGTAGCTTCCCTGGCGCTCGCCGAAGGTGGTGGCGGGCAGCACGACGGCGCCGTCATAACCGTCGCGTGGGAGGTGATCCCAGGCGGCGATGAACTTGACCGATGACGGGATGCCGGCCGTGGGCGGAGGACCCCAGCTCAGCAGCGCCTCGATTTCGTCGAGCCTGTCCCATCCGGCGACCCCGGCCGCGAGGGCGCCTCGCTCGTTCGTGGCGCGGTACAGCGCCATCTCCTTGCCGCCGACCCTCTCGGCGAGATCGCCGCATGCGCTCGCCAGCTCGTTCATGTCCTCGCTGCCGTGGCCGTCGCCGAACAGGATCGCCACCGGCCCACCCGGGTTCTTGAGCCACTCGTGCGAGGCGAGCTTGCGCACCTCCGCCGGCGCTGAACCGGCCGCGTGGCGAACGTGAAGAGTTCCTGGGTGGCGATCCAGGTCGACGCCGTCGGGGTGGACCACGATGAGCCTGGCGCCGCGCTTGGTCACAGCCTTCTTCACCCGCAGGTTGACCACGGGTACGTCGTGCTCGGTGTCGGAGGCCACGATGACGATCACCTTCGCGTCGTCTATCTCTTTGATCCGCATGAGCTCGCCGTCCGGCGCGGGGATGGCGGTCCGGCCGTGCATCTTCACCTTCGCTCCCTTGAGCGGACCGTCGAGCAGGCGGCGGAAGAGGTAGGCCTCTTCGTTCGTGATGTCCTGCGGCAGCGAGATGCCGAGCTTCGCTCCCTTGCCCCTCATACCGGCGGCCGCGGTGCTGATCGCATCGGCCCAGGTCGCCCTCCGACCGGCGACCATCGGTGTGCGGATGCGCGCCGGGTCGTTCACCTCCGTGTAGTCGAACCGGCCGCGGTCGCAGATCCAGCCGTCGTCGATGTCGTCGTTCTCGCGCGAGGTGACCCGGACGAGCTGGCCCCGCCGCTGCCACAGGTTGACGTTGCAGCCGACCGCGCACCTGGAGCAGATCGTCTCTGAGTGGGTCATGTCCCACGGACGGGACTCAAACCTCCAGAGGCGCGAGGTCAAGGCCCCGACCGGGCAGAGGTCGATGATGTTGCCGCTGAAGATCGACTGGAGTGGCTGGTCGAACTGGCTCGTGATGAACGACTGGACCCCTCGCTCGCCGGTCGTCAGCTCCTGCTCCCATGCCACCTCGTCGTAGTAGCGGGTGCAGCGGTAGCACAGCACGCAGCGCTCCCGGTCGAGCGCGATGTTCTTCGAGAGCGGGATCGGCTTCTTGAAGTGCAGGCGCGGGCCGTCGACGCGGCTCGTCGGGTAGCCGTGCCTGAAGGTGAAGTCCTGGAGCGGGCACTCGCCGCCCTTGTCGCAGACCGGGCAGTCCAGTGGGTGGTTGACCAGCTCGAACTCGAGGATGTCGGCGCGCGCCTGGACGGCCATCGTGCTCTGGGTCTTGACGACCATCCCGTCGGCCACCGGCCGGATGCACGCCGCCTGCGCGATCGGGGGCCCGGGCGAGATCTCCACCAGGCACATGCGGCAGGCTCCCACCGGCTCGAGCTTGTGGTGATAGCAGAAGACGGGGATCTCGATCCCGAGCAGCTTGGCCGCCTCGACGACCAGCGTGCCGTCCGGCACCGACACGGCGCGGCCGTCGATCGTGACGTTGACGAGCTTGGCGTCAGGCATGGGCCGCGACCTTGTCGACCGAGCACGTGTGGTGCAGGCAGTGCTCCTCGTACTCGTTGCGGAAGTGGGCCATGGTCGACTGCACCACCCAACCGGCGGCGTCGCCGAGGCCGCACAGGCACCGTCCGCCCTGCAGCCCCTGCTGGACGCGGTCGAGGAGGTCGAGCTCGACCTGGCCGCCTTCGCCGGCGAGGATCCGGTCGAAGGTGCGCACGGCCCAGTTCGTGCCGACCCTGCACGGCGTGCACTTGCCGCAAGACTCGTGCGCATAGAACCGCACGAGGCGGGCGGCCGCCTTCACGACGCAGTGCGAGTCGTCCATCACGATGATGCCGCCGGACCCGCCCATGGTGCCGATCGACTTCAGGTAGTCGAGGTCCGTCGTCGTGTCCAGCATCGAGGCGGGGAGGACCTTGGCCGACGACCCGCCGGGCCAGAAGACCTTGAGCCTGCGACCTGGCAGGGCGCCGCCCGCGAGGCCCTCGATGATGTCGAGGTAGGTGATGCCGATCTCGATCTCGTAGTTGCCCGGCCGGCGGACGTCACCGCTCACGGTGACCATGCGCGTCCCTTTCGCCTTCTCGGTGCCTCGCTTCGCGTACTCGGCGCCGCCGTGCCGGAGGATCCAGGGCACTGTCGACAGCGTCTCCACGTTGTTGACCGCGGTGGGCAACCCCCAGGCGCCCTTGACGGCGGGGAAAGGAGGTCGCGAACGCGGCTGTGCGCGCTTGCCCTCGAGGGATTCGAGCAGGGCGGTCTCCTCACCGCAGATGTAAGCCCCGTGCCCGCGGTAGAGCTGGACGTCGAGGGCGTGGTCCTTTCCGAACGGCGCCGGTCCGAGGTAGCCCTTCGCTCGAGCTTCGGCGATCGCGGCCACCAGCATCCGGTAGGGACGGTCGTACTCGCCGCGGATGTAGATCCAGGCCTGGTGCCCGCCGATCGCGTAGGTCGCGATGCACGCTCCCTCGAGCAGCGTGTGCGGTGAGTTCTCCATCAGGTAGCGGTCCTTGGCGCTGCCCGGCTCCGACTCGTCGGCGTTGACCACGATGAACTTGGGACCGGGATGGTCCTTGGGCACGAACGACCACTTCGTCGCGGTCGGGAAGTCGGCGCCGCCTCGCCCCCGCAGGCCCGAGACCTTGACCTCGTCGATCACCTGCTGCGTGGTCATGGTCGTCAGCACCTTCTCGAGCGCGCTGTAGCCGCCGAGCGACTCGTAGACATCGAGCCTGTGAAGGTTCGCGGTCGAAAACCACTCGGTGAGGACAGGGCCGCCGACGGTGCCCCTCTGCTCAGACATCGTGTCGGGGTCCTCTCGAGGTCACGCCGAAGGCTCCGATTGGGTCGGGCCTTCGACCTTCTTCTGTCGTGGCGCGCGTGGCTTCCTCACCTTCGCGGACGGCACGGAGGGCGCAGGCTGAGCCGGTTCGCCTGTGATCCTGTCCGCCCGCAGGTTCGAGATCAGCGCGTCCAGCTTCTCGACCGTGAGGTCGTAGTGGTAGTCGTGGTCGAGCCGCATCATCGGTGCGTACTCGCAAGCCCCAAGGCATTCGACCTCCTCGTAGGAGAAGAGCTCGTCCCTGGAAACCTCGTCGGCCTCCCTGACACCGATCGCCTCTCGCACGTGCGCCACCAGCTCGTCGGCGCCGCGAAGCATGCAGCTCAGGTTGGTGCACATGTAGAGGTGGTGCTTGCCCGTCGGCTCGAGGTGGAACAGCGTGTAGAACGTCGCCACGCCCTCGACGTAGCCGGGGTCGAGCTGCAGGGCGTCGGCGACCGCGCTCATGGCCTCCGGCGTGAGGTGCCCGATCTCCTCCTGCGCCAGGTCGAGCGCGGGCATCACCGCCGAGCGGGGCTGCGGAAAGCGGGCCGGCAGCGCCTTGATCTCTTCCAGCACGTGCTCGGAGAGGGCGGTCATCGGTCCACGTCGCCCAGCACGGTGTCGGCGGTGCCGATGATCGCGATCATGTCCGCGAGCATGTGGTTGAGGGCCATCCGTTCGAGCGCCTGGAGGTTCACGAATGACGCCGAGCGAAACTTCACGCGCCGCGGTTTGTGCGTCCCGTCGCTGACGATGTAGCAGCCGTTCTCGCCCCGGCCGGACTCGACCGCCACGTAGGCGTCGCCCGCCGGCACCGAGTAGCCCTCGGTGAACAACTTGAAGTGATGGATGACCGCCTCCATCGACGTCTCGAGCTCCTCGCGTGGCGGCGGCAGCATCTTGCGGTCGTCGACGTTGACGGGCCCGTCGGGCAGAGTGTCGAGCGCCTGGCGCAGGATCTTCACCGCCTCGCGCATCTCCTTGATTCGCACGAGGTAGCGGCCGTAGCAATCGCAATCGTTCGACGTCGCGACCTCGAATTCGTACTTCTCGTACCCCGAGTAGGGCATGGACTTGCGCAGGTCCCACGCGATGCCGGACCCGCGGATCATCGGCCCGCTCGCCCCCAGCACCTTCGCGTCCTCGGGCGAGAGGCGACCGATCCCGATGGTCCGCGACCGGAAGATCGGGTTCATGGTCAAGATGTTCTCGTACTCGTCGATGTGCCCCGGCATGTCCCCGATGAAGCGGTCGAGGAGCTCCAGGAATCGAGGCGTGGCGTCGGCCATCACTCCGCCTGGACGGATGTAGGACGTATGCATGCGAAAGCCCGAGATCTCCTCATTCAGGTCGAGGATCGTGTCGCGCTCGCGAAAGCAGTACATGAGCATCGACATCGCGCCGAGCTCGATCCCGCTCGTGCCCAGCCAGACGAGGTGCGAGGCGATACGCGTGAGCTCCGACATGATCACGCGCAGCGCGTCCGCGCGCGGCGGTGTCTCGACACCCATCAGCTTCTCGACCGCAAGCGCGTAGGCGAGGTTGTTGATCGGGGGAGAGAGATAGTCGTGGCGATCCGTGACCACCACGCCCTGCTGCCAGCGCAGCGACTCCATCTGCTTTTCGATCCCCGTGTGCAGGTAGCCGATGACCGGCTTCACGCGGCGGACCTGCTCGCCGTCGAGGTCGACGATCAGACGGAGCACGCCGTGCGTGGAGGGGTGGTGCGGACCGAAGTTCACGGTGAGCAGCTCGCCGCCGAACGCGCCCTGCTCGCCGGACTTCGTCACCGTGACGCCCTGACCCACCTCCGTCGCGCTCATGCTTTCTCCGGGGCGGTCTGCCACGTGGCGTGCTCCTCCGAGAACTCGACCGGCTCGCCGCCGACCGGGTAGTCCCGGCGCAGCGGGTGGCCGACCCAGTCGTCGGGCATCAGGATTCGGGTCAGGTCCGGATGCCCGGTGAACACGATCCCGAAGAGGTCGTACGTCTCCCGCTCGTCCCAATCCGCGGGCGGGAAGAGGTCGTGGACCGAGTCGATGCGCGGGGGGTCGCCGTCGACGAACGTGCGCACGCGAAGCTGCGCTTTGGTTTCCATGTCGCGCAGCTGATAGACGAGCTCGTAGCGGGCGGGCCACTCGCGCGACGAGTCGGCCAGGTGGTCGGCGCACGTGAGGAACAGCAGCAGTCGGTAGCCGTCGCGCTTGAGCCCGGCCAGCGCTTCGCGGATCGATGCCGGCTCGACCGAGATCCAGTCATCGCCCGCGCTGACCCCTTTTTCGACGATGAGCTTGTCAGCGATCACTGGCGAGGTGAGATGCCCTGGGCCTTGATCCGCGCCTGGAGGATCATCAGCGCGTTGAGCAGATCCTCCGGCCGCGGAGGGCAGCCGGGGATGTAGACGTCGACCGGAACGATCTTGTCCACCCCCTGCAGCAGCGCGTAGTTGTTGAACACCCCGCCGGTCGAGGCGCAGGCACCCATCGAGATCACCCACTTGGGCTCCGGCATCTGGTCGTAGATGGTGCGCAAAACCGGCGCCATCTTCTGTGAGACCCGGCCGGAGACGATCATCAGGTCCGCCTGGCGCGGAGAGGCCCGCATGGCCTCGGACCCGAACCGGGCGATGTCCACGCTCGCGGTGGCGGTGTGGATCATCTCGATGGCGCAGCAGGCAAGCCCGAACTGCGCCGGCCATACAGAGTTGCCTCGCCCCCAGCCGATCAGCTTGCCGACTGTCGTGGTCAGGACGTTCTGGCCCAAAGAGTCGAGCAGCTCCTCTACTCCCAATCCAGGCCTCCCTTGCGCCAGATGTGGGCGAGCGCCACCAGGAGGATGCCCATGAAGACGAGCATCTCGATCAGCCCGAACCACTTGAGCTGCCGGAGCAGTACGGCCCACGGGTAGAAGAAGACCGCCTCGACGTCGAAGATGATGAAGAGCATCGCGGTGAGGTAGAAGCGGACGGACATGCGGCGATGGGCGGGCGCCGTCGGGATGATGCCCGACTCGTAGGGGAGGTACTTCCGCTTGAAAGGCTTGGACGGACCGAGCAGGAAGCTGAGTGAAACCAGCGCTCCGACCAGCCCGAGGATGATGAGAACGTAGATCAAAAGAGGGACGTAGCTGTCGAGCAAGCTTCCGGGGCGGCCTCCAGCGAAAAAAGAGGGGGGCGTTCGGGGAACGCGGTTAATTCTAGATAGTCCTTGAGAAAAGCCGCTTCGCGTCGCCTCTCGGGCGGAAGCAGCTGCCGGCTCAGCGATCCTTTCGGTGGTGCTCGATCCTGGCGGCGTGGGAGATGGTCGCGTGGATCGGGCAGTAACGGTTGCAGGCCCAATCGAGGGCCTGGTCGACCAGCTCCTTGTCGAACTTTCCATCCCAGCCGCAGTGGAAGGTGATGTCGATCTTCCTGAAGGCCTTCGGCCACTCCTTCTCCTGTTCGGCCTCGACCTCCACCTCGAGCGAGCTCAGCGGCTGCTTGAACTTCTTGAGCAGCAGGACGGCGTTGAGGCCCGTGCAGCTCCCGAGGGCGCCGAGCAGCATCTCGGTGGGGCGCATCGCCGAGTCGTCGCCGAAAATCGGAGCTTCGTCCACGGGCGCCGAATGGCCGGAGGCGGACTGGACTTCGAATCGGACCTTCTGACCCGACCAGCGGGCCGTCGCCTTGGCCATCGGCAGGAACTCTAGACTCGTGGCCGTGAAGGACGCACGCGAAAGCTTCCGTGACGTCGCAGTCAACTACACGCGCTCGAGCTTCCACACCTCGGCGGACCGGCTCCAGGAGGTGCGCGACCTGGCCCGGCCGCGCCCGGGTGACCTGGTCCTGGACGTGGCGACCGGGACCGGCAACACCGCGTTCGCGCTGGCCCCGCACGTGCGCCGGGTCGTGGGCCTGGACCTCACGCGCGAGATGCTCGACCAGGCCGGGCGCATCGCCGCCGAGCGCGGCCTGGCGAACACGGACTGGGTCATCGGCGACGCGTGCGAGCTGCCCTTCCAGGATTCGACCTTCGACATCTACACCGTGCGCGCGGCGCCCCATCACTTCCCGGACGTCGACGCCTTCCTGGAGGAGGCGTTCCGAGTTTTGAAGCCGGGCCGCGACGCGGTCCTCATCGACTGCGCGCCTCCGATGCCTGCGCGTGACGTGCTGCACGAGGTGGAGGTCCGCCGAGATCCTTCTCACGTCCGCTCTCTCACCGTCGAGGAATGGGTGCGCCTGCTGGAGCGCGCCGGATTCGAGGTCGAGGAGGCGTCGGCTCGCGAGCTGGACTGGAACTACGAGGAGTGGATGGGCAACATGGCGGTCACGTCACCGGTCGCGGCCGAGCTCGCGTCGAGGATCGAAGGCGCTGAGGGCGAGGCGCTCGATCAGCTGCATCCGGTCAGGCGCGAGGGCAAGCTCTGGCACGCGTACTGGCACTGCCTGATCAGGGCGCACAAGAGTGAATGAGCCAACCTTTGCGGACCGAGAGGTGGCTTCGCGCGGCGACGCGGATGCGTCGGGCAGGGGCTTGATGCGCGAAGGCGAGCTGGTGCTGCTCATCGACAAGGTGGGGCGGCGCCATCGGGTCCGGCTCAAAACCGGGGAGCGCCACTCGATCCACTCGGGGCTGATCCTGCACGACGACCTGATCGGCCGGCCGGAAGGAGTGGTCGTGACGACCCAGATGGGGGCGCGGCTGCTCGCCGTCAGACCGACGTTCGCCGAACAGGTGACGGGCCGCCAGCGCCAGGCGCAGCCGATCTACCCGAAGGACCTCGGCGCGATCCTGGTCGCGGCCGACGTGTACCCGGGAGCGAGGGTGCTGGAGGCCGGAGCCGGGACGGGCGCGCTGACGCTGGCGCTCCTCCGCGCGGTCGGCCCCGCGGGCTCTGTGATCAGCTACGAGCTCCGCGAGGAGTTCCTGGAGGCAGTCAGGCGAGGATTGACGGAGACGCTCGGGGGGCTGCCGCCCAACCTGTCACTGAAGCTCGGGGACGCTTACGCGGGAATCGTCGAACGCGATCTCGACAGGATCCTGCTCGACCTGCCTGAACCGTGGCAGGCGGCGCCAGGCGCGAAGCATGCGCTCCGGCCGGGCGGCATCCTGTTCGCCCACTGCCCGAACGTCAGCCAGGTTCAGCGCTTCTTCGACTGCCTCCGGGAGCTCCGGGGCTTTGGCATGCTCGACGTGTTCGAGGTGCTGCAGCGCGGCTGGACGGTCCGGGGGCGGAGCCTTCGCCCATCCCACCGGATGGTCGCCCACACGGGCTTTCTGTGCTTTGCGCGCCGGCTCGCGGCCGACGATCTGTTCGAGCCGGAATCCGAGGGCTTTCGGTAACCTTTCCGTCGCGGCGGGCGTTTGATCCTGTGGGGCGCCGCGACATCCCCAAAACGTCGTAAAACACCGTTCCCCAACGGTCCCCCTCCGGCGCCCCCGTCTTTCCCGATCGGTCGGGCTACGATCTCTGGTGTGATCACTCCCACCGACGGATCCCACAAGCCCATCCAGGTCACCGTCACGGGCGCCGCCGGCCAGATCGGCTACGCGCTGGTCTTCCGGATCGCCTCGGGCCAGATGTTCGGTCCCGAACAGCCGATCGTGCTCCGCATGCTGGAGATCGAGCCGGCGATGAAGGGTCTCGAGGGCGTGGCCATGGAGCTCGACGACTGCGCTTTTCCACTCCTTCACGACATGGTCCTCACCAGCAAGACGGAAGAGGCCTTCGACGGCACGAACTGGGCGCTGCTGGTCGGCTCCGTGCCGAGGAAGCAGGGGATGGAGCGGGGCGATCTGCTGTCGGTCAACGGCGGCATCTTCGGGCCCCAGGGCAAGGCGATCGCCAAGAAAGGCGCGAGCGACGTCCGCATCCTCGTCGTGGGCAACCCATGCAACACCAACTGCTACATCGCGCGCATGAACGCGCCCGAGATCCCGGCCGAGCGGTGGTTCGCCATGACCCGCCTGGACGAGAATCGCGCCCGGACCCAGCTCGCCAAAAAGGCCGGCGTGCCGGTCTCGGTCGTGACCAACCTCGCGATCTGGGGCAACCATTCGGCGACCCAGTACCCCGACGCGCGCAACGCCCGGATCGCCGGCGTCGGCGTGTACGACGTGGTGGACGACCATGGTTGGCTCAAGCACAAGTTCATCGAGACGGTGCAGAAGCGGGGCGCCGCGGTGATCGAGGCTCGTGGGGCTTCGTCGGCCGCCTCGGCGGCGAACGCCGTGGTCGACTCGGTCGTCAGCATCCGAACCCCGACCGCGTGGGGCGACTGGCACTCGCTGGCCGTCGTCAGCCATGGCGAGTATGGCGTCCCGGAGTGGCTGCAGTTCGGATTTCCCGTCATCTCGGACGGACGTGGATGGGAGATCGTCCAGGGCCTCGAGCACGACGACGACGCCAGGGAGCGCATTCGGATCACGACCGAAGAGCTGGTCCAGGAACGCGACATGGTCAAGGAGCTCGTCCCGAGCTGAAGCAGGAACTGCTGGGAACCCTGGCCGAGGGCCGTGCCAGGGAAGCAGAGCTCGAAGCGCTGTGCGTCGACGCACCGCCAGGCGCGGACGGCCGTTGGACGGCGAAAGACCACCTTGCGCACCTCGCGTGGTGGCGTGATCGGACCGCCCGGCTCCTGGACGGCGTATGTGGTGGAGGCGAGCTGCCCCCGCCCGTGGAGGACGACCGGCAGAACGCTCTCATCTATGAGGCCGGCCGTGACCGTTCGGTGGCGGACACGGTCGTGGCCGCGCGGTCGTCCTGGGATCGGCTCGTCGCCGCCGTCGACGCTTGCTCAGAGACCGACTTGCAGAAGCCACATCCGTACGCGACGGGACGGATGCTTTGGGAGAGCGTGGCCGGAACCGGTCACGCTCACACCGGCGACCACCTGATGTTCTGGTACCTGGAGTCAGGTGACGAGGCTTCGGCCGAGGCTGCGCAAGTCTGGGTTCGCGACCTGCTCGTCTCGGTCGCGTCCGATCCCAAGCGGCGCTCCAATGCGTCCTACAACCTCGCCTGCTTCTACGGCCGGGTGGGAAGGGCTGATCGTGCTGTGCCCCTGTTGCGCGACAGCTTCATCTCGAACCCGGCCCTGGTGGCCGTCGCGCGGAACGATCGGGACCTGGACCCGATCCGCAACGACCGTCGGTTGGCGGAGCTGCTGGCCGGTTAGACCCAGCGCCGCGAAGGGGATCCCGAGCGCGGCATGTCGATCGATCACCCCTTTCGGAACGACCGGCGTCGATGCCGATCCGCGCCTCCTATCCTTCGAGTGTGAGCGTCGTCCTCGACCGGCACTCGTTCCCTTTCACGGCGATCGTCGGCCAGGAATCGATGAAGCTGGCCCTGATCCTGAACGCGATAGTGCCCACCATCGGCGGCGTGCTGATCAGAGGGGAGAAGGGGACCGGCAAGTCGACCGCGGTGCGTGGGCTCGCCCGCTTGCTGCCAGAGCACGACGTCGTCGAGGGCTGCCATTTCGGGTGCAACCCCGCGGACGGCGACGCGCTGTGCGATGACTGCCGGCGCCGGCTCGCATCGGCCGGCACGCTGCCGCATCACAAGCGGAGGATGCGGGTCGTCGAGCTTCCGATCAACGCTTCGGAGGACCGCGTGGTGGGCACGATCGACATCGAGGCCGCCCTGCGCAGCGGGAGCAAGCGTTTCGAGCCGGGCGTGCTGGCGGAGGCGAACCGCAACATCCTCTACGTCGACGAGGTCAACCTGCTCGACGACCACCTGGTCGACGTGCTCCTCGACGCAGCCGCGATGGGGGTCAACGTGATCGAACGCGAAGGCGTGTCGTTCGCGCACCCTTCTCGCTTCATCCTCGTCGGAACCATGAACCCTGAAGAGGGCGAGCTGCGGCCGCAGCTGCTCGATCGATTCGGCCTGTGCGTGGACGTGGAGGGCATCCGCGACCCGGACGAGCGAGTGCTCATCGCGGAGCGCGATGCAGCGTTCAAGCGCGGCGACCACGAGTTCATGAACGAGTTCGCCGCGGCGGACGCGAACCTGGCGCGGGCGCTGGGCGAGGCGATCGCAAGGGTGAGGGGCGTGCGGACGACAACGGGCCATACGCGACTCATCTCCTCGATCTGCGTCGAAGCCGAGGTCCTGGGTCACCGCGCCGACGTGGTGATCGACCACGCGGCGCGCGCCCTGGCCGCCTATCGCCGTCACGGCTCGCCGTCGCGAGAGGACATCTACGACGCGGCTGCCCTGGCCCTGGCCCACCGGGCCCGCCAGCCGCTGCGGCGCGACCAGGACGAATCGACCTCGCCCGAGCACGGCGAGGAGCAGGAGGGCACCAAGCCGGCCGAGTCGGAGCCGGGTGAACCGCAGGCTTCCGACAGCGAAGCCAACTCCGAAGCGTCGGCGGACCAGGCCGCCAGCTCGGCCGAGACGGGCGAGCAGACCGCCGGCAGCGACCAGGGGATGACCACCGGAGGGGCGAGCGGCCACGACTCTTCGGCGGACGCCCTGGAGACCTTCAACCTCCGCCGGATCGACCTGCCCCGGCAGCGCCGCGTGCGCAAGCAGGGGGGCAAGCGGGCGGCGAGCCAGACGCCGGATCGTCGCGGTCGCTACGTGAGGGCCGAGCCCAAAGAACGCGTCACGGACCTGGCGATCGACGCCACCGTGCGGGCGGCGGCCCCGCTGCAGAGGGAGCGTGGCCGCGCGCATGGCGAGCGCCTTCGCCTCGAGCGCGAGGACCTGCGACAGAAGGTGCGAGAGCGCAAGGTCGGCAACCTGATCGTGTTCGTGGTCGATGCGTCGGCGTCGATGGACGCCGAACAGCGGATGGCCGCGACCAAGGGCGCGATCCTGTCGCTGCTGCAGGACGCGTACGTGAGGCGCGACCGCGTCGCGGTGGTGATCTTCAAGAACCGAACCGCGGAGGTGGTGCTGCGTCCGACGTCAAGCGTGTCGCTGGCGCGACGCCGTCTGGAGCGTTTGTCGGTCGGCGGCACCACGCCGCTGACCCACGGGCTGATGGCCGGTTACAAGGTCGTGAAGACGGAGCTGCTGAGGGACCCCACGATCCGGCCGCTTCTCGTCCTGATCAGCGACGGGCGCGGCAACATCTCGATGTTCAAGGAGGAGCCGCTGATCGAAGCCCAGAAGGTCGCGGCCCTGATCGACGCCGAGGACATCGATGCGCTCGTCATCGATTCCGCGCGCGACTACAGTCACCTGCCGTCGGTCCAGCATCTCGCGCGCGTCGCCCCGATGTACCAGACGTACGCCATCAACGCGTGCGCCGACCTGGCCGAGCGCATGGGCGCGCGTTACTACGGGCTGTACGACCTCTCGAGGGATGAGATCGCGTCGGCCGTCGAGCGTGAGCTGGGCCGGGCGCGCTAGCGCAGGTCTCCTCGCAGCCGTGTGGCTGCAGGCGACCGCCTGCTCCGCCGGCGGTTCGACCACCCCCACGCCGGCGGCGGTGGAGCAGGCCGTGTCGAGGGAGATCCTGGCGCCGGCGCATGAGCTGCCGGTCGTGGACCTGTGCGTGGCGACTCTCCAGAACATCGCGGGCGACCGGGTGCGGCCGCTGCTGTGTCGCGACGGTGGCGTCAACGAGCTGGCGTGGCGGTTCTATGCGCCGAGCAGCGACAGCCTCTTCCGGCTGCCCGCCGACGCTGACCAGGTGCTCGAGGAAGGCGCCGTCTGCGACGACCTCGACCACAACCATGCGACGCGTCCGCAGGAGGCCGACGCGTTCGAGCTCGTGTCCGCGTATCACGGCTGGCATTTCCTGGTCGACACCGCGCACGATCCCTGCCTCTGACGCCGGTAGTCCGTCGGTAATATCGTTCCGGCATGGCGCTCGACCGCTACTCCTACCCCTTCACCGGGATCGTCGGCCAGGACGAGATGAAGCTGGCCCTGGTCCTCAACGCGATCAACCCGTCCATCGGGGGCGTGCTGATCCGCGGGGAGAAGGGGACGGGCAAGTCGACCGCGGTGCGGGCCCTGGCCAGGCTGCTGCCCGACCAGGAGGTGGTCGAGGGCTGCCACTTCGGCTGCCATCCCGACGACCCCGAAGACTGGTGCATGGATTGCCGCGAGCGGGCGAAGGCAGGCAAGCTGCCGGCCACGACGCGGCGGATGCGCGTGGTCGAATTGCCGATCAACGCATCAGAGGACCGGGTGGTCGGGACGATCGACCTCGAGGCCGCGCTCAAGGAGGGCTCGCGCCGCTTCGAGCCAGGCGTGCTGGCCGAGGCGAACCGCAACATCCTCTACGTCGACGAGGTGAACCTCCTCGACGACCACATCGTCGACGTGCTGCTGGACGCCGCCGCGATGGGCATCAACACGGTCGAGCGCGAGGGCGTGTCGGTCTCGCACCCCTCCCGCTTCATCCTCGTGGGCACCATGAACCCCGAGGAGGGCGAGCTCCGTCCGCAATTGCTCGACAGGTTCGGCCTCTGCGTCGACGTGGAAGGCATCCGCGACCTGGACCAGCGTGTTGCCATCGTGGAGAAGCGCGCCGTCTGGGAAGACGACCCCAACCTCTTCTACCAGCAGCACGCGGAGTCGGAGCAGGCGGTCCGCTCGCAGATCGCCGAGGCGATCGCGACCTTTCCCGAGGTGGACCTGCCGCGCCAGATACTCCGCCTCATCGCTCAGATCTCGATCGCGCTCGAGGTGGACGGCCACCGCTCGGACCTCGTTTGCGCGCGGGCCGCGCAGGCGAAGGCCGCGTACGACAGCAAGAGCGAGGTCGACGTGACGCACGTCGGTGAGGTCGCCGAGATGGTCTTCGCGCACCGCGTGCACTCGGTCCCCTTCGGCAAGGGCGGCCCCAACCTGGGCGAGGTGATCGCCCGCATGGTCGGCAACCAGTGAGCGAGGCGCGCGCCGGCCACACGTCGACCGAGGCCGCCGTCGCCGCCTTCAACGACGCGTTCGGGCGGCACGACGTCGACGCGGTCATGGCCTTGATGACCGACGACTGCATCTTCGAGAACACCCTGCCGCCGCCGGACGGCGAGCGCTTCACCGGCCAGGCCCAGGTGCGGCAGTTCTGGGAAAGGTTCTTCGCGGACACGCCGCGCGCGGCGTTCGAAGCGGAGGAGATGTTCGTCTCCGGGGACCGCGCGGTGGTGCGCTGGCGGTTCGACTGGGGCGACGGCCACGTCAGGGGCGTCGACGTGATCAAGGTGCGCGACGGCAAGGTGGCGGAAAAGCTCTCGTACGTGAAGGGGTAGGGCCCAGGCCCGCGTCGCCGTGGCGATGCTGGAACAGGGCTGGACCTGGCCGCCCCCGTTTTAGACTGGCCCGCGAGACCGATGGCGGCATCACAGGAATCAGCCCTTCAGCCTCGACGGGCGCAGGAGCTGCTCGGCAGGATCGAGCGGAACATCCACCAGGTCATCGTCGGGAAGCAGCATGTCGTTCGCCTCGCGGCGGCCGGGCTCGTCGCAGGCGGCCACGTCCTGCTCCAGGACCTCCCCGGCACGGGGAAGACCATGCTCGCCCGCGCGCTGGCCACCTCGGTGGGCGGCACGTTTCGCCGCATCCAGTGCACACCCGACCTGCTGCCGGCGGACGTCACCGGCTCCAGCATCTTCAATCAGAAGGACCTGACGTTTCAGTTCGTCCCCGGACCGATCTTCGCCAACGTCGTGCTCGCCGACGAGGTGAACCGCGCCACGCCGCGCACCCAGTCGGCGCTGCTCGAGGCGATGGGGGAGGCGCAGGTCACCGTCGAGGGAGTGACCCGCCCGCTCGAGCGCCCGTTCTTCGTCGTCGCCACCCAGAACCCGTCGGAGTTTCACGGGACGTACCCGCTGCCGGAGTCACAGCTCGACCGGTTCATCCTCGCGTCGGAGATGGGCCCGCCGACGGCGGCGGAGGCGATCGAGGTGCTGATGCGCCGCGAGCACGGCGACCCGATCTCGGAGCTCCAGCCCGTGGTCGGCATCGGCGACGTGGTCGAGCTGCAGGATGCGTGCCTGCGGGTCGTGGCCGCCCCCGCGATCCGTACCTACATCGTGTCGCTCCTCGACGCCATCCGCTCGAGGCCCGACGTCGTGCTGCCGGCCAGCATGCGGGCCGGCGTCTACCTGCAGCGCGCGGCGCAAGCCTGGGCCCTTTTCGAAGGGCGCGACTTCGTGCTGCCCGACGACATCAAGGTCCTCGTGGCGCCTGTGCTGGCGCACCGCCTCGGCATGCGAGGGCGCGGCAAGGCGGTGGACATGCTCGCCGACGTGACTGCCTCGGTGCCCCTCCCACCACTGCGGCAGCGCTGATCCCCCCAATCGGAGGCTGACGCCGTGATTTCGTGGAGACCCCTCGATCTCGGATTGGTGTCTTGAGACCGACCTGGAGGGTGGCCGGCGCGGCCGGGCTCGGGTTGATCCTGGTCTGGTACACGGCGACGTCCGAGGTGCCGTGGCTCTACCTGCTCGCGACCTGGGTGTTCGCGTTCATCGCGGCCGCGTACGCCTATGCGGTGTGGAACAGGACGGGCCTGCGCCTCCATGTGGCGCTCAAGGCGTCGCGGCCCGCGGCCGGTTCACCCGCGGAGAGCCTGCCCGACAACCTGTTCCGGGGCGGCCCTCAGCCGGGCCCGATCTTCGAGGGCGATGGCGCGGAGGTCGAGGTCGGTCTGGACACCACAGGCAGTGCGCGCGGTCCAGCGTGGCTGCGTGGCGAGGTCGGCGGAAAGCCGGTCTCGTTTGGGACCGGCCTGGTGCCGCGGCAGGGTTGGCGGCGACTGAAGGTCCTGCGCGAGCTGCGACGCGGACCGCTCGGGTCAGTCGCGTGGCAGGTCCAGACCAGCGACGCGCTCGGGTTCTTCGTCAGCCGGCGAGCGGATCCCGATCGCGAGGTGGCGCTGGTGCTGCCGCGCTTCGCCTCGCTGCGCGAAGGGCGGGAGGTGCGTGAGCTGGAGGCGAGCGCGCCGGCGACCCGAGCGGGCTCGGGCCAGGAGGTCTTCGGCGTCCGGGAGTTCCGGCCGGGCGATTCGCTGCGCCGGATCCACTGGCGCTCGACCGCGCGGCACGGAGAGCTGATCGTCACGGAGTTCGAGCCGCCCGGTGCGCGCACCCTGGCGATCTACCTCGACCCGCTACCCATGACAAGAGAAGTGGCGGATCAGATCGCTCGCATCGCCGCATCCGAGGCATGGGACTGCATCCGCGATGGCGGCCGCGTGAGCCTCTGGGCGCCGGGGCTCGAGCCGTCCGAGCCCAGGGCGGGTCGCGATCTCTGGGCTGTCCTGGAGTGGCTTGCACGCTACGAGCCGGCGTCGACACCACCCGGCAATGGATCCGGCGCCCCCGCGGCGCGCGGCGAAGTCGTCCTGGTCACCGCGACGGCCGACCCTGCGCTGGTCGAGGCGACGGAATTCGCGGCGGCTCGAGGTGGGCGCGTCAGGGCCTGGGTGGTGGGCGAGGCCGACATCGGTCTCGAGGTGCCGACGACCCGCGTCGACACGACGTGGCCGCTGTGAAGGCGGCCTTCCTGCCGTCCTCGCCGGTCGAGCAGTCCCTCGAGGCGCGTGCCTTCGTTTTCTCGGGCTTCGCCGTGGCGGTCCTCGGCGTCGTCCTCTACGGCCAGGACTACGTGGTGCCGGCGGCTGGAGTCGTCGTGGCCGCGATCGGCCACGCGGCCAGCTACAGGGAACGGCTGCGGCCGCGCGGTTACTGGCGCCAGGTGCTGCTCGCGGGCCTCATCTTCGCCGCCCTTTTCTACGTTCTTGCGGACTCGGTGCTCGCCCTTTTCGGCGGCATCCTGCCGCAGGCGAACTTCGCGATCCTGCTCGTGGCGATCACGAGCTTCGACCTGAAGACTCGGCGCAACTGCTACTCGAGCCTGTGGATCAGCCTGGCGATCCTCTATCTCGCCGCGGTGTACGCCTGGGACTACCAGTTCGGCCTGGTCGTCGCGCTCTGGACCGTGTGTCTTGCGGGGTTCTGGATGACGTCCCACCTGCGGCGGATCGACGCGGAGGTCGCCGGCCCGCCAGGCGCGATCGCCTTGATGGTGGCGGCCGCGCTGGTCACCGGCGCCGTTGCCTTCGTGCTGGTGCCCCAGCCTTCCGGCTCACCGACGACTCCAGTCGTCATCTCCCTGCCCAACCTGACTTCGTTTCGCGGCGACATGGAGAGCCCGGCCCTGCCGCTCGTTCAGCTGACCGGCGATTCGACCGGCGCCACCAACAGCGTCGACCTCCATTACCGCGGACGCCTGGGCGATGCCCCGGTGATGTACGTGCGCACCGGAGCTCCTGGCTACTGGCGAGGGCTCGTGTTCGACACGTACGCCAACGGGGTCTGGGTCGCCGCCGATCGCGCCTATCGCGACACACCACCATTCATACCGCCGCGGCTGCTGCCACCCGAGCCACCGCACGACCTCGGCACATTCGTGCAGACCTTCCGCGTTCTGCGGCCGCTCCCAGGGGTCATCGACGCGGCGTATCCGATCGAGAGCCTTTACGTGCCGGTGTCGGCCCTGCGCGAGGACGCGTACGGAACCTTCCACACGCCGGACCAGCTGCGCCCCGGTCAGACCTATTCGGTCGTCTCGTACCTGCCGAACCTCTCACCCGACGAGCTGAGAAGCGACGAGCTCGACCGCGAAGGCGTCGGCGCCGCGTACCTTGACGCGAGCGCCCTGTCGCCCCAGGCGCGCAACCTGGCGTCGAGCATTGCCACCGGCAGCGGCAACGAGTTCGACACGGTCATGGCGGTGACGACCTATCTGCAGCGCAACTTCCGCTACACGCTGCAGCTGCCTCCCGTGCCGGCGGGCCGTGACCCGGTGGACTGGTTCCTCTTCGACGTGAAGACGGGGTACTGCGAGCAGTTCGCGACCGCCGAGACCCTGATGCTGCGCAGCCTTGGCATCCCCGCGCGCCTGGTCACGGGCTACTCGACCGGCGACTACGACCCGGTGCTGAACCAGGCGGTGGTGCGGGAGCGGGACGCGCACGCGTGGGTGGAGGTGTGGTTTGCCGGCCACGGCTGGGTGCCCGTCGATCCCACGCCAGGCGTGCCGCCGCTGGCGGCGACGCAGTTTCCGAACCACTGGGCCGCGGGCGGCATCGCGCGCCTGATCCCACATCTCCAGGTGTCGGGCATGCCGGCGGTGCTCGGCTCGCTCGGAGCGCTCGGCCTCGTCCCGGCCGTGCTCATGGCGGGAGTCGTGATCGTGCTGCTCCTCGTAGCCGCCTCGAGGCTCCGGCCGAGGCGGCGAAGTCGCCTTCCTTCACCGGGTGAGTCGGAGCTGCTCAGGCTTTACGAGCGCGCGCAGCGGCGGCTCGGTCATCGGCGCGCGCCGCCGCAGACCCCGCTCGAGTACCAGAGGGAGACCGACGCGGGCCGCCTCGCCGGACTGCTCGAAGAGCTCACCGATGCCGTCAACGAGGGGGCTTACGCCGGCCGGTGGCCGCGGCCCGAGCAGGTGCGCGAGATGGCCAACCGCTTAAGCTGAGGCCGATGGCGAAAGCGGTGGCTTCCACGGGCGCGGAGACGGTTCGCTGGGACCTGGCCGACCTCTTCGCTTCGCCCACCGACCCAAAGCTCGAGGCCGCGCTTGCGACCGCGTTGGAGAAGGCGATCTCGTTCGAGTCCCGCTACAGGGGCAAGATCGCGTCCCTCGACCCGCCGAGCTTCGCCGCCATGATGGCCGAGCTCGGTGCGGATGAAGAGGAGGCTGCCAAGCCTGAGGTCTTCGCCTACCTGCTCCACAGCCAGAACACGCTCGATGCGGGGGCGGGCCGCCTGCTGGCGCGCGTCCGCGAAGCTGGCGCCGAGCGCGGCAGCCACGGCGTCTTCTTCCCGCTCGAGCTGGCCCAGCTCACCGACCAGCAGGCCGAGCGGCTCTATGCCGACGCGGAGGCGTCGCGGTACCGCCACACGGTGGAGCAGGCGAGGAAGTTCCGGCCGCACCAGCTCTCCGAGCCCGAGGAGCGCGTCCTCACCGACTTCAGCCCCGTCGGCCCTTCCGCCTGGGTCCGCCTCTTCGACGAGCTCTGTGCGTCGATGCGCGTCTCGGTCGATGGGCAGGACCTGCAGCTGGAGCAGGCGCTGACGCTCCTGCGCGAGCCGGATCGCGAGCTCCGCCGCCGGGCCAGCGCCGCCGTCACCGAAACGCTGCGTGGCGACATCCGGACCCGCGGCTACATCTTCAACGTGATCCTGCAGGAGAAGTCGATCGACGACCGCCTGCGCCGATTCCCGAGCTGGATCAGCTCCCGCAACCTCGCCAACGAGACCTCGGACCAGGCGGTGCAGGCGCTCGTCGACGCGGTGACCGCCCGGTACGACGTTTGCGTCCGCTACTACCGGGTCAAGAAGAAGCTGCTGAACGTCGGCGAGCTTCACGAGTGGGACCGCTACGCGCCGGTCATCGACAGCTCGCGCGACCTCTCGTGGGACGAGGCCAAAGAGCTCGTCCTGGGTTCGTACCACCGCTTCTCGAAACGCGCCGGAACGCTGGTCGAGGACTTCTTCAAGCAAGGCTGGATCGACGCGCCGGTGAGCCCGGGCAAGTCGGGCGGCGCGTACTGCATGCCGGTCACGCCGAACCATCACCCGTACGTGATGCTCAACTTCACCGGCAAGCTGCGCGATGCGCTCGTCATGGCACACGAGCTCGGGCACGGCCTGCACGACAGGCTGGCTTCGCGGCAGCACGTATTCGACTTCCACCCCCCGCTGACCCTGGCCGAGACCGCTTCGGTCTTCGGGGAGGCCCTGACCTTCGACCGGATCATGTCCGAGGAGAAGGACCCCAAGATCCGGCTGGCCATGCTGTGCACCCAGGTCGAGGACGCGTTCTCGACGGTGTTCCGGCAGGTTGCCTTCAACCGCTACGAGGACGCCTGTCACCAGGCGAGACGGAAGGAGGGAGAGCTGGCGGTCGAGCAGCTCGGCGAGCTTTACCAGGCCAAGCTGCAGCCGATGTTCGGCGATGCGCTGGTCCTGACCGAAGACCACAAGGTCTGGTGGAGCTATGTGTCCCACTTCCTCCACACGCCGGGCTACGTCTATGCGTACGCGTTCGGCAACCTGCTCGCGCTGTCCGTCTATCACCGCTACCTGGAGGTCGGACCGGCGTTCGTCGACGACTACCTGGATTTTCTCGGGGCGGGTGGTTCGATGCGCCCGGACGAGCTCGTCCGGCACATCGGGATGGACATCACCGACCCGGGTTTCTGGGACGCGGGCCTCAAGATCCTCGAAGGCATGGTGACGGAGGTCGAGCGACTTTCGGCAGACCGATAAACTGGAATCGTCAACCGCTTCTGCTTACGCGCCACTTGATGTGGCTGGGAGTGACATGGCGGTCACCGAAACGGTAGCCACGACAGATCTCGAGTTCGCCCGCCAGTTGGGCCAGCAGCTGCGAGTCGACTCGATCCGCTGCAGCACCGCCGCCGGCTCCGGACACCCCACGTCGTCGATGTCCGCGGCCGACCTGATCGCCGTCCTCATCGCCAGGTACCTGCAGTACGACTGGGGCAAACCGAAAGACCCGAACAACGACCATCTGATCTACTCCAAGGGCCACGCCTCTCCGCTTTGCTACGCGATGTTCAAAGCCGCAGGCGCGATCACCGACCAGGAGCTGATGACGTTCCGCAAGTTTGGATCCCGCCTGCAGGGTCATCCGACGCCCGCCATTCCCTGGGTCGACGTGGCCACGGGTTCGCTCGGGCAGGGCCTGCCCATCGCGGTGGGCGTGGCGCTCGCGGGCAAGTACCTGGACAAGCTGCCCTTCCACGTGTGGACCCTGTGCGGCGACTCGGAGCTGGCCGAGGGGTCGATCTGGGAAGGCATCGACAAGGCCGGGCACTACGGCCTGTCCAACTTCACCGCGATCTGGGACATCAACCGGCTGGGACAGCGCGGCGAAACAGAGTACGGGTGGAACCTGGACGTATACCGCCGTCGGGTCGAGGCGTTCGGCTGCTTCCCGATCGTGATCGACGGCCACGACGTGTCGGCCATCGATCGGGCATACGGCCAGGCCCTGTCGGCCAGCGACAAGCCGACCGTGATCATCGCCAAGACCGTCAAGGGCAAGGGCTTCTCCGAGATCGAGAACAAGGACGGCTGGCACGGCAAACCCCTGCCGCCGGACATGGCCGAGCGCGCGATCAAGGAGCTCGGCGGCATCCGCCATCTCAAGGTGAAGACCGCCAAGCCCGAGCGCGGCGCCGCACCGAAGCCGGCGGCCCGGACGCCCGAGCCCACGCTGCCCACGTACAAGAAGGAAGACAAGGTCGCGACTCGAAAGGCCTACGGCGACGCGCTGCTGGCCATCGGCGTGATGCCCGACGTGGTCGCGATGGACGGCGAGGTTTCCAACTCCACGTTCGCGGACGAGTTCGCGAAGGCGTATCCAGGCCGGTTCTTCGAGATCTGGATCGCGGAGCAGCAGCTCGTCGCCACGGCGGTCGGGATGAGCGTCCGAGGCTACCGGCCGTTCGCCTCGACGTTTGCCGCGTTCTTCTCGCGCGCCTACGACTTCATTCGCATGGCGGGGATCTCGCAGGCCAACATCAGGCTCGCGGGATCGCATTGCGGCGTCGAGATCGGCCAGGACGGTCCATCGCAGATGGCGCTCGAGGATCTCGCTTCGATGCGCGCGATCCACAGCTCCACGGTGCTGTATCCGTGCGACCCCAACCAGACGGCCAAGCTCACGCGCTTGATGGCGGACACGCCGGGCATCGTCTACCTGCGCACGACCCGGGGCGCATACCCGACCCTGTACGGGCCGAGCGACGCGTTCAAGATCGGTGGCTCACGCGTCGTGCGCCAGAGCCCGAAGGACAGGGTGGCGTTGATCGGCGCCGGCGTCACGGTGCACAACTGCCTGGCCGCGGCCGACCAGCTGGCGGCGAAGAAGATCCCGGCCCGGGTGATCGACCTGTACTCGGTCAAGCCGGTGGACGTGAAGACGCTGCGCGAGGCTGTCCGCGTGACGAAAGGACGCCTGGTCGTGGTCGAGGACCACTACCCCGAAGGCGGTCTCGGCGCCGCGGTGCTGGAGGCGCTCGCCATGGATCCGCCCCCGCGCGTGGCGCACCTGGCGGTGAAGGGACTGCCCGAGTCGGGCAAGCCCGAGGAGCTGATGAACGCGGCGGGGATCTCCGCGCGGCACATCGTGGCGGCCGCGACCAAGCTCGTGCAGTCGAGATAGCCGTGGCCATCGCCGGCGAGAAGAGGCAGAGCCCGGTGCGAGAGCTCCACAAGGAAGGGCAGTCGTTGTGGCTCGACAACATCCGCCGGCAGCTCGTCACCTCGGGTGAGCTGGCGCGCCTGCGCGACGAGGGCATCACCGGCGTGACCTCCAACCCCACCATCTTCGAGAAGGCGGTGAGTGGATCGAGCGATTACGACGAGGCGATGGTGGAGCTCGTCCAGGCGGGCACGAAGCCGAAGGACATGCTGTGGGAGCTGATGGTCGGCGACGTGCAGGCCGCCGCGGACATCTTCCGGCCCGTCTACGACAGAACCAGGGGTAAGGACGGATTCGTGAGCATCGAGGTGGGCCCGACCATCGCGACCAACACCCGTCAAACGATCAGGTTCGCCGAGTACCTGCATGACGAATGCAAGCGGCCCAACGTGATGGTGAAGATCCCCGCCACGAAGGAAGGGCTGCCGGCGATCTACGACCAGATCTCGAAGGGCAACAACATCAACATCACGCTCATATTCGCGGTCGAGCGTTACATCGAGGTGGTCGAGGCCTACCTTTCGGGCCTCGAGAAGCTGCTCAAGGATGGCGGCGACGTCAGCAAGGTCGCCAGCGTGGCCAGCTTCTTCGTCAGCCGGGTGGACACCAAGGTCGACAAGATCCTCGCCGAGAAGATCGAAGCGGCGCAGGACCCTCGCCAGAAGGAATCGCTCGAGCGCCTGTACGGGAAGGCCGCGATCGCCAACTCGAAGATGGCCTACGAGCGCTACAAGCAGCTCTTCAGCGGCCCGCGCTGGGAAAAGTTGAGGAAGGCCGGCGCGCGGACGCAGCGCTGCCTGTGGGCGAGCACCTCGACGAAGGACCCGCGCTACCCGGACACCTACTACGTGGAGGAGCTCGTCGGTCCCGACACGGTCGACACCGTGCCGCCGCAGACGCTCGCCGCATTCCGCGAGCACGGCGAGGTGAGGCGGAGCCTGGACGACAACGTCGACCTCGCGAGGCGGCAGCTGAAGCAGCTGGCCGACGCGGGCGTCGACCTGGCGGAGGTGACGCGACAGCTCGAGGTCGAGGGTGTCGACGCGTTCACCAAATCGTTTGACAGCCTCCTTGCCACGCTGACGAAGGCGGCGAAGGAAATTCGGGCCGGGAAAGGTCCGCGCCAGTGGCACAGCCTGGGACGGCTCCAGCCCGCCGTCGACACCCAGCTCGTGAAGCTGCAGAAGGATGACGCGCCACGGCGGCTTTGGGCGAAAGACTCGACGCTGTGGAGCGCCGATCCGAGCAAGCGCCAGGAGATCCGCGAGCGTCTCGGATGGCTCGACGTCGCCGACAAGATGCTCGAGAAGACAGCCGAGCTCCACAGGATCGCGGCGGAGGGACGCGGCTTCTCAGACGTCGTGCTGCTCGGGATGGGTGGGTCGAGCCTGTGCCCCGACGTGTTCCGAAACACGTTCGGCGCGATCAAGGGCAGGCCGAAGCTCCATGTGCTCGACACGACCGACCCGGCCACCATCCTTTCCGTCCGCTCGAGGATCCGCCTCGCCCGGACGCTGTTCATCGTCGCCTCGAAGTCGGGTGAGACCACCGAGACGCTCTCGCACTTCGCGTACTTCTGGAACCAGACCAGAGGCAAGGGCAGCCAGTTCGCCGCGATCACCGACCCTGGCACCTCGCTCGAGAAGCTGGCCCGGGACCACGGTTTCCGCTGGGTCTTCGCCAACCCGCCGGACATCGGCGGGCGTTACTCCGCCCTTTCGTACTTCGGCCTGGTGCCGGCCGCGTTGATGGGCGTCGACGTGCGCGAGATGCTCGAGCGCGCGACCGAGATGGAACAATCGTGCGCCGACAGCGTGCCGCCGGAAAAGAATCCCGGCGTGTGGCTCGGCGCCGTGATGGGCCGCCTCGCCCTGCTCGGGCGCAACAAGGTGACCCTCATCGCGTCGCCCAAGATCGCGACGTTCGGCTACTGGGTCGAGCAGCTCCTCGCGGAGAGCACGGGGAAGGAGGGCAAGGGCCTGGTGCCGGTGGAGGGCGAGCCGGTCGGCAGGCCGAACGTCTATGGCGACGACAGGCTCTTCGTCCACATCAGGCTCGCGGCCGATCCGCCCCACCGCGCGGTGCGGGCTCTCGAGAAGGCCGGTCATCCGGTGGTCACATTGACCATGCGAGACCGGCTCGACCTCGGTGGCGAGTTCTTCCGCTGGGAGGTCGCCACGGCGATCGCCGGGTCGATCCTCGGCATCGACGCGTTCGACCAGCCCAACGTGCAGGAATCGAAGGACAACACCAAGCGCGTCCTGGCCACGTTCAAGAGCCGCGGCAAGCTGCCGGAGGCCGACTCCCTGCCGGCCGCCAAGGCCAAATCCGGAGTGCAGGCGCTGCTGAAGCGAGCCCGGCGCGGCGCCTACTTCGCGATCATGGCCTACACGACGCGGACCGTTCAGTCCGAGGCAGGCATCGACGCGATCAGGAAGGCGGTCCGCGACAGGACCGGGATCGCGACCACCGCCGGCTACGGGCCACGCTTCCTGCATTCGACCGGACAGCTGCACAAGGGTGGCCCGAAGACGGGGCTCTTCCTCCAGATCGTCCAGGACGACACGAAGGACGTCGCCATCCCCGGCCAGCCGTACACCTTTTCCATCCTGAAGCAGGCCCAGTCGTTGGGCGACCTCCAGTCGCTCACGTCGCGGCGCCTCCCGGTCCTGCGCGTGACGCTGGGTCGCGAGACCGCCGCCGGCTGGCGCGCTCTTGCGGCGGCCGTCAAGCGGGCGGTGAGGTAGCCGCCATGGAGATGGGCATGGTGGGTCTGGGCCGCATGGGCGGCAACATGGTGCTGCGCCTGCTGAAGCGGGGCCACCGGATGGTCGCCTTCGACCTGTCGGCGGAGGCGGTCAAGCGTCACGTGGCGTCCGGAGCGATCGGCGCGAACTCGTGGGAGGAGTTCGTCTCGGCATTCGAAGGCCGGCCGCGCGTGATGTGGATCATGGTTCCCGCCGGCGATCCGACCACTCAGGCCATCAACAAGCTGATCGAGCTCGGCGACCCGGGCGACATCATCATCGACGGCGGCAACACAAACTGGAAGATCGCCCTCGACGACTGCGCGCGGATCAAGGCGAAAGGCATGCACTACATGGACGCCGGCACGTCGGGAGGCATCTGGGGCCTCGAGTACGGCTACTGCCTGATGGTGGGAGCCGAGCAGGACGTTTACGACCACTGCCTTCCGCTGCTGAAGGACCTCGCCCCCGATGAGGGGGGGCTGGTGCGAACCGGGCCGGAGGGATCCGGACACTTCGTCAAGATGGTTCACAACGGAGTCGAGTACGGCCTCATGCAGGCTTACGCCGAGGGCTTCCAGGTCATGAAGCTCTCGAGGAGCTTCCCGGGCATGGACATGCGCGCGATCGCCGAAGCGTGGCGAACGGGCAGCGTCGTCAGGTCGTGGCTCCTCGATCTCATCGCGCGCGGCCTCTCGCAGGACCCCGAGCTCGCCACCATCAAGGGATACGTCGAGGACACCGGCGAAGGCCGGTGGACGGTGGAGGCGGCGATCGACGAGTCGGTGCCCGTGCCGATCATCGCCGAGTCCCTGTTCGCGCGTTTCCGCAGCCGGATGGAGAACACTTTCGGCGACCGCATGCTCGCGATGATGCGAAACCAGTTCGGCGGCCACGCCGTGATCACCGACGCGAAGGGAGAAGCCGCGCGCAAGTGAGTGTCGCGGCCCCCAACCCCCTCGCGGAGGGGCTCCACGACTACCGCGTCGCCGACCCGTCGATCATGGTCATCTTCGGGGCCACGGGCGACCTCAGCGGTCGCAAGCTCCTGCCGGCCCTCTACAACCTGGCCAAGCAGCGACTGCTGCCGGCCGGGTTCGCGGTCGTCGGCGCCGCGATCGACGATCTGGACGATGCCGGCTTCGGCAAGCATGCGGCCGAGAAGATCGGTCAGTTTTCGCGGACGCAGCCGATCGACCAGCGAGTGCTCGATGCATTTCTTTCCGGCCTCTTCTACGTGAAGGTGGACTTCGGCAAGCTGGACGACTTCAAGGCGTTGCAGCGAAAGCTCGACGAGATCGACGCTTCGCGCCACGTCGCGGGCAACCGCATCTTCTACTGCGCCACACCGCCACCGACCTACGAGACGATCGCGGAGCAGCTCAAGGCCGCCTCGCTGACGGCCCGCGATGGATGGAAGCGGATCGTCGTCGAGAAGCCGTTCGGCTCCGACCTCAAGTCGGCGCGCGAGCTGACCCAGACCCTGCAGAAGGTCTTTCCGGAGGACGCCGTCTTCCGGATCGATCATTACCTCGGCAAGGAGACAGTGCAGAACCTCATGGCGTTCAGGTTTGCCAACTCGATCTTCGAGCCGGTGTGGAACTCGAACCTGATCGACCACGTCCAGATCACCGTGGCCGAGGAGCTCGGCATCGAGCTGAGGGGGGCCTACTACGACCGGGCGGGCGCGCTTCGCGACATCGTGCAGAACCACGCGCTTCAGCTCCTCGCCCTGGTCGCGATGGAGCCGCCCCTGGCCTTCGAGGCCAACGCGGTGCGCGATGAGAAAGTCAAGGTGCTGCGAGGGATCCGGCCGATCACGGACGGCGAGGTCGCGCACTCGACCGTGCGCGGCCAGTACACACGAGGCTGGGTGCTGGGTGAGCATGTCGCCGGTTACCGCGAGGAGAAGAACGTCGCGCCGGGATCGCTCACCGAGACATTTGCCGCCGTGCGTCTGTTCATCGACAACTGGCGGTGGGCGGGCGTTCCCTTCTACATCCGCGCGGCCAAGCGGATGCCGAAACGCATCACCGAGCTCCGCATCCAGTTCAAGCGTCCACCGCATCCGATGTTCACCAGGCAGGCGACGCAGGAGCTCGATCCCAACGCCATCACGCTTCGGATCCAGCCCGAGGAGGGCATCTCGCTGAAGTTCGGTGCCAAGGTGCCGAGCGCCGGGCTGAGGATCCGCAGCGTCACGATGGACTTCCAGTACGTGACCGCGTTCCTGGTGGAGGTCCCGGAGGCGTACGAGCGCCTCCTGCTCGACTGCATGATCGGCGATCCGACCCTGTTCACGAGGGCGGACGAGGTCGAGACGGCGTGGAAGTTGATCGATCCGATCGAGGCGGCCTGGCGCGACGGGCGCCCGCCCCTTGGCTTCTACCCGGCCGGCACGTGGGGTCCGCCGGCGGCGGCCAGGCTGCTCCAGGGCGACGGCCGGGAGTGGCACCGGCCGTGAGCACCGCCATGAAATCCGAGGCGGAGGTGGTGTGGCGGGGCGCCGACGTGACCATCGGCGAGGTCCTGGCCGCCCTTGACGCCATCCGCAAGAAGTTCGCGCAAGCGGAGGCGGGCACGACCGAGCAGCCGCATCCCCGCAACTGCGTCATGACCCTCGTGGCGGTCGCCGCCGACGAACAGGAGGAGCGACGGGCGCAGCGTGTCTGCCGAATCGTCGGCGCGGAGCACCCCGCGCAGTTGATCCTGATTCGAGACCGGGCGCCCATGCACGGCGGCCACATCGAGGCCTCCATCAGCGTGGACATCCAGCGACCCGCGAACTCGTGCGCCATCGAGTGCGAGCTCGTCACGCTCCACGTTCGCGGCGGCGCGGCCGAGCACCTCGACGCGCTCATCGACCCGCTCCTGATGAGTGGCGTGCCCACGTACCTGTGGTGGGTGGGCACACCTCCATTCGGCACCCGCACGCTCGACGGTGCGCTCAAGATCTCCGACGCGTTGGTGGTGGACTCAGCCCGCTTCGACGCCCCGTACCACTCGTTCCTGGGCCTGTCGCGGCTGGCCACCAGCAGGCACCGCAAGCTGGGGGTGGCGGACTTTCAGTGGGCGAGGCTCAGGCCGTGGCGCGAGACGATCGCGCAGTTCTTCTCACCGCAGAACCGCTTGCCATTCCTCAACGGAATCTCGGGGGTCGGCATCGACTACGTGGGTGAAGGCCGGGGAAACCGCGTGGCGGCCGCGCTGCTGATGGGCTGGATGTCCTCCGCGCTCGGATGGAGGTTGCAGCGAGCCGCCGGTGGGGCCGGCGGGACCATCGCCGCCCACTACCAGGCGCAGTCGAGCTGGCAATCCGCTGAGGCCCACTTCCGGTCTGTGCAGAAAGCGCGGCTCGCGCCCGGGGAGCTCAGCACTTTGCGGCTGGCAGGGGCCGCCGGCGGTCAGACATTCGAGCTCTCCGTGCAGCGCGACCCCGAGCGTACGCCGAGCTCGCAGCCCGACCTCTCGTTCCGGTCGATGCACCGCCCGAGCGGTGAGGACGAGGCCGCGCTCGAGCTCGCCGAACGCAAGGCTGAATGGCATCGCGACGTGCTGCACGAGAATCGAGAGGCTCTGCACCACACTGCGACCGGAGAACCTCCTGGCGCCAGCACGCCGCGGCATCCCACCGTCTTCGCGCGCGAGCGGAGGCGTGACGACTCGGCGCTCATCCTGCTGACGCTGATCCAGATCGGCGGCGGCCAGACCCTTCGCCATGTGCAGCGCGTGGAACCGGAGGACGACGCGTCGCTGCTGCTCGACCTGCTCGCCGGGGGAACCCACGACCCGGTGTTCAACCGCTCGCTGCTGTCGGCGGCGGAGCTGATGCGCGCCGTCTGATGCCGGAGTTCACCGTGCTCGCGACTCCGGAGGACGTGGCCGCGGCCGCCGCGTCCGACATCTGCGAGGCGATTCGCGACGGAGCGCGCACCCTGGTCCTCGCCGGCGGCACCACGCCGCGGCGCTGCTACGAGCTCCTCTCCAACCTCGAGGTGGAGTGGGGCCGCGTTTCGGTCCTGTTCGGTGATGAGCGCTGCGTGCCACCCGGTCATCCGGAGAGCAACTACAGGATGGCGAAGGAGTCTCTGCTGGACAAGGTCGCGCCGGCCGCCGTGTATCGAATGCCGGCGGAGCTTGGCCCCGACGAGGCCGCGGGACTCTACGCGCACGTCGTGGCCGCGGTCGCGCCCCTGGACGTCGTCACGCTGGGAGTCGGCGAGGACGGCCACACAGCCTCGCTCTTTCCCGGACACGAGGCACTACGGGCCGGCGGCCTGGCGGTCGGGATCCGCGACTCGCCGAAGCCTCCACCCCAGCGCGTGACTTTGACGCTGCCGGCTCTGCAATCGGCGCGGCGCGTGATCATCCTCGCCACCGGCGCGGGCAAGGCGGAGGCGGTTGCACGCGCCAGGCGGGCCGAGGTGCCGTCGGGGATGATTGCGCATGCGCGATGGCTGATCGACCGGGCGGCCGCGGGTCAGTGAAGATCGAGATCGTGCCGTCGATCCTCTCGGCGGACGTGGGCCGGCTCGCGGAACAGGTGAGCGAGGCGGTCGACGCGGGCGCCGACCGAATCCAGATCGATGTCATGGACGGCCACTTCGTGCCAAACCTCACATTCGGGCCGCTCGTCGTGGAGGCGGTGCGACGGGTGACCGACCTGCCCCTCGAGGCCCACCTCATGGTCGAGCGGCCAGAGCAGTTCGTCGAGATGTTCGCCAAGGCGGGAGCCAGCGTGATCGAGGTCCAGGTCGAGTCGACGACCTCCCTGTACAGAACGGTGACATCGATCAAGGAGGCGGGGGCAAAAGCGGGCGTGGCCATCAATCCCGCGACGCCCGTCGACGCCCTGCGCGAGATCCTGCCGTACGTCGACCTGGTCAACGTGATGACCGTCGAGCCCGGATTCGGCGGCCAGAGGTTCATCCCCGGCAGCCCTGAGAAGATCCGCCGTGTACGGGCGCTCTCGGCCGAGATCGAGATCGAGGTCGACGGTGGGATCGACGCCCGGACGGCGCCGCTCGTGGTGAAGGCGGGCGCCACGGTGCTGGTGGCGGGGAGCTCGGTCTTCGGGAACAAGTCAGGCGTGGCGGCCGGCATCAAGGCGATTCGCGAAGCAGTTGACTGACGAGTACAAGAGGGCCGCGGCCGAGAAGGCGCTCGAACTGGTCCAGGACGGAATGCTGCTCGGCCTCGGTAGCGGGACGACCGTCCGCTTCTTCACCGAGGGTGTGGGCCGCCTCGTGGCGGGCGGCATGAAGGTGCGGGGGGTGCCGACGTCGCGAGAGACCGCCGAGCTCGCGGCTGAAAACGGGATCACCGTCGTGACCGAGCTCGTGGGGGCGATCGACCTGGCGGTGGATGGCGCCGACGAGGTGGATCCCGCGCTGAGCCTGATCAAAGGCCGAGGCGGGGCGTTGTTTCGCGAAAAGCTTGTCGCCGCGGCCTCTCGGCGCTTTGTCGTGGTGGTCGACGAATCGAAGCTGGTCAAGCAGCTGGGGGTGGGCGTCCTGCCGGTCGAGGTGCTGCCGTTCATGTGGCGCACGACGGCGGAACGTCTGAGCACCCTCGGCGTGAGCCTGACGGTGCGAGGCGGGGAGGAGGTTCCCTACGTCACCGACAACGGCAACCTGATCCTCGATCTGACCGTCGAAGGCGGCATCAAGAGCCCAGCCGAGGTCGGTGCGCAGCTGAAGCAGATCACCGGTGTCGTCGAGCACGGCCTCTTCGTCGGGATGACCGACACGTGCATCGTGGCCGGTCCCGAAGGGGCCCGCGCGATCGGCCGGGGAGGGGCCACGTAACTCGGGATCGGCCCTTCCCGTTCTGTCTCCAGATGCGGCTTGGGGGGGTGGCGCTGCTCGTCGTCGCGCTCGCGGCCTGCTCCAGCCCGAGCTCCGCGAATGGGAAGTCCTCGGCGCCGGCCCCCGCGAACTCGGCTTCGCCCTCAGCTGAAGCCTCGCCCGCCGCCAGCGCGACGCCGGCGCCATCGCCTGAGCCGTTTTCGACTCAGCTGGACTGCGTCCGCCCTGTGCCTCAGGGGCACGCCCTGGTCCTGTTCGAGCTGGCCACTGCGACGCCACCCATCCTGGAGGTCGCGGATGCGTCGGACCCGGTGAAGCCTTCATTGCTCTGCACCCTGATTCCCGCGCAGGGCGGGCGATTCGACCAGTCGTCCACCAGGCTCTTGTTCTGGAGCGGCGCCACCATCGCGAGCGCGGACCTGAACAGCCGCACGGTGACGCCGATCGGACGGCTTCCGCTCACGCCGAGCGAGCTCACCTTCGGTCCGGGCGGCCAGTGGATCGCGTACCGCGTGTTCGATTCGGCCGGCGGCATGACGCTGCACCTGTTCGCCGCCGGACATGACCAGGCCGTCTACAGCCAGGCGCCGCTCGGAGGCCACTCAGGGCCGCCGTACGGGCCGTACGACCAGCTTAGGTTCTCGCCTGACGGCACCCTGCTGCTCGACTACCTGACGTTCAGGCCGAGCGCGGACATCGACAACCTCCTGGTCCTGTCCACAGCGGGCGCCACGGTGTTCCAGGAGCCAGGCACCGTCTCAGGCGTGTGGTCTGCCGCCGGCGCGGTCCTCTACTACCCGGTGTCCGGCGAAGGCGGCGTCACGGGCGAGGTGGACAGCTTCGACGCCGTCCATGGTTCCCAGACGATCGCGACCGGTCTCAAAGGCTATTACTGGCCGGCGAACGTTCCAGACGGGACCGGGATCATCTACGACACCTACGACAGCTCCGTGCCGGGATGCGGCGGCGTGCCCCACCTGTGGTGGCTCGACCTGGTGGGAGCTCACCAGGCGACACAGGTCTCGAGGTCGGTCAGCTCTCAGCCGGTGTTCGTCGGACGCGGCGAGGTGTGGTCGAACGAGGAGACGAAGACTCCTTGTGGACCAGGTGGTGCAAGCGCCCGGGACGGCGTGGTCCTGGCGCACAACATGACGACGCGCACCGACACGCCGGTGGACCTCCGCGGAATGCTTCCGGGGGCCGGTGGATTCGGCCTCGAGGAGAGCGACGTGGGAAACGTCGTCGACACCTGGTTCTGATCGCCCGGCACAGAGCTGGCGGACGGGCTGGGATTTGAACCCAGGACAGCCTTGCGGCTGTACGGCATTTCCAGTGCCGCGCCTTCGACCGGACTCGGCCACCCGTCCGCAGCTACCAAGTGTGCAAGGCTACGGGATCAGCCTCACTCGGCGGTGTCGCAGGTCCGCCCGGTCAGCTCAGCTCGCGCACCAGCTCCTGGGCCATCTTCGATGCCCAACCTCCATCGCGAAGCGGGTGCACCTTGATCACGACGCCCAGGGGCGATTCGGTCAGCTCCAGCGTTCCGGTCGTGCCGGGACGTGCGAGATGCCAGTGCCTGCGGGGCGGGTTTTTCGCGACGCGCTCGATCCGGACCTGAAGGCCGTGTCTCCGGCAGTGCTCGAGGAGCTTGGCGGCGGAAACGTTGGCCAGCTCTAGCTCGAGCATTCGAATCGAGCTCCGTGGAGTGGCACGGCGGGAAGGATAATGGGCGCGACGCAACGGACCCACCGCCGGCCGGTGGATCGCAAGGGGGGACGCAATGGCTGGTCAGATCCCGCTGGGCAAGATTCACCACATTCGCCTCACCGTGACCGACATCGAGCGGAGTCGACGGTTCTACACGGAGCTGCTCGGATTCGACGTGGCGGCCGAGGCGCCCGAATCGGAAGACCCCAGGTCGGATCCGTCCTATCCCGTGCTCTGGGGCGGGGTCGTGATGTCGAAAGGCGATTACCTGCTCGGCCTCCGGCCGGTGGCTCGCAAGGAGGACAGGTTCGACGAGGACCGCGTGGGTCTCGACCACCTGAGCTTTGCCCTCGAGAGCCGAGCGGAGCTCAACGACGCGATCAAGGTGCTGGACCAGCACGGCGTCCCGCACGGGGAGGTCAGGGAGCTGACGTCCTTCGGCATCTGTGTGCTGCCCTTCCGAGATCCGGACAACATCCAGCTGGAGCTGACCTCGCCGCTCTGACGCGCCGTCCCCAGAACACGGGCCACCGTTTTCGAAGCCCCAGCGCTCCTTTCGAACGATCGTGCGACGAAACGTCGACTGACCGCATCCAATCGGCAGAACATGTCCACGACGATGCTGGAACAGCGACCACAGCTCATGGTGAGAGCGGCGGCGGGCGACAGTGAGTCCTTCGCGCGCCTGATCGAGCCCCTGATCGACCCGGCTTTCCGGCTTGCGGCGGTGATGCTGGCCGACCGGGGTGCCGCCGAGGACGCGGTCCAGGAAGCCTCGATCAAGGCCTGGCGCAAGTTCGGCCAGCTCAAGGGCGATGTCAAGTCGCTCCGGGCGTGGTTCCTCTCCATCGTCGCCAACGAATGCCGGATGACGCGCCGGCAGCGCTGGTGGTCCGTCGTGAAGCTGGCCGACCTTCCGTCCGACTCCAGGCCCGCGCAGGCCGGCGTTTCCGACCTGCAGCGCGCGGTGCTCAAGCTCAGCCCCGACGAAAGGCTGCCGCTGGTGCTGCATTTCTATCTCGACCTGTCGCTCGAGGAGACCGCGCGCGCCATGCACGTCTCCACTGCGGCGGCGCGCTCGCGCATCTATCGCGCGGCCAAGCGCCTCCGCGCAGACCTGACCCTTGAGGAGGTTTTCTGAGGTGAACGACGATTTCCGCCGAGAGCTGGGCCGTGCGTTCGACGAGATGAGCGGCGCGCCCAGTCCGGCCCTGTCCAGCCGCGTTCGGTCGTCGCTCGCCGAGGCGCCTGAGCGCCGGGGTCCCTTCTGGATCGCCGGCCTGGCGGCCGCCGGGATCGCCGCGCTGGTGATCGGTGTCCTGTTCGTCGGCCACCCGCTGAGCCTCGGTCCGCGCACCGCCGGCCCCGGCGTGACGACGAGCCCGACGCCGACCTCCTCGCAGAGCACGCCGGCGCCTTCGGCGACGCCATCCGCCACCCAGTCGCCTGCCTTCGTGTGCTCGTCCGGCTCATCGAGCTTCAGCAGCACGGGTGCCCCCGCGGTGGCGTTCATCGACGCCCTGCGCACAGGGAGCCACCCCGGGTACGAGCGGCTCACTGTCGAGTTCAAGAACGGCCAGCCCTCGAGCGTCGAGGTCACCGTTCAGAAAGGGAGCACCTTCACGCAGTCGCCAAGCGGCCAGACCGTGACCCTGAAGGGCACCAACGGGATCCTGGTCACCATCCACGGCGCCGACCTGCACACCGATTACAGCGGCTCGATCGACATCTTCACGGGCGGCAATCCCAGCACTCAGCCGCTGCCGAAGGGCCTGGTCGAAGTCCGGCGCGTGCAGGACTTCGAGGGAGTCGTGCAGCTCGCCCTCGGAGTCCAGGGAACCGTTTGCTACCAGGCCACATGGCTGTCCAACCCGAGTCGCCTCGTCATCGACGTCCAGACGGCCTGAGCTCCAGGCCGGCATCGCGTGCCTCAGGGGCCGTACATTGGTACGGCCCCATAGACCTGCTCAAGGAGACGCGATGTCGACACTAGCCTCCGATCCGGAAGAGACCACGCACTGGGAAAAGGTCCGGCCCCGCAACATCAGCCCCGAGCACCTGAAGAAGTTCGAGGGCTATGCCGCGGAGATCTTTCAGGCGTTCGGCATGGACCTGGACACCCCGGGCACCCGGAACACCCCGACCCGCTTCCTGCGCGCGCTCTACGAGGCGACCTCGGGCTACGAGGGCGACCCCAAGCTGCTCACCGCCTTCCCGACCGAATGCCACGGCGGCCCCGACTGCAGCATCAGCCAGGTCATCGAGGGTCCGATCGAGTTCTTTTCTCTCTGCGAGCACCACGCGCTCCCTTTTCACGGCCACGCCTACATCGGCTACATCGCGCACGAGGAGATCATCGGCATTTCGAAGCTGACCCGGCTCGTCCGCGTGTTCGGGCGTCGCTTCACGGTCCAGGAGCGCGTCGGGTTCGAGATCGCGGACGAGCTCGTGCGGGTGCTCAAGCCGCACGGCGTGGCGGTTCATCTGAACGCGATGCACCTGTGTACGCAGATGCGCGGTGTGCGCGAAGGGCACTCGCGAACGCTCACGTCGTTCTGGCGTGGCAACTACGAGACGGACCCGCAGCTCCGGACCGAATTTCTTCAGGCCGTCCAGCAGCCGAACTCGCACTGACCGGTGCTCGAACCGTTCGAGCTGCTCCACGAATCGGACGGACCCCGCTACGAGATACCTGACGAGCTGAGTCGCATCTACGGACCGTTGGGGTTCGGCACCAAAGCGCTGTACGCGAACTTCGTGACCTCGCTCGATGGGGTGGCCACCCTGGGGTCGACGCCATCGGCCGGGTCGGTGCTCAGCGGGCGGTATCCGGCCGACAGGTTCGTGATGGGCCTGCTCCGGGCGTGCGCCGATGCGGTGCTTCTCGGGGCCGGCACGCTTCGCGCCACGCCAAATCACCTCTGGACGGCGGGACATGTGTGTCCGGACTACGCGCCCAGCTTCGCCGCGCTGCGCAAACTGCTCGGCCGCCGCCCGGATCCGCGGCTGGTCGTTGTGACCGCGAGCGGCAATCTCGACGTCGACCATCGCGCGATCGTCGCCGGGGCGACCGTTGTGACCACCGCCAGGGGCGCGCACGCGCTGCGCTCGCGACTTCCAGCGTCGTGCGACCTGGTGGTGGTCGGCGACGGCGATGACGTCGACCTGTCCCAGGTCATGCGGCAGATGCGCGAGCGCGGCCATGATGTGGTGCTGACCGAAGGCGGCCCTCACCTGGTGGGTGAGCTGGTCGACAGGAACTTGCTGGAGGAGGTGTTCCTGACGATCTCGCCGGTGCTGGCCGGTCGCGATGTCGAGCCGAGGCTGGGCATGATCGCCGGCACCGAGCTGCTGCCCGGCCGCGGTGTGTGGACCCGCCTGGCCGGTGCGCGCCGGCACGGCGACTACCTGTTCCTGAGGTACGGACTCAGGGGCTGAGGCAAGGCCCGAGAGAATCGATCGGTCGAAGGTCCAGCGGCCTGGCCGCTACGCGCAGGAATCCGCGCCCAGCTTCAGCGGCGCGGACTGGGCGGCGGCCGGCGTCCTCGTCACGACGAAGATCGCCGCCGATTTCGCACCCGTGGGCAGCTGCAGGTTCAGCACCTGCGCGGGCTCACCGATCTTGAAGCCCTTCGCGGTGTCCTTGTGCGTCAAGAGCGTGGTCGGCGCGGCGCCCGTGCACCTGTCGAAGTACATGACGTCGTAGGAGTACGCGCCCGTATAGGTCGTGGTGAAGATGACGCCTACATCGACCGAGCAGGGACCGTTGATGGTGCAGCTGGTGTCCTTGTCGCCTGTGAACGGACAGGGCGTGTCCGAGGTGCAGAACTGAACGCTCTGCACCTGTCCCGCTGACGCCGGGGCGACCGCCGGCACGTCGTGTATCGCCACCGACGACGGGCTGGGGCTGGCGTGCGGCGACGACTTCGCGCTCGGCGAGGTCGCGGGGTTCCCACCACCTGAGGTTCCACCACGCAGCTTCGAGATCAGGAAGATGCTCCCGATGCCGAGCAGGAGGATGACGACGACGGCCGCCGCCGCCGGCACGAGCCAGGCGGGCCGCTCGCTCGGGATGGCGATCGAGGGGCGTCGCGGAGCGGGCGGCTTGCGAGCCGGCGGAGCCACGGGACGCTCCAC
>DATEHQ010000195.1:0-1173 GCA_035279525.1 Candidatus Dormiibacterota bacterium
CGCAGGTCTCGCCCGACGCGACGCTCGACTACTACGTGCGCTTTGACATCAACGGCGACACGGGCGACTGGTTGAACCTGGCGGGCTTGCACCTGGGCGCATCGGCCCCGAGCTTGATCGGCGGCAGCGGCGGCGGTGCCGGGGCGGGCAAGGTCTCGTTCGACGCGGTGCAGATGACGCTGGGCACGAGCGCGACGGTGCTGGCGCTCACCGAGGCGCTCGCCGCGGGCCAGAAGGTGGATGCGCAGGTCGAGGCCTATGCGCCCAGCAGCAAAGGGGGCGTGCTGGTCGATGAGTACCAGTTCGATACGGCGTTCCTGGCGAAGCTCTCGACGCAGGCCTCGCCGGACCAGACGAGCAACGAGGTGAGCCTGGAGTTCGGCAAGATCACCCACACGCACCTGGAGCAGGACGCGACCGGCAAGATCGGCGATAGCGCGACGGTCACCTACGACGTCCTGAAGAACACGACCAACACGTCCGACGTCAGCGCCACGGCCGATGCGATCAAGCACCTGCCTACTGCCGACGCACCGGTCGACGCCCAACTGCAGTACTACGTGACCTACGAGGGCGCGCCGGGCTGGCTGGAGCTCTCGGGCTTCTCGATGGACCTGAGCAGTCCCATCACGATCGGCGGCGCGACCGGCGGGGCGGGCGCGGGCAAGGTCTCGCTGGGCGAGACGCAGCTCGAGCTCGGCATGAGCAACGAGATCGTGCAGCTGCTGGCCAACCTCGCCGAGGGCCACTCGATCAAATACCTCGAGGTCGAGGCCTACAGCCAGGGCGCCAAGGCGCCGCAGCTGGTCGACGAGTACTACTTCGACACGGTGTTCCTGAATTCGCTGCAGACCGACGGCGCGGCGAACACACTGGGCATCGACGCGGGCAAGGTCAGCCACGGCCACGTCGACTACAGTCCCAGCGGCGCCGTCAGCGGCACCAGCGCCGAGGGCTGGGACTTTACTGCCAACAGATCCTGGACCGCACCGGGGGCGCCCGACGCCGACGCGGCGAAGATCGTGCCGCTATCGCAGGTCTCGCCCGACGCGACGCTCGACTACTACGTGCGCTTTGACATCAACGGCGACACGGGCGACTGGTTGAACCTGGCGGGCTTGCACCTGGGCGCATCGGCCCCGAGCTTGATCGGCGGCAGCGGCGGCGGTGCCG
>DATEHQ010000196.1:0-7082 GCA_035279525.1 Candidatus Dormiibacterota bacterium
GGTACGCGCCGGCAGCGGTCGCGCTGGTCGTCGCGGCCTCAGCCGTGCTGGCGGCCGTCCTGCTGCTCTTCCAGGACCCCCTGGCGCAGCTGTTCTTCGGATCCTCGCGCTACGCGGACCTCATCACGCCCATGCCGCTGCTCGTGCTCGGCGGCGCGCTGCACGGAATCGCCTACGGCTACCTGCGCGGACGCTCGCGCATCCAGCGCGCCAACATCCTCATCGGCTTCAACCACGCGGTGGTGCCGCTGCTGGCCATTCCTTTATCTGGTGGATCGGTGGCGCGCATCCTGCTGTGGATGGGCGGCCTCTGGGTCGCCTCCTCCCTTGCCTTTCTGGTCTTCGCGCCGCTCGCGCTGGACGGCGTCCCCAAACGGGTGGGCGAGCTGGCGCGGTTCGGCGTGCCGCGGATCCCGGGCGATCTGCTCCGGCTCGGACTGTTCTCGTTTCCCAGCCTGGCCGTGGCCCATGTGGCCGACATCGCGACCGCCGGCAGCGTGGCCTTCGGCGTGGCCGCCGTGGGCATGCTGGGCACCGCCCTGTCGCCGATCGGGTTTGTGATGCTCCCCGTTTCCGCACGCATGATGGCGGCGGGCGAAATCGCCGAGCTGAGGCGACGCGTCGTCACCATCACGGCCCTGACCGCGACCTTCCTCCTGGTCGGCGTCGGGGTCGTGGAGCTGCTCGCGCCACAGCTGGTGGCGATCTACCTCGGAGGCGGCTTCGGCGCGACGGCGACCGCGGTGCGTGTGATCGCCCCCGCGGCGCTACCCTGGGGCGTCTACATGTCCCTGGCCAGCGTGGTCGACGCGCATCACGTCCGCCCCGTCAACGCCCGGAACATGGCCGTGGCGTTCGCGGTGTTCGCTGCCGGCGCCGGTGTGATGGCGCTGTTCCACCTCCCATCGCTCGCCATCGCCGGCGCGTTCGTGGTCAGCCTCTACGTGCTTGGCGTGCTCACGGTCCTCGAGGTGAGCAGCATCACGAGCCGGGAGCGCGACGTTGTCCTCCCGCTGGCGCCTGAATCGCAGCCGCTGGTGTGAAGATGCGGATCTGGGTCGTCAACCACTACGCGGATCCACCCGAGGGCCTCGCCACGCGCTCCTTCGACCTGGCGCGCCGCTGGGTGGAGAACGGCAACCCGACCACTCTCTTCATCAGCAACTTCAACCACTACAACCTCAAGCCGGTCAAGCGCATACCGGCCCCACGCCTGTGGCTCGAAGAAGAGATCGAAGGCGTGCGCATCGTGTGGCTGCGCGCGCCGGGCTACCGGCGCAACGACTGGCGCCGGGTGACGAACATGGTCGCCTTCAGCCTCGGCGCCGTGGTCGCCGGCGTTTTCCAGCGGGAGAGGCCGAGCGTGGTGATCGGGGTTTCGGTGCATCCACTGGCCGCGCTCGCGGGTTGGGCGCTGTCGCGCCTGCGGCGGGCGCGCTTCTTCTTCGAGGTGACCGACCTCTGGCCCGAGACCCTGATCGAGTTCGGGATGCTGCCGGCCCGTTCCCTGCGCGCGCGGTGGATGCACCGACTGGAGCGATTCCTCTTCCGCCACTCCGAGCGCATCGTGATGCTGTGGCGGCACACCGACCAGTACGTGGAGTCTCAGGGAGTGTCGAGGGACCGGGTGGTGTGGATCCCGCATGGCGTCGAGCTCAACCGGTACAAGGACCTGGAGCCCTACGACGGAGCCGCCGCCAAACCGTTCCAGGTCGTCTTTCTGGGGGGCTTCGTCTCCGCCAATTCGCTCGAGACCATCATCGACGCCGCGGTCGAGCTCAAAAGCCGTGGACGCGACGACGTGCGGCTCCTCCTCATCGGTTCCGGCCAGGATCGCGACGCGATCATCGAGCGGGCGCGGAGCCTGCATCTCGACAACGTGGACTTTCCCGCGGCCGTGCCCAAGGCGAAGATCTCCGACGCCATGTCGAAGGCCGATGCCTTCATCTACGGCCTCCGCGACATCCCCCTGTACCGCTACGGGATCAGCCTCAACAAGCTGGCCGACTACCTGGCCTCGGGCCGGCCGATCATCTTCTTCGGCCGCTCAACCTACGACCCGGTGGCGGAGGCCAAGGCCGGCTTCAGCGTGCCGCCGGGTGACCCCGCGGCGATCGCAGACGCGATCGAGAGCCTGATCCAGCTCAGCCCCGAGGAGCGCAGGTCGATGGGCGAGCGCGGCCGCGCCTACCTCATGGACCACCACAACATCCCAAACCTCGCGGAGAAGTTCCTCGGCGTGATGCGCACGGCGCCGCAGTGAGGGCTCGGGTTATCATCGCCGGTGCCCCAACGGGATCCCTATGAACCTCCTCGCTGACGCCGCGCTTTTCGCGACCACCGCGCTGCTCCTGGCCTCGACGCTGTGGCGACTTCGCCGCCCTGTGGACGCCGCGCTGCTCCTGCCGATCGCATGGCTGGCCTTGATCCCCATCCAGGTGGCGGTTTTCGGTTCGCTGCGCGGATACGCCGGAGCCGCGCGCAACAACCTCTACTTCTCGATCGCCATCGGCAACCTCATGTTCTTGGGGCTGCAGTGGTTTTTGGGCTCGAGCTATTTCCAGCGCCTCAGCGACGGCGTGAGGGCGCGGCTGAGCCCTCCGGACCAGAGCCGGCCGCAGGCGGCGTGGGACCGCCTTGCCGCGTACTGGTGGTACGGCCTCGCCATCGTCGCCGTCGGCCTCGCGGTCCTGCACCTCTCGCTGATGCCCAGGGTCCCGCTGTTCGAGCTGCTGACCGGCGACTCCGACTACTTCCAGATCTCGATCGACCGGGAGAACGCGGCCAAGCTGCTGGCCGTCCCGACCATCGTGAAGTACTTCTTCACCTGGGACTCCAGCATCCTGCTCCCCATCCTCTTCGTCGGCGCGATCCTGTATCGCTGGCGGTGGCGGGCGGTCTTCATCGGCGCCTTCGGGCTCATGTACGTGACGGCGCCACTCGACAAGTTCCCTTCGCTGATCTTCGTTTTCAGCGCCTTCGTCGCGCTCGCCATTCGCGACCGCAAGCGCGCCTTCTCGAAGGTCCTCATCGTCGGGTTCATCGTGAGCCTGGTCCCCGCCTACCTGATCACCGAGTCGATGCAGATCAGCGTCGCCGTCCACCACGCGGTCGGCGCACCCCTGGCGAAGTCGTCCGCCCCGCCGCCGGCCACGAATGCCCCCCCGTCGGGAGAGCAGCCCATCAGCTCGATCGCGGGGGTGAAGCTTCCCGGCCCGGTCGCGAACCTGCTCGACCTGACGGTGCGGCGGATCGGCTCCGGCCCCGCCGACGTCACCTACCAGTGGTTCAGGTTCTTCCCCGCGGTCCATCCATACCTGAAGGGAACGGGGTGGGAGCCATGGCGGGTCCTCTCCAGCAGCTATCAGAGCCCGGCGAACATGGTCGGCCTGTGGGCCTACTACGGGCACACCGGATACGTCCTGACCAGCCTTTCCGCGTACTCGGGGTTTCTGGCCGACGGGTGGGCCGAGTTCGGCTACCTGGGCGTGCTGATCGCCTGCCTGTGGCTCTTCGTCTTCGCGGTCGTGATCGAGCTCATGCGGACGTTCTCCGACAAGCGCTTTTGCCTTGCCTGTTACGTGCCCTGCCTGCTGATGCTGGCCGCGGTGACCCCGATCAGCGGCATCATGGCGATGACGTTCTCCCTGGGCCTGAGCCTCGCGCCCGTGATCTGCGTCGCCTACCTACTCTCCGGCCGGTTCGCCCTGCCGGCCGTGGCGACCGTCCGCCACGCTCCGGCCCGAAAGCCGGCGCTCGACGAAACGATCGGGGGCTGACCCCGAGCTTCGTCTCGCTTTCAGTCCTGGATCCGCGGGACCGCGACGTCCAGGAATGGGATCTTGGTCTCCATCGGTGAGATGACCACCGGGCCGGATTTGCGCAGGATCACCGTCACCTTCTCGGTTCCGATCACCTGGTGGGTCAACCCGGGATAGTCGCGCAGCCAGCGGGCCAGGATCTCCTTCTCCGCGTGGCGGAAGCAGTCGTCCAGCACTATCACGGCGCGGTCGCTGAGCCGGTCGAGCAGCAGCGGGAGCGCGGGGTAGCGGGCCAGCCGCTGGATGTTTCCGGGCGGCCCGTCGACGATGAGCATGTCGATCGCCTTCAGGTCCTGGACCTTGTCGAGGTCGTACCACAGCCAGGGCCGGGTCCCGATCATGACGCGGCGCAGCGGGGCGTATCTGACCGAGGCGAAGTCGCCCAACCCGTGCCGGTTGACGTTGGCGCGCGTGATCTCGGCGTACTTCTCGTCCTGGTCCAGCGACACGATGAGTCCCGAACCCTCCTTCTTCAGCGTGTAAGCCGCCACCAGCGTCGACACGCCGCTGCCGGCCTCCACGATGACGTCAGGCTTCACCTCGTGGATCAGCGAGACGACCAGGCTCGCGAAATCGGGCGAGACGCCCCAACCGCGCATCGGGGGCAGCGGCTGCACGATGCTCAGGGCCGAATAGATCGAGAAAAGCGACTCGATCTGGCGATAGTTCCACACCTGTGCGCGCCGGTTGAGGTCGAGCTGGATGATCACGGTGACGCTCACGATGCTGAGCAGCGTGGTCAGACCGACGAGCAGGATCGACTGGCCGAAGACGGCCCATGCGCCGAGCAGGAGCAGGATCACGGAGACGGACAGCAGCGGGAGCAGCAGCAGGCCCGTGTCCTGCAGGTACATCTCGAGGTCGCGCAGGAAGCGACCCATGCGGTCCGCCGAGACCGCCTCGCGGTCGGCTTCGACGACCTCGCCGGCCTGCGGCGCCGCGACGTCGGCGGGGACCGCGTCTTCGGCGGGCCGCGTGTCGGGGCTGTCGCCGCGGACCACGATCAGGAAGACCTCGACCACGGTGAGCGCGCCCAGCACGAAGAGCGCCGACACGAAGGCCACGAGGATTAGCTGGTAGGAGCTCGTGAAGAGCCTGGACACGAGGGCCACCAGGACGAAGGTGGCGAACGCGATCGCCATGTTGCGCGCGTTGATCGGACGCACGTAGCGCGCGTCGATCACGCTCTTCAGGATCACGTACAGACCCCACGGGAGCGCGGCGATCATGATCACGCGCAGCACGTCGGCGCCCGCGGCGAACTGGTTGCCGAGGTAGTCGGCGATGATCGGTTTGGCGAAGAACTCGAGCACGAGCGTGCCGGCCACAAGGGCGGGCACCGCGAGGCGGACGACCTCGATCACGCGCTGCCTCACCTGCTCCCCCCAGCCGCGCGCGAACAGGCCGGTGACCGCCGGCAGCAGCACGAAGCTGATCGGGGTCAGCGCGGTGCCGACCATGCCGAGGGCGGCCACGCCGAAGGCCACGATGCCGGCCGTCTTCACGTCGACGACGTGCGCGACCAGGATGCCTGGAAGGGCGAACAGGGCCAGCTGGAGGAAGTCGCCCGGAACGCGCGGCAGGCCGAACCTGAGCAGCTCACGCATGTGCTCGCCGCGGCGCTCGAACGTCAGGCCGGCCAGCGCCAGGTAGACGGAGGAGATGACTATCCAACCGGCGCCCATCAGGAGCAGGATCTGGGGCACGTCCTTGCCGAGGTAGACGGCGGCGACCGGGACGACGGCGTGGTTGAGCGCCATGAGCAGGTTGGCGAGCTGGATCTGGGAGCGGCCGCGCAGGAACCCGTACGCGATCAGATGCAGGCTGCTGCCGGCGAGCATCACGGTCAAGGCCCTGACCAGGCCGGCGTAGACCGGCGAGCCGAACAGCAGGTTGGCGAAGAGTGCGGGGAACAGGAGCAGGAGCGCGCACGCGATTCCCACGGTCACCGCCATCACGAGCAGCGCCACCGCCGCGTAACCCCCCGGCCGGGAGGCCCTCTTGTGCGTCGCAAACGCCACGTAGCGGGCGATCGCCACGTCGAGGCCGACCACCACCAGCGGCGAGATGAGCGCCAGGTTCCGCCTGGTCAGCGCGTACTCCCCGAAGCCGGCGACCCCCAGCCGGATGGCGACGAGGCGGAAGGCGACCAGGTAGCTCGCGATCACGAGCACCTCGGTCAGGAACGTGGTGACGTAATCGCGGCGGAGGTTGGCCCCTGGGATCGGAGCCGGCTCGAGACCTTGCTCAGTGGCTTGCACTGTCTGGGGCCATCCTACCTTCTGGGCCCGGCGTCAAATGGAAGGCGGGCGGCGGAAGCTTGACGCTGCCCTGCCCGGCTACGTAAGCTGCCCGTGCCGCCGGCGGCCGCAGATCCATGTCAGACATCAAGACCCGCCCCACAGATCACAAGCCGCTGCGCACCGAGCAGGAGCGAATGGTCGGCGCGGAGATCGAAAGCATCTTCAACTCCAGCCACGACCCTGTCGAGACGCGCCTGGAGAACTTCCCCAAGTACGTGCGGCGCCAGCACCTCACCCGCTTTCTCGCCATGTACGAGGTCTTCAAGCGCGTCGCCGGCGTCAAGGGATCGATCGTCGAATGCGGCGTCAACCGCGGCTACGGGCTGATGGCCTGGGCCAAGCTCTCCGCCGTGCTCGAGCCGAACAACCTCACCCGGCGCATCTACGGCTTCGACACCTTCGCGGGCTTTCCGTCGGTGGCCGACAAGGACCGGACCGGCCCCGCGTGGGAGACCGCGCAGCCGGGCGGGTTGAAGGCCGACTCGTACGAAGAGCTGCAGCGCCTGATCCAGCTCTACGACAAGGACCGCTTCCTCGGGCACATCCCCAAGGTCGAGCTGATCAAGGGCGACGCGACCGAGACCATCCCCGCCTTCCTGGCCGATCACCCGCACGTCGTGGTGAGCCTGCTCTACATGGACTTCGACCTCTACGAGCCGACGCGCGTCGCGCTCGAGCATTTCGTGCCCCGCATGCCGAAGGGGGCGATGATCGCCTTCGACGAGCTCGACAATCCGCTGTGGCCCGGCGAGACGCTCGCCGCCATCGACACGCTCGGGCTGGGCAAGCTCGAGCTCGAGCGCATGGAGTTTGATCCCTACATCGCTTTTGCTAGGATTCCGTGAGTGTCAGCGGCCATCAGGCCGGCGACAGACGTTGAGCTGCATGCCCTCGCCAGGAGGCTGAGGGCGCACTCCTTACGGATGATCAGCCAGGCCAAGACCTCCCACATCGGTTC
>DATEHQ010000197.1:0-20624 GCA_035279525.1 Candidatus Dormiibacterota bacterium
TTGGCTGGGGAGGAAGGATTCGAACCTTCAACCTTCTGATCCAGAGTCAGCTGCGCTACCGTTGCGCCACTCCCCAAATCCGCGCCGCCGGACGGGGAACCAATTCTAGTGACGGCCCCGTGGTCGAACCTCGGGGCAGCCTACTCCCGTGTGATGACCACGTCCGGCTTCTGGCCCGCGCCCCCGGACCGCACTGCCATGTGGATCGACAGCGACTGCCGGCTGCCCATCATCCGGTTGAATCCGTCATCCATGAGCGTTTTGGCTCTGTGAAGGTTGACCGCCCAGCCCACCCCGAACACACGGTCACTGAAGAGGTGGTCGGACTCGGGGTTCCAGTACGCCTCGCGGATCCGCTGCCAGGTCGGCGGCCTGAAATCGTATGGGACCATGCCGAACACCTTGCCGGTCCACGTCCTCTCCTCTTCCGGCCTGGACAGCTCGGTCGCGACGGCCGCCAGGACCAGGCCGAAAACCGCCAACCTGACCAGCCGACGCATCCGGCGCAAAGCTCGCATACTTCAGGCAAGCGTAGTACCAAAGTAACTTTGCACGTCCTGAACGCGTTCTGCACTCGGGGGTAGATGAGCACAAGGCTCTCTTCGACGACGCGTTGGCTTCGCTGGCTCACGCCTGGTCTTCAGATCAAGCGCTGGCTGCTGCTGCTCATGGTCTCCGAGCTCATCCTGGTCCTCGGTGTCGCGTACACCTTGAAGGAGATCTACAAGACCGCCACGCTTCCCTCGAGCTTCTACTACATCACCCTGCAGTTTCTGCCCTACTGGGCCCGCGCGATCATCTTCGGCATCCTCGGCGTCGGCCTGCTGTTCACCAGCTACGTGAAGCTGACGCAGTCCGTGCTGGGTCCATTCCTCCCCGGCAACTCGACGAGCAGCGTCATCGAGATGATCCACACCTTCCGGCTCCGCGGCCGCGGGCCGCGCATCGTGGCCATCGGCGGGGGGACCGGGCTGAGCGCGCTGCTGCGCGGCCTCAAGACCTATACGTCGAACCTGTCCGCGATCGTCACCGTGGCCGACGATGGCGGATCGTCGGGGCGACTGCGCGACGAATACCGAATCCTCCCGCCAGGCGACTTCCGCCAGTGCCTGATCGCGCTCGCCGACGCCGAGCCGCTCATGAAGCAGCTCTTCGACCATCGCTTCAAGGAGGGCTCGCTGGACGGCCACGCCTTCGGGAACCTCTTCATCATGGCGATGGCGGACGTGACGGGAAACTTCGAGCAGGCGCTGCGCGAGTCCGGCAAGGTGCTCGCGGTCAAGGGCACGATCGTGCCCTCGACCCTTCAGGACGTGACGCTCGTCGCATCCATCAACGGCAGCACGGTCGAAGGCGAATCGCAGATCCCCAAGCAGCACTCGCCGATCAGTCACGTCTTCCTGAAGCCCGACGGCGTGCAGGTCAACCCCGAAGCCGCACAGGCCATCCTGAATGCGGAACTGATCATCGTGGGACCCGGGTCGCTCTACACGTCGATCCTGCCCAACCTCCTCGTCGAGGGCATGGTTGAGGCGATCAAGGCCTCACCGGCGCTGAAGGTGTACATCTGCAACCTCGCGGCGCAGTCGGGTGAGACGGACGGCTACGGCGTGGACGACTACCTGCGCGTCATCCGCGAGCACGTGGGCGCCAACCTCTTCGACTTCGTGATGGTCAACTCGAATCACGCCCACACACCGAGCGGCGGCCAGACCCCAGTGATCTTCAGGCCGTCCGATCAATCGACGCATCCCGAGGTCCGGTTCATCGCCGCGGACGTGGTCAACGTCAAGATCCCGTCCCACCACGACCCGGACAAGCTCGCCCGAACCATCATGCGGCGGGTGTGGCAGGCGTAGGCGCCTCCGCCGGCGTGCGGCGCTCGCGCCAGCGCACGAAGCCCTCGACCAGGATGGTGGCCACGGCGACATAGACCAGGCCGTCAAGCGCGTCGACTACGTAGTGCTCGCCCAGGTAGACGATGGCGGTGCCGACGCAGATGCTCCATGCGACGAGGCCGATGGCGAGCCGACGGTAGCGCCTCCATGAGTAGACGGCGGCCAGGACCGGGAATGCCATGTGCAGCGACGGAAAAGCGGCGAACCGGTTCGGGTTGAAGCTGTGATAGATCTGCGAGACGAAGTACTGGTTGTTCGGCCAGAGGGCCTGCACCGTCCTGTCGTTGATCTTCACCACGTCGTGCAGCTGATACCACGGGGGAGCGCTGGGCCAGAAGAGGTAGGTCGCAAACGCGATGAAGCACATCAGCAGGAGCGCGCCGATGAACCTCCAGTAGTGCTCGCGGCTGTTGACCCAGAACACGAAACCCACCATGATCGGCAGCGGAAAGTGCATGAAGTAGAAGAACATCGCGACCACGTCCTGCGGGCTGACCAAGCCGGGGTGATAGAAGGCGTGCTGCAGGACCAGGGTTGGGATCGCACCGCCGAACAGCGCGCGCTCCAAACCTGACAGGTCGTGCGGCGCGAAGCCGGTCTTGGAAGCAAACCCTCGCATCGCCTCGTACGCGAAAAAGAGCAGGAGAAAAGGCGCCCAGTCGACGACGAATGTGCGTCCTCGGCCAAGAGCGACCGCGATCAGGAGCAGGGCGAGCACGACCCATTCCGGCTCGATCGAGATGCCGCGCCACAACATCACGCCGAAGATCAGCGCGAGGTAGACGACGCTGCCGACGAGGAGGGCGCGCGGCCGCCGCGGCGTTACCTGCCGATCAGCTCGTCCGGACAATGGCCACCGCCGCGAGCTCCACGGTCACGGAAAACGGAAGCGCGTTGGTGCCGAGCGCTGCCCTCGTGTGCTTGCCGGCGTCACCGAGGACCTCGACCAGAAAGTCAGAGGCGCCGTTCATCACCTTTGGCTGCTCACCGAAGCCTTCGCTGGAGAGCACCCAGCCCATCACCTGCGTCAGCTGCTCGACCTTTTCCAGCCCGACCGCGGCGTGGATCTGCGACAGCACGTTGATCGCGCAAACCCTCGCGCGCCTGGCCGCCTCCTCGACGGGGACCTCGTCCGGGCACCGGCCCGTCAGCAGCCTGTCGCCTTCACGCGAGATCTGGCCCGCCACGTAGAGCAGGGCGCGCCTGTCACCCAGCGGGACGAGACGGGTCTGCACGTAAGAGGCGGCCGGGGCGGGCGCTGCCGGAAGCTCGACGCCGAGCTCGCGCAGCCGCCGGTGCGGGTCCGTCGACTCCTGGCTCAATTCGAGCGAGTCTAGTCGAACCGGTCGGCGGGCTATCGCCGCCGGCTGCGCACCTGAGCGACCAGCGCGGTGATGATCACCGCCATCGCACCGAAGCCGAGCCCCACGTAGGGGAGCTGCGAGTAGGTCAGGATGTCGGCCAGCTTGAATCCCGTCGCCCGGCTCGAGGTGCGCGCCCTGCTCGCGAAGGGCGACGGCGACGTCGCCGGACCCTGCGGCAGATTGCCGGTGTCGTGGAAGGCCCACAGCTCCGCGACATGATCCGATGTTCGGAAGGTGGCCACGTAGAGCAGCGGGCTTTCGTCGCTCGACACCGCGAGGGCGGTGATCGACGATCCGGGCGGGGCGAGCGACCTGAAGCTGTTGCCTCCATCGTCCGTGCGCCAGAGCCCTCCACCCCCCGAACCTCCGCCGTCACTGGCCGCGTAGAAGCGATCGTGATGCGAGCCGATGAACGCGAGCTGCGAGTAGTCGGTCGTCGGGAGCAGGTTTCCGCCGCTGAGGGGAGTGAAGCCGGCGCCGTTGTCGGTCGATTCGAAGAGCCCCGCATTGGTGCCGGCGAGCAGCGGCCGGACGTTTCCGGTCGGCGGCAGTGGGCCGGCCACGAGCTTGACCGCGAACGTCCCACTGATGGGTGGCGTGAGCTGCGTCCAGCTCGTGCCCGCGTCGAGGGACTGGAACAGCTGGGGTCCCGCCGACGACGTCGTGTCGGTGCTCGCGACCACTCGCACGGGCTGGTGGATGGCCTCCACGGCGAGCGAGTTGATGCTTCGTCCGGCCAGTCCGGTCGGCGACCAGGCGGCCCCATCCTGGCTGGAGAAGACCCCCTGATCGGTGCCGGCGAACATGACTCCGATCGCGAACCCGAAAGCGCGGACCGTCCTGCGTTCGAGACCGGACGCCGCCTTCCAGGTCGCGCCGCCGTCCTGGCTGACCAGGGCTCCGCCACCATGGGTCCCCGCCAGCGCCAGGCCGGCCTTGAGCGGGCTGAAGACGATGGTGGTGATGACCGCGGAACCCGAGTGGACCGAGGTCCAGGCCCCGCCGGCGTCAGGGCTCCTGAAGATCCTGCCCGACGAGTTGCCGGCCAGCACGGACTGGTTGTTGGAGGGGTCGACGGCCAGCGCGAAGATCGCCAGCCGCCCCTGGCCGGGCAGCGGCTTGATCGCGACCCAGGTCGAGTTCGGGAGCGTGCCGGCCAGAGCGCCGAGTGAAGCCGCGAAAAGCACCCACAGGGCCCCAAGCGTCGCGACAAGACGTCGGCCAGGAAGCGACACGAGCCTGCCGATTATCACCCATGGCGGTCGGGGCCCGGCCGGCCCGGTGAGGCTGCCGCCGGGGTCCGTTTGCCTACAATCCGAACGTGCTGGCCCGAGCGGCGGCCTGGGTCGACCGGGCCGCATTCAAACCCGCGACCCTGCCGGACGATCTCGTCACGGGCATCGCGCTCGCCCCGCCGGTGGTCGCGGGGCTGATCATCTTCAAGTTCCCCGCGTTCCAGATGCTGCTCGTGGCGATCGGCTTCGGGGCGGCGGCACAGCTGGCCGCCCGCTGGATCTGGCGCCACACCACGCCGCGGCCGCAGGCGAGTCCCGTGATCGCCGCCGTGGTCGGCGTCGCCCTGATCGGGCCTGCCGCCGGACTGGCCGTCACAGTCGAGGTCGCCGCTCTCGCCGTGGTGCTCGAGGTGCTCCGGGCGAGGTACATCCCGGCGATCCGCGCCCAGGTGGGGCTCCTTTCCTACGCCGCCATCGCGTTGGTCACCAGAGGCGCTCCGTATGCCTACATCAACCCGGCCAGCGGCCTGCCCTTTGGCGATCCGATCGCCACGTGGTATCGATTCTTCAGCCCCGACTCGGCGCCCATCGACCCCGTTCGCCTTTACGTGGGCAACGTTCCCGGACCGGTCTTCGCCACCTCGCTGCTCGCGGTCGCGGTGGGCATCGCGTGGCTCGCCTACGCGCGGCGGGTCAGCATCGTCGTCCTGCTCGGGTTTCTCGTCGGCGCGGTCCTGGCCGTCTACTGGTTCCACTGGGACTACGCCTTCCAGCTCGACAGCGGGCCGACCTGGTTCGTGGGCGGACTGGTGCTGGCGGACCGCAGGCTGCTTCCAGGGTCCTGGGCAGTGCGTCCTCTGATCGGCCTCGCGGCAGGTGGCCTCGCGGTCGGCCTCCGCCGCAACGGTTATGGCATAGAAGCCGCCTTCCTGACGATTGCCGCCATCCAGGCCGTGGTCGCCGTCTTCGTCGTCCTGCTGTGGAGCGGGTCGAGCGGCATGGAACGCTGGAGGCGGACCCGGCGGCTGCGCCAGCGCGAGGCCTACCTGAAGCTCGTCAAGCCCGTCTCCCGGGCCTCCTAGGCGATAGTCATCTCCGCCCTGGCGACGCCCAACGAGCGCGCCAGCTCAGCCGCCCGACGTCGAGCCTGAGTCACGACTCGCGACCTGAGTGGCTCGAAGGGCACGAGTCTGACCTGCAGCGTGTGCTTCGAGATGGCGTGGGTCCAGGTACCTTCGACGCGGCCGTCGACGAGCAACACCGCGGAGATCCAGCCGGCCGTTCTCGACACCTTGGCGCGGTGGCTCGCGTCGAAGAGATGGGCGCGGCTGGCCCATCCCATCAGGTACGGGTCGAAGGACGCCAGGAGGCGGACCTGCCCCCGCGCCGCGGACGGAACCCGTTTGAGGTCGGCAGCGAGCATCTGAGCGATTCGCCCGTCGACGGAGACGGTGGCCAGCTCGTCCTTCAGCGCCTCCCACGCCGCGGGTCCGACACCCGGCCAGTGTCCAAACCACAGGGCGAAGTCCTGCCTGGTCGCGGGTCCGTACGCGTGTAGGTAGCGCCGGGCCACCTCAGCCAGCGCCACGTCAGGGTCGACCTCGCGCCAGGATCCGAGCCACTGGCGTGGATTGACGAAGGTGACGCTCTGGCCCCTGCTCGGGCCGAAGCACAGCAGCCCCATGCGGGCGGCGGGCTTGAGGAAGCCGCCCCAGCCCGACTTGAGGTACTCGCGGATCCGCTCCGGCTGGCCCTTGCCGACCGCGGCGACGATCTCCTCCCTCGTCATGGGCCGCCCGTTCACCAGGCTGCCGATCGACAGGGTGAGCCTTGCCAGCTCCGCCTGCGTCGTGCCGAAGTACTTCACCCAGCTGGGTCTGAAGCTCATCGACCGGCCCGCGATCGCGGTGGTGAAGATCGGCAGATCGCGGGCTGGAATGAGGTGCAGGGTGCCGCGCATGAGCCAGGTCTTGACCAGGCTGCGGTCCCTCCACAACGCGTCGCGCACATCGCTCACGCCGCACTCGGAGCGGCTCGCGATCTGCAGCTCGGCCGCCGACATGACCTGGGCTTGCGCCCCGCCGATGTCGCCCGTGACCTCGAGCAGGTCCTCCTTTGGCGCGCGCTCGACGAGGTGGTGACCGGCCAGCCGGAACGCGTGGACCTGGCCCCAGGAGAGCTTCGCGACCACCGGCGACGTGACCTTCACCTCGACGGAATGATCGCTTACGGCCCGAGCGGTGAGGTCACCTCGATCGGCCATTCGGTCCACTGGTCGCCGCCGTCGTTCGTGATCCACATCCCGTGCGCGGTGTCGATCGCGACGCCCACCCGATCGTTGACGAACCGGATGGAATGGAACCCAAGATTGTCAGGACCGACGTTTTTCCAGGTCGCGCCGCCATCGTGCGTGATCATCATCGAGGTCTGGTTGGAGGCGACCACCAGCGAAGCGGGGCGGCTCGAGGCCGCGATCATGTAGAAGCCGACGGACGCTTGCGCGGTCGGCACCGGCTTGATCGGGAGCGAGAACCAATCTGCGCCGGCGTCCTCGGAGACGAACATCTCGCGCCGGGAGCTGACCGCGTCAGCGGGACTGGGGTAGTGGAGGCAGACCTCCCACAGCTCAGTTCCATCCGGCGTGGCGAAGGCGACGTTCAGAATGGACCCGATCGCGCATGGAGTGTTGATCGACCTCCACGTCGCGCCCGCGTCGCGGGTCACCTCCATGGCACCGGAGAACTGGCCCCAAAGAATCTCACCGGTGTCGCTGAACGCGACTCCGTGGTCAGGCTCGAAACCGACAGGCAGCGAGCGAGGCTGCGACCAGGTCCGTCCACCGTCGGTGCTCGACAGCACCTGGTACGGGCAGACCACGCCCTTGGCGCATGGATACGCGGTCACCGTCACGAACTGCCCCCGGCCCGCCAGGTCGCCGGCGAAGGCCGCATTCAGCGAAAGCGCCGACCACGTGCGCCCTGCGTCATGCGTCACGTAGACCCCCTGTCCTCCGAAGACGAAGCCGTCGCTCGGGTTGATGAAGAGGACTCTTCGGGGAGCGTCCCCATTGCCGGGATCGAAGTCGCCGCCCACGTGGACAGGTCTCGTCCAGGTCCGGCCCGCGTCGGAGGTTGACTGGACGGCGTACTGGCATCTGCCCTGCATGGGCTGGACGCAGTTGGTGACCAGGGCCCATCCGTGCGACGCATCGGAGGCGTCACCGTCGTAAGCGACCACGAGGAATCCAGGGGCTGGAGACTTCACCGGCGGCAGCAGAGGTGCCGAGGGGGTTGGCTTCGTGGTCCGCGCCGGGGTCGCGGCCCCCACCGCGTAACGGCTCGAGGCACCGCGCACGTACACGAAGGTGACGACGAGCAGCGCGGCGATCAGGGCGGCGGCCAGGCCCGCGATCAGCTGGGCGTGCCGGTCCAGCGGTTCGTCTTTCCTCGCGAGGGCGGCCTGCATCAGCCGGCCCCTGGCCTCCCGCACGTCGCCGAGCCGGGCCTGGCGTTGGCCGAACATCTCGCGCAGGTCGCGACGCAGCCGGTCCATCAGATGTCCTCCTCGCTCACGCCGGGTCTCAACCGGCGGCAAGCCCTGTAGATGCGTGCCTTGGCCGCCGGCGGCGAGATCCCAAGGACCGCGGCGACCTCCTCCAGGGGAAGGTCGAGGTAGAAGTGAAGGAAGATGGCCTGCCGGTCACGCGGCGACAGGCGCTGCACGGCCCGCTCGAGGTCGAGGTGGCCGGCGTCCGGGTCGGGCTCGCCGGTGCGGCGGAAAGGGTCGGGTACGAGCACTGTCCGGAACCAGCGACCGCGCCGGATGTTGCGCGACTGGTTGGCCACGATGGCGAGAAACCAGGGGCGCAAGGGCCTCCCTGGGCGAAGCTGGGCGAGCTTGCGCCAGGCTTTCGTGATCGCCTCCTGGACGCAGTCCTCGGCCTCCGCGCGATCACCGAGCATGGCGAAGGCCAGGCGCAGCCCCGGCTCGACCTGTGGGCCGATGAGGGACTCGAACGCGACTTCGCTGCCGGCGAGCGCGCGCTCGCGTAAGCCTCCTTCGCCTTCGCCGATCACGGCCTGAGCCACATCTTCAAGACACCGCGATCGGGCGTTTGGTTACAGGACGGCGCGGTCTCAGTCGAAGAGCTTGCCGCCTCGGGTCACGAACTGGTCGCGCCGGGGTCCGGTCCCGACCAGGTCCACCTGCGTGCCGATGAGCTGTCCGATCCTTTCCACGTAATCGCGGCAAGCCTGGGGCAGGTCCTCCCAGCGCCGCGCGGCGCCGATCTCGGTCTCCCATCCGGGCATCTCCTCGTAGACCGGCGTGCAGTGCTTGTAGTGAGAGATGTTGGCGACCGGGTGGTCGTATCGGGCGCCTCTGAACTCGTAGCCGGTGCAGATCTTGAGGCGCGGCTGGTCGTCGAGGATGTCGAGGCGCATCAGGGCCGCGCAGCCGATGCCGTTCAGCTGGGCGGCATAGCGCGCCACCGCGGCGTCGAACCAGCCGACGCGGCGGGCCCGGCCGGTCACCGTCCCGAACTCGTGGCCGCGCTCCCGGATCTGGTCCCCCACCTCGTCCAGAAGCTCGGAAGGAAACGGCCCGTACCCGACGCGGGACGTGTAGGCCTTGAAGACGCCGAGCGTGAGATCGACCCTGGTCGGCGCGATGCCGCTTCCGGTCAGGGCTCCGCCGGCGGTCGGGTTAGAGCTCGTGACGTAGGGATAGGTGCCGAAGTCGAGGTCGAGCATGGTCGCCTGGGCGCCCTCGAGCAGGATGTTCGCGCCACGGGCGAGGGCGGCCTGGATGATCGGAAACGTGTCCTTGATGTGGGGGTCGAGCTGCCTGGCGTAGCCCATGTACTCGTCGAGCATGGTCGACCAGTCGTAGGCCTCCTTCTCGTACAGCCTGGTCAGGATGGGGTTCTTGACCTGGTCCACGACGAAGGCGAGCTTCTTGCGCATGAAGGCTTCCTTCTGCAGGTCGCCGATGCGGAAGCCGATGCGCCGGATCTTGTCCGCGTAAGCGGGGCCGATGCCACGCCACGTGGTGCCAAGGCGGTCGTCGCCTCGCGCCTCCTCCTCCAGCTGGTCGAAGAGGGGGTGATAGCGCATGACCATGTGCGCGCGCTCGCTGACGATGAGGTTCTTCGGTTCGATGCCGCGCTCGCGCAGCTGCGAGATCTCGCGTAGGAGCACGATCGGGTCCACGACGACGCCGTTGCCGATGATGCAGGTGCATTCGGGATAGAGGATCCCCGACGGTATCAGCTGAAACTTGAACTCGCCGTGCTCGGTGATCACCGTGTGGCCGGCGTTGTTGCCGCCTTGCGAGCGGATGACCATGTCGGCCTTCTCGGCGAGGTAGTCGATGACCTTGCCCTTGCCCTCGTCGCCCCACTGGCCGCCGACCAGGATGATGACCACTAGTGGACTATTCGGTGCCCGGTTCGGGGCGCCTCGTCTCCAGGTTGTAGAAGCGGGTGTGGTCGCGGCGGAACTTGAGCTCGACGGTGCCCGTCGGACCGTTACGGTGCTTGGCCACGATCAGCTCGGCGATGCCTGGCTTCTCGTCGGACTTGTAGTACTCGGGCCGGAAAAGGAACATCACGACGTCGGCGTCCTGCTCGATCGAGTTGTGGACGATGACATTTCCCGCCACAAAGTTGTGCAGACCTTCAACTGTCAAGTCATACACGTCATCTTCGCCGTCAGGGGTGATCGCGTTGATGACATCCCAGTAAAGGTCGCTCTCCGTAGGACGCTCTTTGTCGGGTCCTTGAAGCACCCGCGGCAGAGCGATTCTTTCGCCGGGTTTCAGCCCGTCCAGGCGGCGCCAACCTTCCATGGTCAGGAACTTGTGGTTGGCCGTCGCCCTGACTGATCGACCAAGTTGGGTCTTCAACTTGAACACCGGTTTGCGTCCCGTCGCGAACGCGTTTGTCACTGGCCTGGCGTCCATTCGCCACCAACCCTTGTCCAGGGCAAGGACGCGGAATCCGGTCTTTCCAGCCAGGTCCTTGATCGGGACGTACGTACCTGAATCCGGCAAATAGATAGGGGTGTCGCCGGCGAGGCAACCCGATTCGCGAAGGTCGCTCAGGATCGGGCGCTTGTCCGGACGCTGTTCAGGCGCGCGGCTCAGCTGCGAGATCGCGATGACCGGAATGCGCAGCTCGCGCGCCAATCCCTTCAAGGCCCGCGATATGGCGGACACCTCCTGCACACGGTTGTCGTCACCCCGGCTCCGGCCGTGCATCAGCTGCAGGTAGTCGACAAGGATCACGTCGATGTTGTGCCGCATCTTCGCCTGCCGCGCCTTCAGCTGAAGGGTCAGCTCGTCCATCACCGGCGTGTCGTCGATGTAGATCGCCGCTTCGCCAAGCGGGCCGAGCGCGTTGGACACACGATCGAATTCCGCCTCCGTGAGCAGACCGCGATGCATCCTCATCGCGTCGATCTGCGCCTGCTCGGTGAGGAGGCGCTCCGTCAGCTGCTCCCGCGACATCTCGAGGCTGAAAATCGCGACGGACTTCTTCGATTCGAGCGCCGCATAGAGACCAACGTTCAAGGCAAGCGACGTGTTGTGGACGAGGATGTCCTGGGCGACGAAGTTGTGGGTTGCCGGCACCGAAAGGTCATAGACCTGGTGCTCGCCAGTCGACTCGATGGAGACAATCTCGTCCCAATAGATCTGGTCGCTCGCCAGCTGAGAGAGGCGTCGGTCACGAAGGACGTCGGCATGGTTCGCGAGGCGCCCCTGGGTCATGCCCCGGGATCGGTGCGGGTTGAAACCTCTCAGCCCGGCTCCCTTTTCGCCAGCCATCACCGCAAGCTGGGTGACTGTCAGACCCCTGGCGGCCGCCGAGGATCGGATGTCCTTCCAGATCTGGTTGGGCAGGACTCCCAGGTTTCCCCGACGGGGTTCCGCAAAACGAGGGAAGCGGCGTGCCTTCTCGCCAATCCAGCCGATCTCTTCCTGGTACAGCTCGACCGAAGCCGGTTCGGTGATCTCGACCCGCCAGCACCGGTCCTTCTTCCTCCAGAGCCTGGCGACGATGCCGAAGCGGACGAATGCGTGGTGGAGATCCTCGGCCAATCCCTGGGAGGCGACTGCAAACTCGATGCGGGGGTAGCCGCCCACCGAATAGACGGTTCCGTCGCAGCTCATCAGGATCTTGATGAACTCGCGAAGGCGTTCGCGGTCCCAACGCCATGCGACCTGTGGAAACCGCTTCTCGGCCGATCCCCTGCCCATCAGGCCGACATCGCGCAGCCACTGGGTCAACGGGTTCGGCTTGCTGGGTCCTGTTCGCGGCTGGCTCGGAAAGCAGGTGATCCCGTGCCGGCGGATTCGCAGGGTCGGATAGAAACGTCCGACCTGGTCCTGAAAGTCACCGACAATTTCGGGATCGGTGTTGGTGAAGCCCGGAGTGACCCCGGTCAATCCGCCCTCGGCGACGAAGTAGGCGAGCAGTCGCACCTCTCCCAGGTCGAGGTCGTGGTTGGTTCCGAAGCATGCGAATGCGCGAGGGACGGCAATGCGCTCTCCGACCACAATGTCGTGGAGTGGCTGCCATCCAGCGACGGTGAGGAACGGGTGGTGGCCGGTGACTTCGACCGAACGGCCGCTTCGGGTCGTGACTTTCCAGCACGGCTTGACCCCGCTGTCGACCCAGGCCGAGATGTCGTGCGGCTTGATGCGACCGTCCGGCGTGAGCCCGTGAACATGCGGAATCTCGCGCTTGACCGCATCTTGAATCGTCATGCGCTGGCCTGTATCCGGGTCGTCGATCGTCGTGTCCCAGCGGACGCACTTTCCCATCGAGGGCCGGCCCGCGACGATGATGAGGTCTGAGTCCTTGAACCCACCGGTCATCCGGTCGAGGTCGTGGAACCCGGACGGGATGCCCACGATGCCCTGCCCGCTCTCCATCTGCAGCGAGATACGCTCCATCGCCGGACCGAGCAGGTCGTAGAGCCGCGCCAGCTCGCGCTGGTCCCGGTCGTCGGCCACACCAAACACGAGCGACTGCGCCTGGTTGATGGCCTCCTCGGCCTCGACCGAGTCGTCGTACCCGTACCCGGCGATGTTGCCGCCCGCCGAGATCAGCCGCCGCTTGTACGCCTTCTCCTTGACGATCCGGCCGTAGTACTCGATGTTCGCCGCGGTCGGCACGGCACCCTGCATCGACGCGAGCTGGGCACGACCACCGACCCGGTCGAGCAGGCTCATCGTCTGCAGCTGCGAGGCCAGCGTGACGTTGTCGATGGGCTCACCTGCGGCGAACAGATCGAGCGCCGCGCGGTAGATCTGTCCGTTGTTCTCCCGGTAGAAGTCCTCGGGGTGGAGGAACTGGAGCACCTTCGCGATCGAAAGCGGGTCGATCAGGATCGACCCGAGGACCGACATCTCGGCATCGAGGTCGTGGGGCGGTATCCGCCCAGCGGCCAGGGGAAGCGTGGTCGCCACGGGAGGGTCTTAGCGGTCCTGGGTGACGATCACGTTGACTTGCGCCGTCACCTCTCGGTGCAGCTTCAGCGAGACCTGGTGCTCTCCGAGCGTTCTGATCGGCTCCTTCAGGTCGATCTTGTGCCTGTCGATCTCGACCCGATGCTGCGCCTTCAGCGCGGTGGCGACGTCCTGGTTGGTGATCGAGCCGAAAGCCTTGTCCTCCGCGCCGACCTTCAGCCTCACGACGACCGTCTTGTTGTCGATCTGGTCCGCGAGGGCCTGCGCCTCCGTGCGCTCCTTGGACTCACGCTTGGCCGCCGCGTCCCGCAGCCGCTTGGCCTCCGCCTCAACCCCCTTGCCGGCAGGCACCGCCAGCTTGCGCCGCAGGAGGAAGTTTCGCCCATAACCGTCGGCGACCTCCTTCACGTCGCCCGCCCGGCCGACGTTCTCCACGTCCTTTGTCAGCATTACGCGCACTTCACATGACCTCCGACACGGGTTGATATTCGTCGCGGCGGCGAACCCGCGATCGGATCCTGTGGATGAGCCGGCCGATGCCGTCGCGCAGCGCGGCGACGGTGTCGCGAAAGTCTCGGTCCCAAACGCTCTGCTTCTCTTTGAGCGCCTCCTCATGCTCGCGACGAACCTCCTCGGGACACGCCTCGATGAAGGTTTCCACCGCAAGCACCCCGAGCGCGAGCATGTCGAGCTCGCCCAAGACCGGGATCCAGCCTGGGAAATCGATCGGGCTGATGATCAACCCCAGCGCGCCGAGGAGCACCGCCTTTGGTGCGGCAGGCACGCGGGGATCACGGAGCAGGCAGTACGCCAGCTTGCCGTGCCTCGGCACGTCGACTAGAACTTCTTTTGCGCGCGAAAGCATAGATGGCATGGGGGCCGCCAAAGACTACAGCAGTCCGGCACGCAGGGAAACCCGATTAACAGTAGCCTTGCGCCGTGGCGACGGCTGGAGGCCTGGTTCACAGTCGCGTCGAGAGCCGGTTCGGGACCCTGCGTCACGTGGCGCTGAGCTCTTTCTGGTTCGGCAGCTTCTTCCTCTGGCAGCCCTTCACCTTCGTGATCATCCAGGACCAGGTCGACGCGCTCGTCCCCGATCGCAGCAGCCAGGGCACCGCGATCGGGTTGGCGGTGAGCGTGGGTGGGCTGTTCGCGATGGCCATCCCTCCGCTCGTCGGCGCGATTTCCGACCGCCTGTCGACGCCATTCGGACGGCGCCGCCCGATCATGATCGGGGCCTCGATCCTGACCCTGCCCGGCTTTGCCCTGATGGCGACGGCGCACAGCTATCCGCAGATCGTGATCGGCTACGCCTGGGTCCAGTTCTTCTTCAACGCCGCCGGCGCGGCGTTCGCCGGGATCATCCCCGACGTGGTTCCCGCCCAGCAGTTCGGCCGGGCGAGCGGGTTCCTGGCCACGATGGTTCAGCTCGGCAGCGGAGGAGGCCTGTTCACCTACGGGACGCTGCACAGCGCGCACCAAGACCGCTGGATCTACCTCGCCTTCGCGCTGGTCATCGTCGCCACGCTCGTCCCCACGTCACTGGCGGCCGCCGGCGAGGGCTCTCAGCCTCCCCCGCCGCATGCGCGGCAGTCGCCGGCCGCGGCGGTCCGCGAGTTCTTCAGGCCCATGCTCGGCGGAGACTTCGCGTGGGTCATCCTCACCCGCTTTTTCGTCGCCGCGGGCATCACCGCCGTGGCGACCTACCTGCTGAACTTCTTCCGCGACGTGGTCCAGGTCTCGGACCCGGCCGGGTTTCTGACCCTGTGGTTCCTCGTCGTCCTGCTCGCGGCGATTCCATTTGGACTGCTGGGCGGCTTGCTCTCCGATCGCCTCCATCGACGCAAGATCTTCGTCTACGCCAGCGGCGCCTTCCAGGCCCTGGTCGCACTCGTGTTCATCGTCTTCTACCCGCATGCGCAGCCGATCGTGTACGCGGTGGGCGCCGTCTACGGCATCGGCTACGGGCTCTACTACGCCGTCGACTGGGCGCTGGCATGCGACACGCTCCCGGACCGCAAGAACAGCGCCAAGGACATGGGGCTCTTCCACATCGCCCTGACGCTACCCCAGTTTGTCGTGCCCTTCTTCGCCGGCCGGGCGCTCGACTACTTCAACCATCAGTCACAGAATTCCGGCTACCGCGTCGTGTTCGCGAGCGCGATCGTCCTGCTTGGGCTCGGCACGTTCTTCGTGAGCCGCATCCGCTCCGTCAGATGACCTCGCGCGCCTGACCGCGAGCAGGCTCGCCACCCACAGCGCGGTGATCGCCACGACACCGAACTCCGCCATCAGGCGCAGGACCACGAGGTTCGGATAGCCCGAGAGGATCAGAGCCTGGAACCACTTGTGGCCGGGACCGATCAACAGCCACGAGACGCCGACCAGGCCCATCACGACCCAGTCGCGCCGTGGAACCGACCAGGCGATCAGCACGAACATCGGGAGGAGCAGCAGCACCAGGTGGGTGCCCCACGAGTAGGTCGCCACCAGGGGGGTGGCCGCGACGATGGCCGCCGCTTCGAGCGCGCGCCGCTCGGCGCTCCGTGAGGGAGACCGCAGGACGAGGAAGGTGACGCCCAGGACGGCGAGCGCCAGCACGATGGTGATGACGCGCGCCGCCGGCGGGCTCCCGCGAACCGCGCCGAGGAACGAGTCGGGGGCCAACAGGCGGGTGATCGTCCCTCCCGGAGAATGGTTCTCGAAAAATCCCGTCCCCTGGCTGACCGCGGGCAGCACCTTCAAGAGGTACTCGACCAGGTACCGCGGCGCGCCGATGAGCCAGAGCACGAGCCCGGCGGCCATGCCGGCCCCCAGCATCGCCCAGCGCCTTCCCCACACCAGCATCAGCGCGACCGGGCCCTGGATCAGCTTCAGGGCGATCGCCGCCCCCAGCGCGGCTCCGCCCCACCAGCCGCCGTCGATCCAGCCCCACAGCCACACCGCCGACAGTGCGAGCAGCACCAGGTTGACCTGTCCCTCGTCGACATTGCCGAGCGCCGGCTCGAACGCAATCGCAACCAGGACGAGGAGCGCGGCGAGCTGCCAGTCGCGCACCCTCAGCGTGCGGATGGTGACCCAGATGAAAACCGCGAGCGAGGCGTTGAGGACGAGCACGACTCCGATCGCGACGGCGCGGCTCGACACGCCTACGAGCGGCTGCAGCGCCCATGCCAGCAGCGGCGGCATCACGAACTGGGGACCCGTCGGCTCGAGGCAGCCCATGGTGCTGCACAGCGCATAGGGATCCTGGCCCGACGCCAGACGCGCCGCCGCGGGCAGGTAGCTGCCGGTGAAGTCGCCGATGACCGATCCGACCAGGATCGGCTGGAGGATCGCCACCCAGACGTAGAGGAAGCTCACAGGCAGGCCGGTGATCGCCAGCAGCAGGGTGCGGAATCCTCGGTGCTCGAGCGGCGAGCGCGTCACGCCCGCGATTCTCGGCGAAAGTACGCCGGCTTTGACACGAAACGAGGCGGCGTCCGCAGCGGACACCGCCTCGACCGGATTCCCCCGGGTGACACGCGTCTGGTTTCTGCGCCGCTTTACGGCCGTTGCCTACTTGTGGAGGCCAACCTTTGCGTGGACTGTCGGCGGATCCGGACGGAGAACGATCGGCTCTCAACTTGCGACTGATCGGGCGTCTTGTCAAGGGGTCAGTTTTCCCAGCTACTACATTTGTAGTAGGCATCGACAGTTCACAATCAAGCTTGAAGGAGGCTGACTTCCATGCCTGAGCCGAGCTATGTGAACGGGCCGAGCGACAAACCGCTGCTGGGTGAGCCGATCTTCCACAACCTTCGGCGCACGGCCGCGCGATTTGGCGATCACGAAGCGCTCGTCGTACCGTCACAGGGATACCGCGCCACCTACCGCGAGCTGGTCGTTCAATGCGAGGAGATCGCGCGGGGCCTCATGGCGCGTGGCGTGAAGAAGGGCGACCGCGTCGGCATCTGGTCTCCCAACCGCTACGAATGGGTCGTGGTTCAGTACGCGACCGCCGCCATCGGCGCGATCCTCGTCAACATCAACCCCGCGTACCGCACGTCCGAGCTCGAGTACGCGCTCAACCAATCCGGAATCAGCTTCTTCATCCTCGCCGCGGGCTTTCGCCAGGCCGACTACCGGGCCATGCTCGCCGAGGTCAAGGGCCGCTGCCCCGCGCTGCGCGAGGCGGTGGTTCTCGAGGACGGCTGGGCCGCGCTCGAGCGCGACGCCGCGAAGACGCCGGTCGCGGACCTGCACGCGGTCGAGGAGACGCTGCAGTTCGACGACCCGATCAACATCCAGTACACATCGGGCACGACCGGCTTCCCCAAGGGCGCCACCCTCACCCATCACAACATCCTCAACAACGGGTTCTTCATCGGCGAGACGCTCAAGTACTCGGAGCGCGACCGTGTCTGCATCCCCGTGCCCTTCTACCACTGCTTCGGCATGGTGCTGGGCAACCTCGCGTGCACGACGCACGGCGCGACGATCGTGGTTCCGGCCGAAGCATTCGATCCGGTGCTCACGATGCAGACCGTGCAGCAGGAGGCATGCACTTCGCTCTACGGCGTGCCCACGATGTTCATCTCCGAGCTGGATCACGCCCGCTTCAAGGAGTTCGACTTCGCCTCGCTCCGAACAGGCATCATGGCCGGCTCGCCGTGCCCGGTCGAGGTCATGAAGAGGGTCCAGACGTCGATGCACATGCCGGAGATGACGATCGCCTACGGCATGACCGAGACGTCGCCGGTGTCGACTCAGTGCTCGACTGACGATCCGCTCGACCGGCGCGTTTCGACGGTCGGTCGGGTCCACCCCCACGTCGAGATCAAAGTGGTCGATCCCGTCACAGGCGCCGTGGTGCCGAGAGGCACCGCGGGCGAGCTGTGCAGTCGTGGCTACATCGTCATGCTCGGCTACTGGAACAACGACGAGGCGACCCGCCAGGCGATCGACGCCGGGCGCTGGATGCACACCGGCGATATCGCGACCATCGATGGCGAGGGCTACGTCAACATCGTCGGCCGGATCAAGGACATGATCATCCGCGGCGGCGAGAACATCTACCCGCGCGAGGTCGAGGAGTTCCTCTACGGCCATCCCGACGTCGTCGACGTGCAGGTCATCGGCGTGCCGTCCGAGAAGTACGGCGAAGAGGTGATGGCATGGGTGAGGCTGCGCGAGGGAGCCACCATCGCGGGCGACGATCTCGCCGCCTGGTGCAAAGGCAAGATCGCGAGCTACAAGATCCCGCGCCACTGGAAATTCGTCGACGCGTTTCCGATGACCGTCACCGGAAAGGTTCAGAAATTCAAGATGCGCGAGATCGCGGTCGAGGAGCTCGGCCTCGAGAAGGCCGCGGGGGTCAGAACCGCCTAGCCGTCACAGCAGCGATTCGTACGGGATGGCCGCCGCGAAGGGCTCGTAAAGAAGGAGCACCTTCTCGATCGGCAGCGCGTCCCGCATGAAGATGGCGCCCGCCGCCACGCCCGCAAACCCGACGATGCCCAGGCCGTCATGCGGCGCCGCCTGCTCCCCGCTGTCCTGCATGACCCGAAACGCCTGGGTGCGCCCGGCCTGGTTGGCGGTCTGTACGGCGAGCTTCCACGCCGCGTTGTAGTTCGCCGCGGGGTCGAAGGACCCGCCGGCGGCGGCGACGCTGGACACCGCGCCGGCAGGCGGGGCCGCCGCGGGCTTCGCCTTCTCGCTCAGCGCATTGGCCACCGTCTTCACCTCGGCCTCGACCTCTCCCTTCAGGTTCGGCAGGCGGCGCAGGAACGCCGCGATCTGCCGATCGACCGGGGGAGCGGGCTGGTAGGCGGGCCCGGGCAGCACCGTGGCGAAGGGCCGGTAGACGGCCTCGAACTCGGCGGGCGCCATCTGCTCGCGGACCAGGATCGCCAGGGCCACGATCTGGGCCGACTCCAGGGCCGCGCCCGCGGCCAGCGCATCGGGCAGCGACTTGTTGATCGCCTGCTGGGTCTGCGTCACCCGAAAGCCGCCCGTGAACGCGTTGACCATCGCCTGGTCGGCGCCGGAGAGCAGGCCGTCGAGCACCTGCTCGACCGCGGCCGCCGACGGTCGCTGGCGCGCCACCATCCTCGCCGCCGCGATCCATTCCCACTGCGGCGGACCCAGCACCTTGCCGGCCGCCGTGAGGAACTGCCCGGCTTCCGACGCGCTCAGCGGATTCGCACCTGCGCCGGCAGAAGGCCCTTCTCGCGAAGCAGCTCGATCGGGTGGTACGCGTCCACGATGCGCATCGTGCCGGTCGCGGAGCGCAGGACCATGGACTGCGTGAAGGCGTACTCGTCTTCATACCGGACGCCCTTCAGCAGCTCGCCCGAGGTGATGCCCGTGGCCGCGAAGAAGATGTCCTTGCCCGAGCAGAGGTCGTCGAGGCACAGCACCCGGCCCGGCTGGTGACCTTCCTTGACGGCCATCTCCCTTTCTCTGTCGTCTCGAAAGAAGAGCTTGGCCTGCATGTCGCCGCCCATGGTCTTGATCGCGCAGGCCGCCAGGACGCCCTCGGTGGCGCCGCCTGAGCCCATCATGCAGTGGATCCCGGATCGCGTCTCGAGCGCCGCCTCGAGGGCACCCGCGACGTCGCCGGCGCTGATCAGCTTGATCCGCGCACCGACCTCACGGATCTGGCCGATGACCTGGCGGTTCCTTTCGCGTTCGAGGACGACCACTGTCAGCTCCTCGACCGGCAGGCCCTCCGCCTTGGCGATCCGCCGCAGGTTCCACTCCACCGGCATCTCGAGGTCGATGGCGCCACGGGCGCGGCGGCCGACGACCAGCTTGAGCATGTAGTGGACGTGGGTCGTGAACATGGTTCCGCGCTCGGCGAGCGCAACCACGGAGATGGCGCCAGGCAGGCCCGACGCGGTGAGGCTGGTGCCCTCGATCGGGTCGACCGCCACGTCGACCTCGGGTTCGAGGCCGTTGCCTATCTCCTCGCCGAAATAAAGCATCGGAGCTTCGTCCTTCTCCCCCTCGCCGATCACCACCCTGCCCCGCATGTCGACGTCCGAAAGGGCCTCGCGCATGGCTTCCACGGCCTTCTCGTCGGCGGCCTCCTTGTTGCCCCGGCCCTGCAGGGGGGCGGCGGCCAGGGCTCCGGCCTCGGTCACACGCAGCAGCTCGAGGGCGAGGTTGCGGGTGTGCCTCGGCTCTTCGATCATCGAGTCGTCAGGTTAACCGGCTAGGTGAGTGAGCGGCGACGAATAGGAAGCTTGTCCGCCTCGACCAGCAGGTCCTCCTTGCGCGCGAGCTGTCGGTCACCACCCGTGTCCACGTAAACGCACGTCCGCTCCAGAACGGCGGTCACCCTCACCTTGAGCCCGCCCAGCACGGCGTCGAAGCCGTCGATCAGCACCTCGTCCTCCTCGAGGTCCACCTCGCTCAGCCTGCGCTGCCCGCCCGGGCGTGGCCTGGTCGAGAGCTCGAGCTGAACGCGGGGTCCCTGCGGCGGTCCGGGCTTGATGGTGAGGCGGGATGACGCCGAGCCCGCGAGCCGGATCCCGGGTCGACGCGGCCCCGTGGGCCGTCTGGCTTCCGGAGCCGGTTCGGGAGCTCGACTGGCGGCGGGCGCGGCCGGACGTCGCTTCGGTTTCTCCGACACGGGCGGCTTGACCCGTTTTGTGGCGGCGGTTCGCCTG
>DATEHQ010000198.1:0-7507 GCA_035279525.1 Candidatus Dormiibacterota bacterium
ACCGCCTGCGGGTTGATCGCCTTGCCGACGTCCTGCGCCGTCGCCAGCTCGACGACCTTGACGAGGCCGAGCTCGGTGTCGACATCGACCACGGCGCGGTGCGCCGCAAAAGCGAACTGCATGTGCGCGTGGGCCTGGCCGGTCTTTTCGTCGAGGCGATGAGTCTGTCGCGGGCGGAACTCACGCGACTCTTCGATCACCGCATCGCCGAGCAGGGTGGCGAGCCCGATGATCGCCTGTCCGTCTGCGCCGACCACCGCGTCGTGCTCGATCCGAAGGTCGCCGGCGGGATGCAGCTCCGAGTCCACGAGCTCGCGCACGCGATCGAACACGGCCTCGCATGCGGCCTTGACGGCGCCGCCGGTGATGTAGGTCTGGCGCGAAGCCGAAGACGAGCCGGAGGAGCCGACACGCGTGTCGGCATTGAGGACCACGACATCGGTCACGCCGAGTGCGGTCGCTGCGATCTGCGCCTGGACCGTGACCAGGCCCTGTCCGACCTCGGCCGCCGCGGTGTGCACCTCCGCGCGAGGATGACCGTCCCGCACGTAAAGACGGACCCGGGCGGTCGAATAATCGTTGAAGCCCTCCGAGTAGCCGACGTTCTTGAATCCGGCCGCGTAGCCCACGCCACGCTTGACCGCCTCGCCGTGGGTGGTGTTGGAGATGCCACCAGGCATCTGCGTGAGATCGACAGGTCGGTCTCCTGCCTGACCGTCGCTGCCATCGGCCGGGAGCGGGAAGGCTCGCACGCGTCTCAGCAGCTCAGCGACTGGGACCGGGCCGTCGATCAGCTGTCCGGTGATCAGCTCCGTCCCGGTCTCCATCGCGTTGCGAAGCCGCAGCTCGACGGGGTCCATGCCCAGCGCTGCGGCCAGCCGGTCCATCTGCGCCTCATGGGCGTAGCAGTTCTGCACCGACCCGAAGCCGCGCATTGCTCCGCAAGGTGGGTTGTTCGTGTACATGACCCAGCCGTCGATGATCGCGTTGGGACAGCGGTATGGCCCGAGGGCGAAACACGAGGCGTTGGCGATCACCGCGGTGGAGCTCGACGCGTAGGCCCCGCCGTCGAGCACGATCCTCGCTTTCACGTAGACGAGGTTGCCGTCGCGGTCCGCACCGTGCTCGTAACGGAGCTTGCCCGGGTGGCGATGCACGTGGCCGACGAACGACTCCGGCCGGGAGTACGAGATCTTGACCGGGCGCCCTGTCCCGAGCGCGAGCAGGCAGGCATGAGCCTGCATCGAGAGGTCCTCTCGTGCGCCGAAGGCGCCACCGATGCCGGCCATCGTGAGCCGGACCTTGTCGGGCGGGAGGTCGAGGATTCCGCAGAGCTGCTGCTGGTCGACGTGAAGCCACTGCGTCGCGATGTAGAGGTCGACCCCTCCCTCACCGTCGGGAACCGCGAGGCCGGACTCCGGCCCGAGCGGCGCCTGGTCCTGCATCCCGATCTCGTACTGGCCGCGCACGACGACTTCCGCATGTGGGTTCAGGTCGCCGTGCCGGATCCTGACGTGCCGAGTCACGTTTCCGGCCGGGTGCAGCCGCGGCGCTTCAGGCTTCATCGCAAGCTCGGGGTCGATGAGCGGCGTCAGGACCTCGTAGTCGACCCTCACCTTCGCCGCCGCGCGGCGCGCCTGCTCCGGGTGATCCGCCGCGACCAGCGCCACCGCCTCGCCCCAGTAGCGAACGTAGTCGAAAGCGAGCACCGGCTGGTCGGCGATCTCGAGCCCGTAAAGCTTGCGGCCGCGCACATCGCGGTGCGTCACCACCGCCCGCACTCCGGCCATCGCGGCCGCTTCCGTCGTGTCGATCGACCTGATGCGCGCGTATGGGTGCGGGCTTCGCTTGGTCGCGCCCCACAACATGCCTTCGACCTGCAGGTCCGACGAATATGGGAAATCGCCGCGCGCCTTGAGCGCTCCGTCGGGGCGCGCGACCCTCTCACCCACACCACCGATGGCGGCGGCCGGCGGCGCGAGGCGCGGCTTCATCCGATCCTCCCGGCCGCCAGGTGAACCGCATCGATGATCTTCGCGTAACCGGTGCACCGGCAGATGTTGCCGGCGAGGGCCTCCCGGATCTGAGCGCCGGTCGGATTCGGCACTCGGCTCAGCAGGTCATGCGTCGCGATCACCAGGCCTGGGGTGCAGAACCCGCACTGCACCGCGCCCGCATCGACGAACGCCTGCTGCACAGGATGCAGCCGGCCGGACTCGCCGGCCAGGCCTTCGACAGTTTCGACGTTGCGCCCATTCGCCTGGCCCGCCAGGACCAGGCACGCGCAGACCAGCGCGCCGTCGAGGAAGACGGAGCACGAGCCGCATTCGCCCTGCTCGCACGCGTTCTTCGAGCCGAAAAGGCCAAGCCGTTCCCGCAGAAGGTAAAGGAGGCTCTCGCCCTCCCACACGTCATCGGCGGCGCGCGCCCTGCCGTTGACCGAGCACTCGACCCTCATTTCCTGCCTCGGCGATATTCATCCCAGATCCACATGAAGCTCCGGCGCGCGAGCACCCAGAGGGCGCGGCGCCGGTAGGAGGCAGTTCCGCGGACGTCGTCGATCGGACTGGCGGCCTTCACGAGCAGCTCGGCGAATCGCGTGAGCGCGGCGTAGTGGACCTCCTTGTGCTCATCCCACAGGAGCTCCTCGTCGAGCACGCCCTCGATGAAGCGGCAAGCATCCACCGGATAGATCGGCGTCGGTCCGGCCGAGCCGATGCCCGCACCGACTCTGTGATTGACCGGGTCCAGGGTCAAGGCCAGGGCGCAGACCGCGATCACCATCGCGTTCCGTGTTCCCACCTTGGAGAACTGCTGCGGCCCGCGCGCGGGCTCGATGAGAAATGCGGCAATCAGCTCATCCGGCCGCATCGCGTTGCGCTTCGGACCCACGAAGAACTCGCGAGCCGGGACGCGCCGCCGGCCCGACCTCGACTCCAGCTCGATCACGGCGTCCGCGGCCAGCAGGACGGGGTGCGCGTCGCCCGCGGGTGAAGCGGTCCCGAGATTGCCGCCGACGGTCCCACGGTTGCGGATCTGCGGGGAACCGACGGTGCGCGCGGCCATCGCCAGGCCGGGAAGGCGGTCGCCGAGCTCGTCGATGAGCCGCGAGTACGTCACGCCCGCGCCGACGCGCAGCGCCCCATCCTCCGCGCCCCATTCGGTCAGCTCCTGGACGCGCGTCAGATCCAGGATCGCCTCTGGCCGCCTGTGATCGAGGTTGATCTCCACCATCAGGTCGGTGCCGCCCGCCACCGGCGTTGCCTCGGGGTGCGCGGCCTTCATCTCGAGGGCCTCCGACCAGGTGGCCGGCTGAAGGAACCGGATCACCAGGCGAAGCCCGCCTCCGGCGCGTCGTCGCGGATCACCGTGCCCTCGATCAGGCCGTAGGGACGGTCGGCGGCGAAGAAGACCTCGTTGTCGTTGGCCAGCCCGAATGGAGCGAGGTCGACCGCGATGTGGTGCTTGTTCGGCATCGAGAGGCGGATCTCGGCCACCTCGGGCTGCCCCGCGAGCACGGCGTGACCCATCGCGTAGAGAGTTTGCTGAAGGGCCAGGCTGTGGTGTGTGGCGAAGGCCTCCAGCATCGCACGCCTGGCGGCCTCGAACGATGCCGACCACTCGTGCCGGACGCCGGTGTAGCGCCAGCGAGCGGTCACCGCCGTGGCGAGGATGCGGTCTCTGGTCTCGGGCAGCGTCGTGTAGCGGTCCCGCGGAAAGCCCCAGAACTCGGAGCCGGCCGACTTGAGCACGACCAGGTCGCCCAGACCGCCGACGACCCAGCCGGCATCGTCGGTGCAGGTGATGGTGGCGGTCCGCTTTTCAGCTGCGCCGCGGACGTAGGCGTCCGGAAGCAAACGGCCCCCTGCCTCGATCGGGCTCCATGCGTACTCCTCGATCGTCACTCGCGCCCGATAAACGGACGCGTACTCGCCCACGAAGTGCCGAGCCAGGCGCAGCCCGAAGTCCTCGATGTCTCCGATCGGTTCCTTCGCAAAGGCGAAGACGGTGTTCTTCTGCGTGTCGGTCGGGATGACGTTGCTGTTGTCGCCGGTCAGGTGGCTCGCGGCGAAATCGCCCGACAGCGAAATGCTGACGTTGAGGTCTTTGATCTCGTGCCGGCCGGCCGCGCGGGTCACGCGCACGACGCGCGTCTCCGCCTTGCCGTACTGGTTGTCGCCGAGGACGATGGTCACTCAGACACCCCTGTACGTGCTGTAGCCATACGGGCTGAGCAGCACGGGTAGGTGGAGGTGCGCAGATGGATCGTCGAGGTTGAAGACCACGGAGACCTCCGGGTAGAAGGCGCTGAGCCCAGAGCGCTCGAAGTAGGGCCGGGTCGAAAACCGAAGGCGATACTCACCGGCCTCGAGGTCGTCGGCGGTCACGCTTCGGACCCGCCCGTCGGCGTCGGTCACGGCAGTCGCGAGCTCACGCCAGTCGCCATCCGCCTCGCGACGGTCGAGCGTCACGTCGACCCCGGCGGCCGGGGTTCCGCGCATGGTGTCGAGGACGTGGGTGGAGATGGTCACGCGTTCAGGAGCGCGAGCAGGCGCAGGCGCGTGATCTTCCGCTGTTCCGCGGCAGCCACCTCGAGCTCCCTGAACGGGTCGTTCTTCATGCGCTGCCTGAGCGCGTGCAGGATCTCGTCGGCTCCTCGCCCGCTGGCGGAGATGAGAAAGACGTGACCAAAACGTTCCTCATACTCACGATTCTCTGCCGCCAGCGCCGCCCGCGTCGCCGCCGACGCCTGCGTCACCGCGGCCTGCTCGCGATCCGAGGACGCCGGCGCGTGACCGCCGCGCTCGCCGATCCGAGGATGAGCGGCGAAGGCGCGAAGCCAATCGCCCGGCTTCAGGCCGGTCCAGGCTTGCTCGGCCGCCGCCAGGACCTGGTCGACGTCGCGATATGGACGGCCCGCCGCCATGCGTGCTGACCATTCGTGGTTGGCGAAGCAAGCCAGCAGCGCACCCTCGGCCTCCTCACGCGGCAGGCCGTTGAACCGCTCGAGGTCTTGATTCCGCACCCTCTCGCTCACAGCCACCCGGCGGGAGAAGATTACCTAGTCGATCGGCCCGGCTCCCGGGACGCGGCCGGACACCGGAGCGGCTAACTTCGTTCCGGATGGATGGAAAGGTCCAGCTCCTGAATTCGCCTACCCTCCGGATGGAGAGCTGCGTCCGACGACCTTCCTCTACAAGCCGCTGACCTGAGCCCGGGAGCGGGCCGCCGCCCCCCGGTGCGCCCCGCAGGAATCCGCGCTCGGGTCAGAATTCATGGGCAATGAAGGCGGATTCGTCCCGCTGGCTCTCCGCCGGCGAGATCGTCAAGGGCACGAGCTCGGGCAGGCTCGAGCCGCAGGCGGTCGTCGAATCGCACCTGGCGGCGATCGACCGGATCGACGCCACGATCCACGCCTTCGTCCACGTGGACCGCAAGGCGAAGGCCTCGCAGGGACGGCTCGCCGGAGTCACCCTGGCCGTCAAGGACAACCTGCCGGTGGCTGGCATGCCGTGGACCGATGGCAGCGCGGTCTGGAAGGACCGGGTTCCCAAGGAGGACGCGGCGGCCGTCGCGCGTGCCCGTGCGGCCGGCGCCGCGGTCATCGGCAAGACCAACCTGCCCGAGCTGGCGGCGGCGGTCGGCACGACCAACGCCCTCTTCCCCGCCACCAACAACCCCTGGCGCGAGGGCTTCACCCCCGGCGGGTCGACGGGTGGAAGCGCGGCGGCGGTGGCGGCGGGGATGGTCACGCTCGGGGTCGGCACCGACATGGGCGGCTCGATTCGCATCCCCGCTTCCTGCTGCGGCGTGGTCGGCCTGCGGCCGTCGCCGAACCGTGTTCCCGACGATCGCCCTGACGCGGCCGGGCTGTCGATGGTCTGCCCACTCGGCCGCAAGGTCGCGGACGTGCGGCTTCTGTACTCGGTCCTCGCCGGCGCCCCCCTGCCTGGGCGCCAGCAACAGCTCCCCGTGTACCGGGTCGGCGTGGTCGAGTCGACCACGCTCGGCATCGATGCCGCATGCGCCGAAGCGTGCCGCCAGGCATGCGACACCATGGAGGCTCGCGGCCACCGGATAACGCCGATACCGTGGGAGTCTGAGCCGGTGGCGGAGGGCTACGGTGTCGTGCGCCGCGCGAGCATGGCGTCCTTCCCCGCCAACCCCAAGCGCTTTGCTCCCGGCATCCGCAAGCTGGTCGAGGAGGGCCGCAAGCTCGGCGCCGTCGATTATTTCGAGGCTTTCGAACGCGCGAGCACGTCCGCTTTCAAGACCGTGACGACCCCGCTGCTCCAGGATTTCGACTTCCTGCTCACGCCGACGCTCGGCCTTACCCCGATGGCCATCGCCGACGTGCCCGCCTTCCTCGGGGGACCGTACCGGCGCTACATCCAGTTCGTGCTGCCGGTCAGCTTCGCGCACACGCCGGCGATCTCGGTTCCCGCCGGACTGCACGAAGGGCTGCCCGTCGGCGTGCAGCTGGTGGGCCGGTCCGGCGCGGAGTGGGAGCTGCTCGACCTCGCCGAGCAGCTCGAGGAGAGCACAGGCTTCGGTTTTCAGCGTCCACCAGCGGCCTGACGGTCACCGAGGAGGTCCATGTGAAGGTTCAGCGCGTCGAGATGTTCGTCGTCCCGATGGCGACGCCGCATGACACGTCGGGTCTGCAGCGGCTGGCGGGCGAGGGAAGGATCAAGCCCGACACGCTGGTCGCGCTGGCCGGCAAGACAGAGGGAACGGGGCAGCACGACGACTGGGGCCGCGTGTGGGCCGACGTGGCGCTGCGCGGTTGGACCGCCGAGTTCCTCGACATCCCGCTCGACCAGGTCGCGCAGCGGGTGATCTTCGTGCTCTCCGGCGGCTGCCCTGGCGTGATCACGCCGCACATAGCGGTGGTCACCCGCGAGTGGGTCGACGTGCCTGAGGGCGGCGAAACGGGCGATGGTGACAAGCGGCTCGTCGTCGGCCGTGCCGGCTCAGATCCCATCGCGCCCGAGGAGGTCGGGCGGATGGGCATGATCACGAAGGTCGCCAGGGCCACCGAGCAGGCGATGGCCGACGCCGGTCTGTCCGATCCGGCCGACGTTCACCTCGTCATGGTCAAGGTTCCAGGCCTGACCACGGCCAGCATCAAGAACGCCGAGTCACGCGGTATGACCGTCGTGTCACATGATCTGACCTTCGGGCCGGAGGGTGCCGGCGTGTACGCCAACGATGCGGCCGCCCTCGGTGTGGCGATGGCGCTCGGCGAGGTGCCGGCCGGTTCGCTTTCAGATGCCGTCGTGCGCCGCAGATGGGAGCTCCACTCGAACGTCGCCATGACGTCGTCCGGTGGCGAGAAGCGGCATGGTGAGGTGATCGTGTTCGGCAACTCGGCGAATGCGCGCAGCCCGATTCGCATCGGGCACGCGGTGACGAAGGATTTCATCGACGCCGAGGGAGTGCGTGGCGCGCTGCGGTCGGCGGGCTTGAAGTTCGACGCATTGCCTTCGGACTCGGACCTGTCGCG
>DATEHQ010000199.1:0-11732 GCA_035279525.1 Candidatus Dormiibacterota bacterium
GCGTTCTAGAGCTGATGGCCACCCGCTGGCTGTTGCTGTTTCGTGTCGCCTCGGCGGTGTGCCTGGTGGTCGGCCTGGTGCTGCTCGGCACCTTCGGTTTCGGGATGTGGAACGGGTTCTCCGAGCAGCAGCACCTCAACAAGGAGTGGCAGCAGCTCATCACCACCCACACCGTCGGCCCGAAGACGGTCGATCCGAGCCTGCAGAGGCCCGTCCACGGGATCGACTTCGCGATCCGGATCCCCAGGCTCAGCTACTACGCGGCGGTCAAAGAAGGCGTGGACACCGGCGTCCTGTACTCCGGACCCGGCCACTACCCGACGACCATGTGGCCCGGACAGCAGGGCACGGTCGGCGTGGCCGCCCACAATGTCTACTGGATCAACTTCCCGCAGCTGACCCACGGGGACGAGGTCGACCTGGAGACCCGCTACGGCACCTATCGCTACCACGTCACCGGCAGCGCGATCGTCAACCCCGACAACCGCAACGTGCTCGTGCCCGATTCACCCGGCTACCACCTGACCCTCACCACGTGCTGGCCGCTCTGGGCGGGCGCCTTCGCCACCAAGCGGTACGTGATCTTCACGGACCAGTTCTGGCCCATCCCGACACGGCGCGGCTATACCTAGCCGAGCCGGCTGGAGCTAGACCGCCGCGACCGCCTCGGTGAACTGGCTCTGGTACAGGTCGGCGTAGAAGCCGCGCCGGGCGAGCAGCTCGGTGTGTGATCCCTGCTCGACGATGCGGCCGCCGTCCATCACGACGATCGAGTCGGCGTTGCGGATGGTGGACAGGCGGTGCGCGATGACAAAGCTCGTCCGGCCCTGGCGCAGGCGCGCCATGGCGGCCTGGATCAGGACCTCGGTCCGGGTGTCGACGTTGCTCGTCGCCTCGTCGAGGATGAGGATCGGACGGTCGGCGAGAAACGCCCGGGCGATGGTGAGCAGCTGGCGCTGGCCGGACGACAGGTCCGAAGCGTCCTCGTCCAGCACCGTGTCGTAGCCGTGCTGGAGCGTTCGGACGAAGGAGTCGACATGCGCCGCCCTGGCCGCGGCGACGATCTCCTCCTCGCTCGCGCCCTCCTTCCCATACGCGATGTTGTCGCGGATGGTTCCGGCGAAGAGCCACGTGTCCTGCAGGACCATGCCGAACACCTTCCGCACCGCGTCGCGCGGCACTGCCACGGTGTCGACCGCGTCGAGCAAGATGCGCCCGGCGTCGATGTCATAGAAGCGCATCAGCAGGTTGACGATGGTGGTCTTGCCCGCGCCGGTTGGACCCACGACCGCGATCGTCTGGCCCGGCCGGACCTCGAGGTTGAAGTCGCTGATCAACGGCTTCTCCGGCAGGTAGCGGAAGTCGACATGCTCCAGCGCAACCCGCCCCGTGGCATCGCCCATCGCCGCGCCGCTGTCGACGTCCGGCGCCTCTTCCTCCGCGTCGAGCAGCTCGAAGACCCGCTCCGCAGACGCAAGACCCGACTGCAGGACGTTCATCTGGCCGGCGATCTGCATGATCGGCATCGTGAATTGCCGTGAGTACTGGATGAAGGCCTGCACGTCGCCCAGGGACATCGTTCCGGTGACCACCCGGTATCCGCCGATGACCGCGATCGTGACGTAGTTGAGGTTGGCGAGGAAAGTCATCGCCGGCATGATGATTCCCGACAGGAACTGAGCCCGGAAGCTCGCCGAGTAAAGGCCCTCGTTATGGCGGTTGAACTCTTCCATGGCCCTGGTGCGCCGTCCGAAGACCTGGACCAGGGCATGCCCGGTGTGCATCTCCTCGACATGTCCGTTCAGCGTCCCCGTCCATTTCCACTGCGCCGCGAACTGTTTTTGAGAGCGACGCGCGATCACCACTGTGACCACCACCGAGAGCGGCACGGTGATCAGGCTGATGACGGCAAGCAGCGGGCTGATCCAGAGCATCATGCCCAGCACGCCGACCACCGTAAGGACGGACGTGACCAGCTGGCTCAAGCCCTGCTGCAGCGTCGTCGCCACGTTGTCGATGTCGTTGGTGACGCGGCTGAGGATGTCGCCGTGGGAGTGGCTGTCGAAGTACTTCAGCGGCAGCCTCGCGAGCTTGGACTCGACGTCCCGCCGCATCGCGTACACGGTGCGCTGCGCGACGCCGGCCATGAGGTAGCCCTGCGCCCACATTAGGACCGAGGCGAGGACGTAGACCCCGATCGCCAGCGTCAGGGTCTGACCGAGCACCGTGAAGTCGATGCCCTTGCCCGGCGTGACGTCCATGCCCGAGAGCATCTGGGCGACCTGGCCGTGGCCGTGTGCCTTGAGGAGCGCGATGGCCTGCGCTTTCGTCACACCGGCGGGCAGCATCTTGCCGACGATGCCGTTGAAGATGATGTTGGTCGCGTTGCCGATGATCTTCGGTCCGATCACGGAGAACGCCACGCTGCCGACGGCCAGCAGCCCGACGATGCTGATCAGCGGGAGCTCCGGCCTCAGCCGACCGAGCAGCTGCCGCAGCGTGTTGCGGAAATTGCCCACCTTGGCCGGGGGCCCGCTCATGCCGCCCATCCAGCCACCGGGCTGGCGCCGCTGCGCCCCCTGCGAGCCGCCGCCTCCTGCCCGGTTGATCACGCGACCACCGCCTCGCCGAGCTGGGAGTCGACGATCTCACGGTACGGCTCACAGCTCGCCATCAGCTCGTCGTGCGTGCCGATGCCCTCGACCCGACCGTCGTCGACCACGATGATCCGGTCCGCGTGCATGATCGTGCTCACCCGCTGCGCGACCACGACCATGGTCGCCTCGCGAGTCTCGGGCCGAAGCGCGGCGCGCAGTCGCGAGTCGGTGCCCGCGTCGAGGGCGGAGAAGCAGTCGTCGAAGAGGTAGATGGCGGGGCGCTTGACCAGCGCGCGAGCGATCGCGAGCCGCTGGCGCTGGCCGCCAGAGACGTTCGTCCCACCCTGGTCGATGGGCGCGGCGAGTCCTCCTTCCATCTTCTCTACGAAGTCCTTCGCCTGGGCGACCTCGAGGGCGTGCCAAAGCTCCTCGTCGGTCGCTCCCTCGTTGCCGAAGCGCAGGTTGTCGGCCACCGTGCCGCCGAAGAGGTAGGCGCGCTGCGGCACCAGGCCGATGGTGCTCCACAGCCGCTCGAGCGACTGCTCGCGCACGTCCACTCCGTCCACCATCACCGCCCCCTCGCTCGCATCGAAGAAGCGCGGGATGAGATTGAGGAGCGTGGTCTTGCCGGACCCTGTGCCCCCGATGATCGCCGTCATGTGGCCGGGCTTCAGAACGAAGTCGAGGTCCTGGAGCACGGGCTTTTCCCCGCCCGGGTAGCCAAAGCTGACGCCGCGGAACTCGACGACGCCCGTCACGCGTCCCGGATCTCTGGGATTGACGGGGGCTTCGATCGACGGCCTGGTGCTGACCACCTCGTGCAGTCGCGCGGCGCTGGCCTCCGCACGAGGCACCAGGATGACCATCGCGATGGCCATCATCAGCGACATCAGGATTTGCATGATGTACTGCATGAAGGCGGTCATGTTGCCGATCGGCATCTGGCCGTTGTCGACCAGGTGGCCGCCGAACCACAGGATCGCGACCATCGTCAGGTTCATCACGATCATCACGGCCGGGAAGGCGAACACGAAGATCCGGTTGACGCGCAGCGCGGTCGACGTCAGGTCGTAGTTCGCAGCCTCGAATCGACGCCGCTCGTAGTCGTTGCGAATGAACGCCCGGATCACGCGCACGCCCATGATCTGCTCGCGCAGGACCTGGTTGATCTTGTCGATCTTGACCTGCATCGAGCGAAAAAGCGGGATGGCGAAGATGAACATGACGGCGACGATCGCCACGAGAACCGGAACCACGATGATCAGCAGGGCCGAGAGTGTCACGTTCTCGCGCAGCGCCATGATGACGCCGCCCACCGCGATGAGCGGAGCGCTCACCATCATCGTCAGCGCTATCTGCAGGAAGAGCTGGATTTGCTGGACGTCGTTCGTGTTTCGCGTGATGAGGGACGGGGTGCCAAAACGATTCATCTCACGCGCCGAGAAGTCCTGGACCCGGCTGAACACCGCCGCGCGGAGGTCCCTGCCGACACCCATCGACGTCCGCGACGCCCAGTAGACGCCGCCCACGGCGATGACGCCGAGAACGAGTGTGATCGCGAGCATGACTCCGCCGGTCCGCCAGATGTACGGAACGTCGCCCTTGACCACGCCGTTGTTGATGATGTCGGCGTTCAGGTTCGGCAGGTACAGGTTGGCGATCGACTGGATGAGCACGAGCACGACGACGATCGCGACCTCGCGAACGTACGGTCGTAGGAAGTCCCGGAGCAGTCTGATCAGCAACTCATACCAGCCTTTTGAACTCGTTTGACTATAGCAAATCATTGACTACTGTCAAGTGGTTTGGTAAGATCCAAATTGGTTTGAGCTTCGGTCCCGATTCTGAAGAGCTGCGCGAGATCCTCACGGCGTACGGGCGCCTTCAGGCCGCTTTCTTCGACGACACCGCGCGAGTCTTCATGGAGCTCAGCCTGACCATGGCCCAGTTCCGGGCCCTCACCACCATCAGGCGCTTCGGAACGATGAGCGGGCGGGAGCTGGCGGGCCGGCTGAAGGTCACGCCGGGCACGCTGGTACCGCTGATCGACCGCCTGGAGGAGCAGGGCTACGTGCGCCGGGTGCCCGACCTGGACGATCGCCGGCTGACGTGGGTCGAGCTGACACCGAAGGGGACTCGGCTCTTTCAAAGGCTGTGGCTGACAGGGCCGACGAGGATGCTGATCACACTGAGCCGCATGCCGTCGGCCGATCGCGCACACCTGAAGCGACTCCTGAACGTGCTCGCGGTCGACCTCGAGTCCAAGGCGGAGGCTCACCACCGCGAGTCGGCCGGTCATCCCATCGGGCGGCCTTCAGTCGCCGTCCACTGAAGGGCATTCGCCGCCTCGCCGATAGCTTTCGACAGTTTTCGGCATAATTTTCCGGGGTGGCTGACCGCATTCCTTCGACTGCTTCGGCGTGGCTGAGCCTCGGAGAAGCCAGCCGCCTGCTGGGCATCACCCCGGCCACGCTTCGGCGCTGGGCCGACCAGGGCGACGTGGCCGCGTTCGTGACACCTGGCGGGCACCGCCGGTTCAAACGCAGCGTGATCGAGTCGCTGGTCCCGGGCTCCAGGTCCACGCGCCAGGCCGGCGTAGCGTTCGGCGCGAGCGTGTCTCGCGTCGCCCGCGCCTACTCGAGGGCCAAGCCCGCCGGACGGCCCCCTGAAAGAGCCCGGTCGCAGCTTTCCGAGACGGCTCGAGCCGAGTTCAAAGACCGCGGCCACCGCTTGCTCGGCATGCTTCTGGATTACCTGGACTCACGCCGGTCGCCGGCCAGGCTCGCCACCGCCAGAGCCGCGGCCGCCGATTACGGACGCCGCGCCGAGGAGCTCGGGGTCTCGCTCTCGGACACCGTCGAAGCGTTCGTCAGGTTCCGGCGAGCCTTCACGGGCGAGCTGGCGGTGATCGCCCGGCGGCGGCACCTGGAGACTCGGGAAGCCACCACCATGCTCGTCGACGCGGAGCGCGCCGTCGACCAGCTCCTCGTCGCGCTGATGAACGGACACGCAGGCGTCGGCCGGTGAGGCTGCGGCTGGGCACGCGCGGCTCGCGGCTCGCACTCATCCAGTCCGGGCTCGTCGCGGCCCGGCTCCGGCAGGCAGGCCATGAGGTGGACCTCGTGCCGATCGTCACCGAGGGCGACCTCCGGCCGGCCGACATGTCGCCGGGAGAGGGCGTGTTCGTCGGGGAGCTCGAGCGAGCGCTGCTCGCCGGCGACATCGAGCTCGCGGTGCACAGCGCCAAGGACGTCCCGCTCGAGGAAAGCGCGGACATCCTGATCGCCGCCTACCCAGAACGGGCCGATGCTCGCGACGCGCTGGTGACTCGCGAGGGCGGCCGGGCCATCGGCGACCTCCCGGCGGCCGCGACGGTGGGCACCGACAGTCCGCGCCGCACCGGCTTCGTCCGCGCGATCAGGCCGGACCTCAGAGTCGTGCCTCTGCATGGCAACGTCGACACGCGGCTTCGCCGGCTCGACGAGGGCACGGTGGACGCGCTCGTGATCGCGGCCGCGGGAGTCGACCGGCTCGGGCTGGCCACCCGGATCGACGCCCGGCTGGATCCGGGCGAGGTGGCGCCGGCGCCGGGCCAGGGCGCGCTCGCGGTGCAGGCGCGATCGAGCGACGTGCGCACGGTCCAGGCCGTCGCTGCGATCGACGATCCAGAGGTCCGCTTCGCGGTCGAGCTGGAACGTGAGGTCTTGAAGGCCACAGGCGGTACTTGCCGCGCACCGGTGGGCGCCCTGGCGGCCCTGAGCGACGGCGAGTTCGAGCTCATCGTCGCGGGTGTGAACAGCGACGGGTCGGGCCGGCGAGTGGAGGTCATCCACGGCGACCGGCGCGAAGCCGTCGGGCTGGCGCGCCGGGCGGGCCTTCGCCTTGTGGCCGCGGTGGCCTTGAGGTGACGTCGATCCTCGTCACCCGTCCGGCCGCAGGGCGCGACCCGATCGTCCGCCTGCTCGAGTCGCGTGGCTACCGCGTTCACGCGGTGGCGACGCTGATGATCGAACCGGCCGGCAACGAGGCGTCGGTCCCGGCCGGCTGCGACTGGATCGTCTTCACGAGCATGGAGGGCGTGAACGCGCTGCGCACCCTTCCGCGCGATGCGCGTTATGCGGCGGTCGGAGAGGCGACCGCCAACGCGCTGCGCGCGCGCGGAGTGGAGCCTTCTTTTGTGCCTGGCACTTCGAATGGAGCCTCGCTCGGCGCCGCGATGCCCGACGTGGAGGGCAAGCGTGTGGCTCTGGTCCGCGCGGCCACGGCAGCGCCAGACCTGCCGGAAGTCCTGCGCCGGCGAGGCGCGCTGGTCGAGGAGGTCACCGCCTACCGGACGGTCGAAGGCCCTGACTCCTCGCGAGAGCCCATCAGGACCGCCCTCGCCGACCCCGACCTGGCGGCGGTCGTGTTCGCTTCAGGCTCAGCTGTCCGGGGCTTTGCGACGCTGGCGGGTGATGTGCGTCCGCGAGCGGTCACGATCGGACCGCGCACCTCGCTCGTCGCACGCGAGCTGGGCTTCGAGGTGATCGCCGAGTCTGCGTCCCAGGATGCCGAGTCGCTTGCCGCCGCCGTGGCCGCGGCGATACCGCTGAAGGAGAAGCGCCATGCGTGAGCTCGTCAGGTTGCAGGTCACAACGCCCGGCGCGCGGCGGCCGCGACGCCTCCGGCGCAGCGCGGCGGTGCGACGCCTGGTTCGCGAGACACGCCTCGACCCGGCTTCCTTCATCGCGCCGCTCTTCGTCACCTCCGGCCGCAATCGCCGCGAAGAGATCTCGTCACTGAAGGGGCACTCCCGCCTCAGCCCTGACCTTGCGCTGGCCGAGGCGCATCGCCTGGCGAAGCTCGGTGTGGGCGGCATCCTTCTCTTCGGCATCCCGGATTCCAAGGACGCCGAGGGACGCGCGGCGGCTGACGACAACGGACCTGTGCCCTCGACCCTTCGGCTCCTTAAACGGGAGGGGCTCCCGATCGTGCTCGCCGCCGACGTATGCCTCTGCGAGTACACGACGCACGGCCACTGCGGTGTGCTCGACGGGGAGCGAATCGACAACGACGCCACGCTTCCCCTCCTGGCCGAAGCGGCGGTGGCGTATGCGCAGGCCGGCGTGGACATGGTTGCTCCGAGCGCGATGATGGACGGCCAGGTTGCCGCGCTGCGCTCAGGGCTCGATGCTGCGGGCCTCGGCGACACGGCGATCGTGGCGTACGCGTCGAAACACGCTTCGGTCTTTTACGGTCCGTTTCGCGAAGCGGCCGGCTCGACCCCGGGATTCGGCGACCGCAAGTCGTACCAGATGGATTCCGCCAACGGGCGCGAGGCGCTGCTCGAGCTCGAGCTCGACGCCCAGGAAGGGGCCGACGTGCTCATGGTCAAGCCCGCGATCACGTGCCTGGACCTCCTCGCGCGCGCGCGCGACAGGTTCGATCTTCCCCTGGCCGCGTACCAGGTGAGCGGCGAGGCCGCGATGATCGAGGCGGCGGCAGAACGCGGTTGGATCGACAGGCGAGGGGCCATCCTCGAATCGCTCACCGCGATCGTCCGGGCCGGCGCGGACACGGTCGTGACGTATTTCGCCGCCGACGCGGCCGACTGGTTGAGCCGGACGTCGTGACTGACCGCAGGTTCGTCCACGCGCTCGCCCTCGGCCTGGATCCGGCGTGGCGCCGCCTCCCGGACGCGGAACGCTGCGCCTCTGCCGAGGAGCTGGAGGCCGCCGTCGAGGCGGAGTCGGAGGTCATGACGTTCGCCTACTCGATGGTGGGCCTTCAGCCTGGGGTCGAGCTGCTGCTCTGGAGCCTGGGCGCTTCGCTCGAGTCGCTGGAGGAGAGCGCCGCGTCGATCTTGAACTCCGGCATGGGCCGATGGATGCGGACGGAGCAGAGCCTGCTCGGCATCATCCAGCAGTCGCAGTATGTGAAGAAACCGACGCGGCAGGAGCAGTCGCTGTTCGGCGGCGAACGGTCGCGCTACCTGATCGTCTACCCCTTCACGAAGAGCGCCGATTGGTATCTGACCGGCCGCGAGGCGAGGCAGGAGATCATGAACGAGCACATGCGCGTCGGGCACCAGTTTCCCGAGGTGCGCCAGCTGCTCGCCAACAGCTTCGGCCTCGACGACATGGACTTCCTCGTCGCGTACGAAACGGACGACCTCGCGAGGTTCAGCGAGCTTGTGCGCACGCTGCGTGAGACGGAGAGCAGGCGCTCGACGGTGCGCGACACTCCGATCCTGACCGGGGTGCACCGGCCGATCCAGGAGATCACGACGCTGCTCGGAGCCCGGCCGCGGCGGTGAGCCGCTTCATCGACGCCGCTCGCCGCAGGCCGGTCGACGTCACGCCCGTGTGGCTGATGCGCCAGGCCGGGCGGTCGCTGCCCGAATACCGCAAGCTGCGCGAACGCTGGTCACTGCTCGACATCGTGGCGCAGCCCGATCTCTGCGCGGAGGTCACGCTCCAGCCGGTGCGCCGTCTCGGCGTGGACGCGGCGGTGATGTTCGCGGACATCATGCTTCCGCTGCGCGGCATGGGCGTCGACTTCGAGCTGGTCGAAGACGTAGGCCCTGTGATCGCGTACCCGATCTGCGATGCGGCCGGCGTCGATCGGCTCCAGGTCCCGTCGGGTGAAGAGGCGGCGCCCCAGGTCATAGATGCGCTGCGTCACGTGGTGGCCGAGTCTCCCGTGCCTGTCATCTCCTTCGCGGGGGCGCCGTTCACGCTCGCGAGCTACCTGATCGAAGGCCGGCCCAGCCGCGACTTCCTGAAGGTCAAGACATTCATGTACACGCAGCCGGAAGCTTTCGACAGGCTGCTCGACAAGCTCGCCACCACGATGGCGCTGTACCTTCGGGCGCAGGTCGACGCCGGCGCGTCGGCCGTGCAGCTTTTCGATTCCTGGGTTGGTGCGCTCGCTCGGGAGGACTACGAATCGCGCGTCCTGCCTCACACGCGGGCGATTTTCAGCGCGCTCGATTCGGCCGGAGTGCCGCGGATTCACTTCGGCACCAACACAGCGGGCCTGCTGGAGCCGATCGCCGCGAGTGGGACCGACGTCGTGTCGCTCGACTGGCGGATCCCGCTGGAGGTTGGATGGGAGCGCGTCGGTCATCGATTCGGCGTGCAGGGCAACCTCGACCCCGCGGTGCTGCTCGGGCCGCGCGAGCTCGTACGTGAGAGGGCGCGGGACGTGCTGCGCCGGGCCGGCGGCCGGCCGGGCCACATCTTCAACCTCGGCCACGGCGTGCATCCCTCCACTCCGCTCGAGAATCTGCAGGTCCTGGTCGACGAGGTGCACGCGTGGCAGGTAGCCGATGTCGCCTGAGCCGAAGACCGGCCTGCTGTGCATGGCCTACGGCAGCCCCGCCGGCGAGGACTCGATCGAGGCCTACTACACGCACATCCGCGGCGGCCGCCGGCCCTCCGCGGAGGCGCTGGACGAGTTGAAAGGGCGCTACCGCGCGATCGGCGGATCGCCCCTCACAGCGATCACGCGACGTCAGGCGGCGGCCCTGGCGGAGCGACTCGGGATCCCCGCCTTCGTCGGCATGAAGCATTCCGCGCCCTTCATCGAGGATGGCGCCGCCGAGGCGGCGCGGGCAGGTGTCGAGCGCCTGGTCGGGCTCCCGCTCGCACCGCATTTCGCCGACATGAGCCTCGGCGCTTATGAGCGAGCGCTGGACAGCGCGTGGGAGGGTGAGCTGCTGTTCGTGCGCGGCTTTCATGAGCACCCCGCCTTCATCGCGGCGGTCGCGGGACAGCTTCGCGAAAGCTTCGAGGATCGACGTCCCGAAAGGCTGTTCTTCACCGCCCACAGCCTGCCCGCGCGGATCGTCGCCGAGGGCGATCGCTACGACGAGCGGTTGCTCGAAAGTTGCCGCCTCGTGGCGTCGGCGATCGACCTGCCCCCCTGGGAGTTTGCGTTCCAGTCCGCCAGCACGACCGGCGAGCCATGGTTGGGCCCGGACCTGCTGACAGCGATCGAGGCGTCCGGCGCGACCGACGTCCTCGTCTGTCCGATCGGCTTCGTCGCCGACCACCTCGAGATCCTTTACGACCTGGACGTGGAGGCACAGCATTTCGCCCGCGAGCGGGGCATCAAGATCCGTCGCTCCGCGTCCTTCAACGCCCGGCCGGAATTCGTGGACGCGCTGGCCAGTGTCGTGCGCGACGCGCTGGCGGTTGCAGCGGCGACCTAACGCCAGGACGTCGAGTCGAGGCCTGCCTCGAGCCAGTCGATGAGGGACGCGACCTTGGCCCAGTCCTCTGCCCTGCGGGCCTCGATCAGCTGGCGCAGCGCCCACGGTTCGATGGCGAGCAGCGCCTCCGCGCCCGAGCTGGCGTAGCGCACGAGCGCGTGGTGCACCGCGTCGTCGTAGCTGACGCCGGTGTTGCGGGCCAGGTTCTCGAACGTGGGTTTCGGATCGACCAGCCGCGACAGGGCGACGTCGTGGCGAAAGTTCTGGTCGCCATCACTCCCGGAGAGTACGTCCAGCTGGGAGAATCGCCCGTCATCCCTCGTATCGCCCGCTCGCCAGGCGACGGACCTGGAGAACTCCGGGCTTTCGAAAACGAACGAGTGGTACTCGCCGTTCTCGCCGCATGGGTCGACGCCGATCGACGTGATCTCATCGGCGAACCGCGCGTCGATGAGGCGACCGAGCCATGAGCGGTCGAGCCGGGTCGTGTCGACGCAGGTGACCACCGCTCGGCCTCCGGTTTCGACGAACTCGCGGACCAGCCGGCCGGGCGCTTCGCCCCACAGCGGCTCGACGTGCTCCAGCCCGGCCGCGACCACGCGTTCCTCGTACCACGCGCGCACGTCCGTCAGGTGGATGTCGCCGAGCACCACGCCCGTGAAGCCGGCGGCGCGCAATGCGGCAAGCTCGCCCCGCAGGCGCTCTTCCATCTCAGGCCACGTGGTGGCGATGGCGCGAAGCTCGATACCCGCGGCGGCGGCCTGTGACTCCAGCATCTGGACCCGGGTGGCATGGAATCGCACCCGCCCCGTGGTGCTTTCGTAGAAATTGATGAGGCGACTCACGTGCCGCCCCTGAAGGCGGGCGCGGTGCAGGGCCAGAGCGCTGTCCTTGCCGCCCGACCACATCAACGCGTAGGCGCCTTTCATCGGATCATGGTG
>DATEHQ010000200.1:0-11386 GCA_035279525.1 Candidatus Dormiibacterota bacterium
GCAAACCCGCCTGACTCCTCGCCGCCGAGCAGCGCGTTCGTCTCCATCATCTTCGGGGCCACGAACTTGAAGCCGACCGGGACCTCCGAGACCTCGGCGCCGAATTCCTGCCCCAACCTGTCGACCATCGCGGTCATGTTCACGGTCTTGATCACCGGGCCGCGAAGGCCGCGCGCTTCGAACAGGTACAGCATCAGGAGCGCGAAGACCTGGAGCTGGTTTATGAAGCGGCCGGTCTCGTCGATGATGCCGACCCGATCCGCATCACCGTCGGTGCAGATGCACAGGTCGTGGGTGCCGACCTTCATCATCGCCAGCGTCGAATCGATGTTGGGTGGAATGGGCTCGGGGTTGATTCCTCCGAACAGCGGGTTGCGCTGGTTGTGCAGCTCGGTGACGGTGGTCCGGCCGGAACCGATGAGCTCGGTGATGTAGCTGTACCCCGAGCCATACATGCACTCGTGCACGATGCGCAGGCCGGCGTTCTTGATGCCGTCCACGTCGACCATGCGCGCGATCTGCGCGTAGTACGAGGGCCGCGGGTCGTAAGAGCTGACGAGTCCGTGCGCGACGGTCGGATTCGGGGCTGGGACTTTGTCCAGCACGTTGATGTTGCGCTCGAGCTCGGCGATCACCTCCGACGGGACGGCGCTCCCGGTCTCGGTCTTGTACTTGAAGCCGTTGAACTGATACGGGTTGTGGCTCGCCGTGATCACCGCCGCGCCGGTCGCCTTGCGGTCGATCACCGTCCACGAGGCGACCTGCGTGGGCGACGGGCGGTCGAACATCAGCGTCTTGATCCCGTTGGCGGCGAAGATCGTGGCCACCGCCTGGGCGAAGTCCTCGGAGGCGAAACGGCAGTCGTAGCCCACCACCGCCAGCGGATCTCCGCTCCGCGACCGCATGTACTCCGCGGCGCCCTGCGCGACCCGGCGCACGTTGCCGTAGGTGAAGTCGTCGGCGATCACACCGCGCCACCCGTCGGTCCCGAACTTGATCTGCTGACCGGTCATCGGTCTAAAGGTAACTAGATTTGCGGGCGCGCCTCAGGGCGTCGACGACCTTGCGCACGTCCTGCGCGCGCGATCTCGGAACCACAAGCAATGCGTCTTCGGTGTCGACGATGATCATGTCCTCGAGCCCGATCGCCGCCACGAGCCGCCGGTTGCCGAAGATCAGGCTGCCGGTGGTGTCGACGAGGACCGACTCCCCCTCGACCGAGTTGCCCCGGGCGTCCGCGTGCACCCGATCGCCGAGCTCGGCCCAGTTGCCGATGTCGGCCCAGTCGAAATCGCCTGGCACCAGGAGCAGCCGATCGGTCTTCTCCATCACGCTGCGATCGATCACCTCGACGGGCAGCCGGTTGTAGATCGCGGCCGCCCTGGCCTCGTCACCCACGCTCCTCGCCTCCATCACCTGGCGGAGGCCGGCGAGGTGGCGCGGGGCGTGCCGGTTCAGCTCGCCGAGGAGCACGTCGATCCGCCAGGAGAACCACGCCAGGTTCCAGTAGTAGCCGCCGTCTCGCATGAAGCGCCGCGCGCGGGCGAGGCTCGGCTTCTCGATGAACCGCCGCACACGGCGCGCACCGCCGGCCAGGCGACCCGGCGCGTAGATGTAGCCAAGGCCGGTCGAGGGAAACCTCGGCTTCAGCCCCACGGTGACGAGCGAATCCCTGGTCGACGCCACCTTCACGGCAGCGCGTATGGCCGTCGACACCTTTGCTCCGCCCCGGACCACGTGGTCGGCCGGGAGGGCCACCATCACCGCGTCCTGGAACCTGTCGCGGAGCGTGAGCGCGGCGAGACCATAGGCGTTGGTGGTGCCGCGAGCGGACGGCTCGAGGATGAGGTGGCCGGCGTCCACCTCGGGCAGCACCGCGGCGATGATGTCCCGCTGCCGCGTCTCGGTCAGGATGAAGACCTCGTCCGCCAGGCCGGCCGCCCGGTCGTAGGTCGCCCGGAGCAGCGGCCGGCCATGCTCGCCCAGGGGAAGGACGTGCTTCGGCGTCGACCTGCGCGAACGCGGCCAAAGGCGCGTCCCGGCTCCCCCGGCCGGAATCACGGCCACGGTCCCTGCTTTCACCGCAGCTCTTCCGCGAGCTCCTTGGCGCGGGCGGTCGACTCCCATGGCGCGTCGATGTCGGTCCTTCCGAAGTGGCCGTACGCGGCGGTCTGCCTGAACAGGGGTCGCCGCAGGTTCAGCTCCTTGATGATGCCCAGCGGGCTCAGGTCGAAGAGCTTGCTCACCGCGGCCGCGATCGTCGCGTCGGGCACCTTTCCGGTGCCGAACGTGTCGACGCGGATCGCCACCGGCTTGACGACACCGATCGCGTACGAGACCTGCAGCTCGCACCTGGCGGCGAGGCCCGCGGCGACGATGTTCTTGGCGACGTAACGCGCGCCATATGCGCCTGCACGATCGACCTTCGTCGGATCCTTGCCCGAGAAGCATCCGCCGCCGTGCCGCGCGTACCCGCCATACGTGTCGACCATCAGCTTGCGGCCGGTCAGGCCGGCGTCGGCGACCGGACCGCCCACCACGAACCTCCCGGTGGGGTTGATGAACGCGCGCACACCACCGTCGCGCAGGTCGGCCGGGATGACCGAGTCGACCACGTGCTCGTTGATGTCGGAGCGAAGCTGCTCGATGTCGACCTCCTCGTGGTGCTGCGCCGAGACGACGACGTTGTCGACCGAGGCCGGCCTGCCGTCCTCTCCGTAGCGGACGGTGACCTGCACCTTGCCGTCCGGCCGCAGGTAGCCGAGGGCCTTGCTGCGCCGCACCTCGGAGAGCCGGCGGGCAAGCCTGTGGGCGAGGGTGATCGGCAGCGGCATCAGCTCGGGGGTCTCGTCACAGGCGAAGCCGAACATCATGCCGGAATCGCCCGCCCCGCCGACGTCGACGCCCTGGGCGATGTCGGGCGACTGCTCGTCGATGCTCGTCATCACTCCACACGTCTCGGCGTCGAATCCGTACTTCGCGCGCGTGTAACCGACGTCGCGCACGGTCTGCCGGATGATGCGTGGGATGTCGACGTAGCAGTCGGTCGTGATCTCGCCGACCACGATGACGAGCCCGGTCGTGACGATCGCCTCGCACGCGACGCGGGCGAGCGGGTCCTTGGCCAGGATCGCGTCGAGGATCGCGTCGGAGATCTGGTCGGCCAGCTTGTCCGGATGGCCTTCGGTGACGGACTCGGACGTGAACAGTGACGACGGCATGCGGTCCTCCTTTGAATCACCCACGCCGGCAAGGCCCCGCCACCTCTTGGGCGGAACCCCAGACGCCAGGCTTACAAAACGGGTCCCCGCGAACTCACGGCGAGCCACTCATTTGGGTTCGTGGGGCGCTACCTCCGGGACGGCGTGAATCCTAGCTGTTGAGCGTCAGGTAGTGGATCCCCGAGTGGCGGAACAGCCGGGAGCCGCGCTGCTTCAGCAAGGCGGCCATGGCCGCCCGCGACGACTCCATCACCCCCGCGATGTGTTCACGTGCCATCTGCCAGGTGGCCGTCGGAGCGGTGATCGGGCAGATCACGACGAGGCGAGAGCGCTCGCGCAGCCGCTCGTAGTCGCTGAGCATCTGGTGGTGCAGGGAGAGCTGGAGGGTGCGCGCGATCAGCTCCGGCAGGCTGTCTGAGATCTGCTCGAACTCACCTCCGCCCATGAGGCTGATCGCCAGCACCTCGTGCGCACCGTCGTCGACGGCGATGTCGATCGGGGTGTTGTCGACCACTCCGCCGTCCAGGTACTCGCGCTCCTCGATGCGAACGGCTGGAAACAGGCCCGGGATCGCGGTCGACGCGAGCAGCGCCGGGCCGAGCGCCCCGGACCGGAAGGTGGTGGGCTTCCCCGCGTTGAGGTCGGTCGCCACGACCGTGAGGGGCACGCGCAATTGCTCGAAGGTCGCGATTCCCGTGAGCGCCTGGGCGCGCTCGATGAGCCGCTTCACGTTCTGCTGGGGGAGCGCGCTCCGCACGTTGCGGCGGATGCCGGAGAGGATCACGCCGAGCGGGTGCGCCTGGAACACCGCGGCGGCCTGGCGCGACATCCACACCTCGCGCAGCATCATCGTGCCGGCGAGCGAGGGATACGCCGCGATCGCGCTCCCGTTGAGCGCCCCGACGCTCGTCCCCACCAGCGCGGCGGGCGCCTCGACTCCAGCCTCGAACAAAGCCTGGAGCACGCCAACCTGCGCGGCGCCCCTGGCACCGCCTCCGCCCAGCACCCACGTGCGCCGAGCGGGCCCGAACATCGCGGGCTTAGCCTATTACGTCCCTTCTTCCCACGAGGACAGGTACTTCCGCTGCTCTTCCGTGAGCGTGTCGATCGCGATCCCCATGGCGTGCAGCTTCAGGCGCGCGACCTCGGAGTCGATCTCGTCCGGCACGTCGTACACCTTTCGCTCCAGCGTCTTCGCGTGCCTGGTCATGTACTCGGCGCACAGGGCCTGGTTGGCGAAGCTCATGTCCATCACGGCCGCCGGGTGTCCCTCCGCCGCCGCGAGATTGATCAGCCTTCCCTCGGCCAGCACGTGCAGGCGGCGCCCGTCGCCGAGCCTGTACTCCTGGACCGACGGCCGGACCTCGCGCACGCCACCCGCCATCTGGTCGAGCGCCTTCAGGTTGATCTCGGAGTTGAAGTGGCCCGAGTTGGCGAGAATCGCGCCGTCCTTCATCACCTCGAAATGCTTGCGGTCGAGCACGTTCACGTCGCCGGTGACCGTGACGAAGATGTCGCCGCCGCGTGCCGCCTCGTCCATCTTCATGACCCGAAAGCCGTCCATCGCCGCTTCCAGCGCCTTCACCGAATCCACCTCGGTGATCACGACGTCTGCGCCGTGGCCCTTGGCGCGTGACGCCAGGCCGCGGCCCACCCATCCGTAACCCGCGATGACGAACGTCTTGCCGGCGAGCAGCACGTTGGTCGCGCGGATGATGCCGTCGATGGTGGACTGGCCGGTGCCGTATCGGTTGTCGAACATGTGCTTCGTGTCCGCCTCGTTGACGGCGACGATCGGATAGCGCAGGACGCCGCGGTCGGCCATCGCGCGCAGCCGAACCACGCCGGTGGTCGTCTCCTCGGTGCCGCCGATCACGTCGCCCAGCTGATCCTGGCGCGACTTGTGCAGCACGGACACCAGGTCCGCGCCGTCGTCCATCGTCAGCTGCGGCCGGTGATCGAGCGCGGCCTCGATGTGGTCGTAGTACGTCTCGTTGTCCTCGCCGCGAATGGCGTAGGTCTTGATCCCATGACGTGCCGAAAGCGCGGCGGCGACGGCGTCGTTGGTCGAGAGAGGGTTCGAGGCGCACAGCGCGACGTCGGCGCCCGCCGCCTTCAGGGTCAGCATCAGGTTGGCGGTTTCGCTGGTCACGTGCAGGCACGCCGCGACCCGGACCCCGCGCAGCGGCTGCTCCTTGTCGAACCTTTCGCGGATGAGGCTCAAGACCTTCATCTCGCGCGCCGCCCAATCGATCAGGTCCTGGCCTTTCGCGGCCAGGTTGGGATCCTTTACGTCGCTACCCCGAGAGCTGACTTTCAACGCGCCTCCTACTTGAGTGGACTAGTAAACGATCTCACTGACAACCTTGACGTCGTTCAGCCGGCCGCGGCCGCCGAGCTCTTGCAGCTCGATCAGGACCTGCACGCCGACGACCTCTCCGCCGAGCTTACGGACCAACCTCGTCGCAGCGCCGGCGGTGCCACCGGTGGCCAGGACATCATCCACGATCAGCACCCGCTGCCCCGGCTCGACGGCGTCGGAGTGCACCTGAAGCTGGTCGCTGCCGTACTCCAGCTGGTAGGCCTCCGAGATCGTATTCCAGGGCAGCTTGCCCAGCTTGCGGATGGGCACAAAACCAGCGCCCAGCTTGACCGCGATCGCGGCGCCGGGGATGAAGCCTCTCGCCTCGATCGCGGCCACCAGGTCCGGCGGCGAATCCATCCACGCCTTCGACATCAGCTCCACGACCTCGGCGAAAAGGTCCTTGCGGGCGAGCAGCGGCGTGATGTCGCGAAACAGGACGCCAGCCTGCGGGTAGCCCGGGACATCGCGGACGTACTGCTTGAGCTCCTCGGGCGTCGTCATACGACGGTCTTGAAGTAGTCGAGCGTGCGCCGCAGGCCGTCCTCGAGCGTCACCTCCGGTTTCCACCCGAGCAGCTTGTCGGCGTGGCTGATGTCGGGGCGCCGATGCCGCGGATCGTCGACCGGCAGCTCTTTGTGCTCGATGCGGCTCTTCGAGCCGGTCAGCTTGATGACCATCTGGGCCAGCTCGAGCACGGTGACCTCCTGGGGGTTGCCGAGGTTCACCGGCATCTCGTCGCCGTGATCGATCGCCGCGAGGACCCCGCGCACGAGATCGGAGACGTAGCAGAGACTTCGCGTCTGCGAGCCGTCGCCGTAGACGGTGAGCGGCTCCCCGCGAATCGCCTGCGCCATGAAGTTCGGCACCGCGCGGCCGTCGCTGACCTGCATCCGCGGGCCGTGAGTGTTGAAGATGCGCACGATCCGCGTGTCGACGTGATGTGTGCGCCGGTACGCCATCGCGAACGCTTCGGCGCAGCGCTTGGCCTCGTCGTAGCAGCCGCGCGGCCCGATCGGGTTGACATTGCCCCAATAATCCTCCGGCTGCGGGTGGACGAGCGGGTCGCCGTAGACCTCCGAGGTCGAGGCGAGCAGGAACGTCGCCTCTTTCGCCCGGGCCAGCCCCAGCATGTTCGTCGTCCCGATCGTGCCGACCTTCAGGGTGTGGATCGGGTTGGAGTCGTACTGCGGCGGCGACGCGGGCGAGGCGAAGTGCAGGACGTAGTGGACGTCCCCCCCGATGAACACCCCGTGGTTGACGTCAGCCTGCTTGAACTCGAAGTCCCGGTTGCCTTCGAGTGCGCGCAGGTTGTCGCGCGTCCCCGTGATCAGGTTGTCGATCGCCATCACCCGCAGGCCTCGGGCGATCAGGGCCTCGCACAGGTGAGAACCGATGAAACCGGCGCCACCGGAGACGACCGCTCGCGGTTTAGTCGCGGCCGATCCCTCTGTAGGTGAAGCCCATCGCCTTCATCGCCCGGGGATCGTAGATGTTGCGGCCGTCGACGAGTACCGGGCGCCGCATCGATTGCTTGACCCGGGGCATGTCGAGCTGGCGGAACTCGTTCCACTCGGTGACCACGACCAGCGCGTCCGCGCCGTCGGCGACCTCGTATCCGTTTTCGAGGTACTCGACGTCGGGCAGGAGGACTCGGCATCGCTCCATCGCTGCCGGATCGTAGGCGCGCACGCGCGCGCCCGCCGCCATCAGGACCCTCGCGATGTTCAGGCTCGGCGCTTCACGCAGGTCGTCCGTGTTGGGCTTGAACGCGAGGCCGAGCAGGCCGATCGTGCGATCGGGCAGCTCGTCCAGGCACTCGCGCAGCTTGTCGACGACCATCATCCGCTGGTCGCGGTTGATGTCCATCACGGCGTGGAGAAGCTCTGGGTGATAGTCGAATTTCTCCGCCAGGGCCGCCAGCGCCATCACGTCCTTGGGAAAGCAGCTCCCGCCCCACCCGATTCCGACGTCGAGGTAGCTCGGGCCGATGCGCTTGTCGAGGCCCATGCCCTCCGCGACAAGCTTCGCGTCCGCGCCGACGCGTTCGCTGATCCAGGCGATTTCGTTGATGAACGAGATGCGCGTGGCGAGGAAGGCGTTCGACGCGTACTTCACCATCTCCGCCGTGTAGATGTTCGGCGTGATCAGAACAGGCGCCTCGAGAGGTGCGTAGAGCTGCGCCACCTTCTCGGCCGCGGCCCGCTCGTGGCTGCCCACGACCACTCGGTCTGGGTGCATGAAGTCCTGGATCGCCGAGCCCTCACGCAAGAACTCCGGGTTGGAGACCACGCTGGCCTTGTGGGTGGTGTTGCGCTTCCGGAGCACTTCCGAAACCATGTCGCCGGTCAGCGGAGGCACCGTTGATTTGTTCACCACGACGATTGGACCGGTCATGTGCTCGGCGATCGAGCCCGCCGCCGCCTCCACGTACGAGAGGTCGGCCTCTCCGCCCTCGCCCTCCGGCGTGCTGACCGCGATGATCGCGTACTCCGCGCCGGGCACGGCGTCCTCGTAGGCGGTGGTGAACGCGAGACGCCCGGCTTTGTAGTTCCGCTCGACGAGCTCGCTGATGCCGGGCTCGTAGAAGGGCACCCGGTGGTCCTTCAGCTGGGCGATCTTCTCGCGGTTCACGTCCACGACCGTCACGTCGTTCCCAAGGTCCGCGAGACACGCGGCGGTGGTCAGACCTACGTATCCGGCGCCGATGACAGCTACCTTGCTCAAAACGGCGCGAATTATCTCAGCGTGGAGAGATAGACGTTCACCGTCTCCACGGCCGTCTTGCGCCAGCTGAACGTTTTCGCCCGCTCCAGGCCGGCCCTCCGCCACGGTTCCGGTTTGGCACACAGCTCCGCCGCCGCCTTGCCAAGCGCCTCCGCGTCCCCATCCTGGACGAGCGCGCCCGCGTCGCCGACGACCTCGGGCACGCTCGAGTTCCGGTAGGCGGCGACGGGGCACCCGCAGGCCATCGCCTCGAGGCACGGCAGGCCGAAGCCCTCGTACCGGCTGGGAAATACGAGGCACCCGGCGGCGGAGTACAGGTCCGCCAGCTGCTGGTCGGTGACCCGGCCGAGCATGACGGCCCCAGGCATCTGGCCGGGCGCCTGCCGGCCGGGGGCGCCTGCGACAGCGAGTTGCAGCTCCGGCCGCGCCAGGCGCGCCACCTCGGCCGCCTGAAGCAGCGCGCCCGGGTCCTTCCGCGCGTCGAGGGCGCCCACAAAGAAAAGGAAGCCGGGCTCGAGGCCCCAGCGCTCTCGAACCCGCGCGGCGGCCCCGGCGCGCGGCGTGAACTCGGGCGCCGCGGCTTCCGGGACGACCTCGATCCGGCCCGGCTCGACGCCGGCGACACGACTGGCATCCGCCGCGGTCGCCCTGGAGACCGCGATCACGCTCTGGGCGCGCCTGATCAACCTCCGTGCAGGCCAGTAGCGCAGCCGCTCCCCGCGCATGCGCGCACCGCCCCAAGCCCAGGGGATCAGGTCGTGCAGGGTCACGACCAGCGGCGATGGCGACCGCCCGGGAAGGTGGAAGTCGATGGCGTGGTAGAGGTCGGGCTTGATCCGAGCCAGGTCGGCGCCCATGGCGACGGCCTCCTCGTAAGCGGCGAGCCGGCCGTGGTAGCGGCGGCGCGAGCCCGCCAACTGGTAGCGGCCGGGCGGGAGCGGCGGCTCGTCGTAAGCGACGTCGAGCAGCAGCGTGAGGTTGGCGTCGAAGCCAATCTCGACGAGACCGCCAAGGAGCCCACGGGCGTACGACCCGACTCCGCGACCCGCGCTCGGCCTCTGCAGCGGTCGCATGTCGAGCAGCACGCGCGGCTGCGACCGCGCGCCGGATCGGGGTGAGGTCACGAGCCCAGCGATCATAATTTGCCCGCCGTGCAGATCCATCACCGGCCGAAACCCGCCTCAGGCGCCCCGGCGCCCGACGCGAAGCTCGACGTCGTCATCGTCGGCGGCTGTGGACATGTCGGCCTGCCGCTCGCGCTCTCGCTGGCCGAGGCCGGCTACCGGGTCGGCATCGATGACATCGACCAGGCGAAGGTCGACCTGGTCAGGGCTGGCAAGGTGCCGTTTCACGAGGCCGGTGCGGAGGCGCTGCTCGGCAGCCTGCTCCCCACCGGCAGGCTGGAGGTCGCCGCGGACCCCCGGCTGCTGGCCAGGACCGACTCGGTGATGCTGGTGATCGGCACGCCGATCGACGAGTTCATGAACCCATCGGTCCAGATCTTCGACCGCGCCCTGGACGAGCTCATGCCACACCTGCGCAGCGGGAGCCTGGTCGTGCTTCGCTCGACCGTGTTCCCTGGCACGACCGAGACGGTCGAGCGCAAGCTGCGTGCGGCGGGGATCCAGGCGGACGTCGCGTTCTGCCCCGAGCGCATCGCCGAAGGGCACGCCCTCGAGGAGCTCCGCACGCTGCCGCAGCTGATCGGCGTCACCTCCGACGAGGCGTTCGAGAAGGCGAGCCGGATCTTCGTGCAGCTGGGCGTCACCGTCATCCGCACCACGCCGCTGGAGGCCGAGCTCGCGAAGCTGCTGACCAATACGTGGCGCTACATGAAATTCGCCATCGCGAACCAGTTCTTCCAGATCGCGCACCGGTCCGGGATCGACTACAACCGCGTGCTCGACGCAGTCCGCCAGGACTATCCGCGCGCGCAGGACCTACCAGGCCCGGGATTCGCCGCCGGGCCGTGCCTCCTGAAGGACACGATGCAGCTGTCGGCCTTCACGCCCGACCACTTCCCCATGGGCCAGGCCGCGATGCAGATCAACGAGGGCCTGCCCGGCTACATCGTCGACACGCTGAACTCACGCAAGCCGCTCTCGGGCCGCACAGTGGGAATCCTCGGCATGGCCTTCAAGGGCGACTCGGACGACCCTCGCGCGTCGCTCAGCTACAAGCTGCGCAAGCTCGCGCAGTTCAAGGGCGCGAACGTCGTGTGCACCGACCCGTACGTCCGCAACCCTTCCTTTCAGTCCCTGGACACGGTGCTGGATCAGGCGGACGTGCTGATCGTGGGCGCCCCGCACCGCGCCTACAGGACGCTCGAGCTCGACGGCCGCGAGGTCGTCGACATCTGGGGGATCACCGGCCCGATCAGACTATGACGCCGCGTGTTGGACGGCCTGGCGGAGCCAGGCCTGCAGTCCGCGCTTGAAGATCCTCGTCACCGGCGCCGCCGGCTTCATCTGCGGCTACCTCGTGGCCGAGCTGCTGCAGGCCGGCCACGACGTGGTCGGGGTCGACAACTTCAGCAAGTACGGACCGGTCAGGCGCAGCTTCGACGGCGACCCGCGGTACCGCCTTGTCGAAGGCGACGCCAAGGACTCCACGCTGCTCAAGGCGCTGGCGCGCGACTGCGACCAGATCGTCGCGGGCGCGGCGATGATCGGCGGCATCTCGTACTTCCACGAGTTCGCCTACGACCTGCTGGCCGAAAACGAAAGGATCTGCGCGGCGACGTTCGATGCGGCCGTCGACGCCTTCCGCAACGGGCGCCTGCAGAAGATCACGGTGATCTCGAGCAGCATGGTGTACGAGTCGGCGTCGGTGTTTCCGACCCCCGAGGGCGCTCAGCTGACCAGCCCGCCGCCCCGTTCCACGTACGGGTTTCAAAAGCTCGCCACCGAGTTCTTCGCCCGTGGAGCGCATGAACAGCACAAGCTTCCCTTCACGATCGTGCGTCCGTTCAACTGTGTCGGCGTCGGCGAGCGTCGAGCGCTGCGAGACCACGACGTGATGAGCGGAAACGTCAAGCTCGCGATGAGCCACGTCGTTCCCGACCTGGTGCAGAAGG
>DATEHQ010000201.1:0-1493 GCA_035279525.1 Candidatus Dormiibacterota bacterium
TGGCATCGGTGGTGGGTGCCTGGCAGACGAACCCTTCGCAGAGATAGGCGGTCGCCTTTCCGTCGAGGGCGCGCCGGTCGGCGAGCAGCGGAATGACCAGGCCGTTGCCGGGAGGGGCTACGGCGACCAGGCGGTTGGGAAGAAAGCGCTCGCGGACGACCTCGAGGAGCCGATGCGTCTGCGGGTCCGCGGGTTCGCCGATGACGGCTAGCTCCACGGTCCGGCCAAGGTGGAAATCGAGCGCCTCGAGGAGCCGCCCGAAAGCGGCCGGCGCTTTGGCTGCAGCCGGGGCCACGCGCTCGAGCGTGACCCGCGCGATATCGGTCCACGATGGCTCGCCCAGCAGCATCCCGGCGCGCAACAGCACATCGACCGCCAAGGAGGTGCCCGACGGGATCGCGTTGTCGGTCGCATCCTGAGGTCGCGCCACCAGTCGCTCCTGGTCCCGCGCGGTATCGAAGAATGCCCCGCTCGATGGGTCCCAGAATGCACCCACCATTTCAGTCACCAGTCCTCGAACGGCGCCGAGCCAGCGCGGATCGAAGGTTGCCTCATAGAGCGCGAGCAGCCCGTCGGCGACGGCGGCCTGGTCCTCGAGGTATCCGGCGATCGGTGCGCGGCCGTCCTTGTAGCTCCGCCGCATCCGTCCGTTGTGGCGCATGTGCGAGAGCAGGAAGTCGGCGTTCGCCTGCGCGGCCGTCGTGAGGTCGGGCCGGTCGAGCACGCGTCCGGCATCGGCAACCGCGCGCAGCATCAATCCGTTCCATCCGGCGATCACCTTCTCGTCGCGGTGCGGCCGCACCCGCTGCGCCCGAGCGGCCATCAGCCGGTCGCGGGCCCCATCGAGAATCGCGGTCGCGCCGGGCGCCACCGGGTGCAGGATGTTGCGCCCCTCGAAATTTCCCCTGGCCGTGACGTCGAAAGCCGCGGCCACAACACCGGCCAGCTCGGCGCCGAGCACGGCCTCAAGCTCCTGCGGCGTCCACAGATAGGAGCGCCCCTCCTCGCCTTCGCTGTCCGCGTCGAGGCTGGAGTAGAAGCCGCCATCGGGCGATGTCATCTCCCGCAGGACAAACGCGAGCGTGCTTTCGACCACACGTCGAAACGCCGGATCATGGGTGAGCTGCCAGGCATCGAGATAGGCGCGTGCCAGCAGCGCGTTGTCGTAGAGCATCTTTTCGAAATGCGGCACGAGCCAGTGGTCGTCGACGGCGTAGCGGTGGTACCCTCCGCCCAACTGGTCGTGGATGCCGCCGTCCGCCATAGCGCGTAACGTCTGGAGTGCCATCTCCAACGCCGCGGCCTGGCCGGTTCGGACGTGGTGACGCAGCAGCACCTCGACAAGCATCGGTTGCGGAAACTTGGGTGCGCCGCCGAAGCCGCCATGGACCCCGTCGAAGTCGCGCGCGAGTCCCGCGGCGGCCTCGTCCAGCAGCGCCGGCGTGAGCGCGCCCACTGCGAGTGGCACCGAGGGGCGGTTGAGAAAATCACGG
>DATEHQ010000202.1:0-3153 GCA_035279525.1 Candidatus Dormiibacterota bacterium
CCCACGATCCCTGAGCCGACTTGACGGCTCCGACCGGCGTGATCACCGCGGCGGTTCCGCACGCAAACACCTCGGTCAGGGATCCGTCCTCACAACCCGCTCGCCATTCCTCGGCGCTGATCCGGCCTTCCTCGACCGCCAGGCCCAGGTCGCGTCCCAGCGTGAGAAGGGAGTCGCGCGTGACGCCGGGCAGCAAGGTCCCGGTGAGGGCCGGCGTCATCAGTCGAGGCGGTGACTCGCGGCCGAACACGAAGGCCAGGTTCATTCCCCCCATCTCCTCGACCCAGCGGTGCTCACGCGAATCGAGCCAGACGACCTGGTCGCATCCATTCGCCGCCGCCTGCGCATCGGCCAGCAGTCCGCCCGCATAGTTGCCGCCGGTCTTCGCGGCGCCGGTCCCGCCCGGCACGGCGCGGCTGAATTCCTCCGTGATCCAGACCGTCACCGGCTTCACTCCCCGCGGGAAGTAGGAGCCCGAGGGTGACGCGATCAGGAGGAAAGTCACCTTGTCGGCGGGGTGCACCGAGAGGCTGACCTCGGTCGCGAACATCATCGGTCGCAGGTAAAGGCTGTGGTCGGCGGCGGAAGGAACCCACTCGTTGTCCGCTTCGAGGATGAGGTCGATCGCCTGCATGAAGGTGCGCTCCGGCAGCTCGGGAAGCGCGAGCCTGCGCGCCGAGGCCCGGAAGCGAGCCGCGTTCGCATCGGGCCGAAAGGCGGCCACTCCACCATCCTGCTGGCGGAACGCCTTCAGACCTTCAAAGACGCTCTGGGAGTAATGGAGCACGGCCGTCCCTGGATCGAGCGTGAGGGGTGCGTAATCGACCAGCTCGAGGGCGGACCAACCGCCGTCGCGTGTCCATTCCCCGCGCACCATGTGCTCGGTGAAGATTTTTCCGAAGCCGGGGTTGGCGAGCATGCGGTCTCGCTCGACCGGGGTGACGCGCGATCCCATCTGCTCCAAAACAGTAGCGGCAGCGTCGGAAGTCCGGCGCAGGATAATCAGGCCATGCCCGAGCCGCGATTCCAGGTGGACGCCGACTCGGCCGCACGTGAGTGGCTGAACGCTCATCCGGTTTTCGGTCGGCGCGTCGTCGCATACGAGGTCCATCGCTGCTGCGGCGGCGGCAAGCTCTGCCAGGTTTCAGTTCGTGAGCTGTCACCGCGGGAAGACCCGGGCAGCTACACGCGGGGCGCGCTCGACGACGGCACGGAGCTCCTGATCGACCGCAAGGCGGCGGCCCGACTGCCGTCTCGATTCGGGATCACGCTTCGCGGCCTGGGTCCGTTGAAGCACCTCGACCTCGATCTCAGCGGCGAGCAGTGGGGAGCGCTCCTCTACGACTGATGAGTCCTGAGCTCCTCGAGTCCGCGCGTGCGTTGGGGCCGAGGATCGTCTCCGACCGTCGGACGATCCACTCCCATCCCGAGATGGCCTACGAGGAGGAGCAAACGTCGACGCTGGTCCAGGCGCGGCTCCGCGACCTCGGAATACCGTTCCGCGCCGGGCTCGCCAAGACCGGCGTCGTCGCCCAGATCAAGGGCGAGCTAGGTGATGGTCCGTGTGTGCTGCTGCGCGCCGACATGGACGCGCTGCCGATCGAAGAGAAGTCGGGCGTGAGCTTCGCGTCCGAGATCCCCGGCGTCATGCATGCGTGCGGGCATGACGCTCACACCGCGATGCTCCTCGCCGCGGCGCAGCTGCTTCTCGAGCGGCGGTCCGACTTCGCGGGCACCGTGAAGCTCATGTTCCAGCCAGCCGAAGAAGGCGGCGCCGGCGCGGCCCGAATGATCGACGACGGCGTGCTGGACGGCCCGGCGGTCGACGCGGCGTTCATGCTGCACGTCAGGCCGGAGCTCGAAGTAGGGCACGTTTCGTACGCGCCGGGTCCCATCCTCGCCGGCGCGGACAGCTTCACGATCACCGTCATCGGCCGCGGTGGCCACGCCGCGCGTCCGCACCAGACGATCGATCCGGTGGTCGTGGGCGCTCAGATCGTGACCGCGCTGCAAACGCTTGTCGCGCGGGAGGTCGACCCTACCGTTCCGGCGGTGGTCACGATCGGCAGCTTCAACGCGGGCAACCGATCCAACGTCATCGCCGACCGCGCCGTGCTCATGGGCACTATTCGCGCTTTCGACGACGAGCTGTTCTCGCACCTCGAGCGCCGGTTGCGCGAGGTGGTGACCGAAGTCGGCGCCGCGTTGCGGGCCAACGTGGAGATCGAGTTCAACATGCGCTACCCGCCGGCCATCTGTGATGCGGCGATGGCCGAGCGTCTTGGCGACAGCTCGCGCGCGCTGCTCGGAGCCGCCGCGGTGGAAAAGTCGCAGCCGCAGATGGGCGCTGAGGATTTCGCGTTCGTGCTCCAGAAAGTGCCCGGCGCGATGCTGTGGCTTGGCGTCAAGAATCCCGGGTGGAGCGAGCCCAAACCGCTGCACACCGCCGGTTTCGACATCGATGAGTCCGCTCTGCCCATCGGAAGCTCGGCCCTCGCCCGCGTGGCGCTCGACTACCTCCGCCCCGCCGGCTAGAGGCGCTACTTCAGCAGCTGGACGACGGTCGTCTCGGTGTCAGCCGGGTTCGGGGTCGGATCTCCGTAGATCTCCCACGAGACCCCGGCGGACTCCCTGCGATTCGCCGCCATCCATCGTTCGATCGCGACGTAGGCGTCGTTCAGACGATCGTACGAGCCACGGTGGACTGCGACCGCGGCATCGCCGGCCGGCGTCGTGGTCGCGTACACCTCGCCGGTCGTTTCAAAAGGGCGCGTGACCTCAACGCCGAACTCGCACACCAGCGGCGCACCGGCCTCGCTTGCCTGGTGGTAGACGAACACGTTGTGGCCACCGCTCCACAACCCGGTCTGGCTGCGAATGAACGGCCAAACCAGTCCCAACGCCGGTCCCCAGGCCGAGCCGACCTCGCCCGGTCGGACCTCGCGCCGCACGACGGCGAGCGATCGGGGTCGGACGGCCTGGAGGCTGACCGACGTGGCTACCGGCCTGACACCGTCGGCGTTGGGCTGAGGGACTCCGCTTGCATGCTCGACGCCGTCGCCGGCGCCGCGCGGAATGCCCACGTGCGCTGAACGAGCGTGCCGGTGAGGCCGACGATGGCCAGCGCGTTGAGGCCATGAAGTCCGCCCACGG
>DATEHQ010000203.1:0-52195 GCA_035279525.1 Candidatus Dormiibacterota bacterium
ACCTCTGAAGGCTCCCGACCCCCGCCGTTAGACTTACCTAATTCCAGCTTTTGCACGTACTAATCCGGTAGACGAACTATGAGCCAATGGGAGGCGGTAGGACTCGGCGCCATCGCGGGCGCCACCGTTTTTCTGGGACTGCCGGTGGCGCGCATGCACGGGCTGCCGAAGCCGGTGCAGGGATTCCTGAATGCGTTCGCCACAGGCATCCTCGTCTTCCTGCTTTGGGACATCCTGAGCCACGCCGGCGGCCCGGTCACTGCGGCGCTCGAGCAGCGCGGCAACTTGACCCAGTTCTGGGCGATGGCAGTGATCTTCGCCGTCGGTGTCGGCGCCGGGCTCCTCGGCCTCGTCTATTTCAACCGCACGATCTTCAGCCACCTGCGGCACGGGACCCCCAACGCGAGCCCTCGCGCGCTGTCGCTCGCCATCGCGACCGGGCTCGGCCTGCACAACCTGTCCGAGGGGCTGGCGATCGGAGAGTCCGCACACGTCGGCGCGATCGCCTTCACCGGAGTGCTGGCCGTCGGGTTCGCCCTGCACAACGTGACCGAGGGCTTCGGCATCGCGGCCCCGATGACGACTGAGTCGAAGCCCGCGCCGTGGAGCTTTCTGGCCATCGCCGGATTGATCGGCGGCGGCCCGACGTTCCTGGGTACGTGGATCGGATACCTGGCGAGCTCGCCCTACTTCTCGGTCGCCTTCCTGGCGGTGGCCGCCGGCGCGCTGCTGTACGTCCTCAACGAGCTCTTCAACCTGGGCCGGAAGATCAGCACACCGCCGACGTTCGCGTGGGGACTGCTTTTCGGGTTCCTGACCGCCTACGCGACCGACCTGCTTCTCACCGGCGCCGGCGGATAGCCGGCTGCGTCTCAGCTCGCGTAGTCGAAGCTGTCGGCCTCACCTTCAGGATCGACGTCGGCCCAGTCGGGGAAGCGCCAGCGGAAGAGCCTCTCCTGGACCTCGAAGAGGCAGTCCAGGGTGTCCTGCACCTGGACGCAGTCGCGCAGGTGCTGCCGGATCTGGGTCGGCATCGTCTCCACGACCTCGCGCAGCTCGGCCCGCACCGGTGGCGGCACGGTCTTGACGCCGTCCCGGTTCATCTCCTCCAGCCGCCAGAGCACCCTGTCGGTGGCCTTCAACATGCGCTGGAATGCGTAGCGCCGCCGGTTGCGCCGCCTCAGGGCGGATTCCTGCTCCTTGATCCGGTCGCTCGTGTGATCGATCATGCTCAGCTACCTTTCCTAGCTTACCGGCTGGTGGTGGCCCGTTGACCGAGTTCTTGACGTTGCTCGAACGTACGTTCAGGCCGATCGAAGGATGGGGCGAGTTCCGGCGCGGGGCCAGGCCGGCGGCCGTGGTTTTCATCCTGTTCCAGCGCGCCGACGTCTGGATGGTGCCCTTTGTCAGACGCCGCGCCGACCTCCGCGACCATCCAGGCCAGGTCGCCCTGCCCGGAGGCGGCATCCACCAAGGCGAGACCGCCTGGGACGGCGCACAGCGCGAGGTCGCCGAGGAGCTCGGCGTGCCCCTCGGCAGCCTCATCCCGCTCGGAGCAGGCGATCCGATCTACGCGGCCGTCTCCAACTTCTCGGTGGTGCCTTTCGTCGCGCACCTTCCGGATCCCGTCCCTGACTTCGTGCACGACACGGGCGAGCTGGAAGGTGTCCTCGCCATCCCGCTTGGGCGCCTCCTCGACGATTCGGCGTGGCTCGAGTCAGCCGGGCCGTGGCGATTTCGCTACCTCGCCCACGAGGAGAGCGTCGTCTGGGGCCTGACCGAGCGGATCTTCGCCGGGCTCGCGCCCCGGCTCAGGTCAGCACTCGACGCAAGTCAAAGCCCGGGTCGGCCATCTGCTCGCGAGTGAGCTCGGCCCGGCGCTGCATCACGTGGCGGGCGCGGCCCACCGTGTGGTGGTCGTTCACCCCCGCGACGCCGACGAGCTTTCCGCCGGCCATGTAGAAGACGGCAAACGGCGGCCTGCCCAGCTCGCCACGCACGACGATCTCGTCCCACGGCAGGCCGGCGCCCGCGTACTGCAGGTTCACGTCGTACTGGTCTGACCAGAACCACGGCACCTCGTCGTACGGCTCACCGCCACCGGCCATGGCGCGACCCACGGCGTAGCCCTGGCGCTGCGCGGTCTGGAAGTGCTCGACGCGGATGGAGGTCCCGTAAAGGGGCGAGTGAAAGCGCGTGACGTCGCCGGCGGCGAAGGCGCCGGGCGCCGAGGTCCTGCCGATCTCGTCCACCTCGATGCCTCGATCGACGCCAAGGCCGGCGCGCTCGGCCAGCTCTGTCCGAGGCCGCGACCCGACCGCGACGAGCACGGGGCCGCTCAGCGGCGGCAGGCGAGCGACCCCAAGCTGAAGTTCCACGCCGTGCGCGCGGTGCACCGCGGCCAGGTAGGCCCCGACCTCGGGACCCAGGACTCGTGCCAGCGGCTGCTCGAGCGCCTCGTAGACGTGGACGCGGCAGCCCCGTTGCGTGGCGGCCGCCGCCACCTCGCAGCCGATGAAGCCGGCGCCCACGATGTGCAGCTCGCTCCGGGTTTCCAGCAGCCGCAGCACCTCGCCGGCATCGCTGAGCTCGCGCAGATGGAGCGCGTCTTCGAAGCCCTCGAGCCGCCGCGCCTCGGAACCCGTGGCGATGCAGAGCACGTCCCAGGAGACGGACCGTCCGCTCGCGAGGTGGACTTCGCGCGCCGCAAGTTCGAGCTCGACCGCGGTTTCGCCGAGCATCAGCTCCGCCCCGTACTGGTCGCGCGGTCGCAGCCACAGCTTCTCGCGCGGCACGCTCCCCAGCAGATATCCCTTCGACAGATGCGGCCGCTCGTACGGCGGTTCCGGCTCCGCGCCTATCAACGTGATCCAACCGTCGAACTTCGCGTCCCGCAGGCCGGCCGCCACAGCGTCTCCGGCCGGCCCCGCGCCGACGATTACTGCTTCGACCGTCGCTCCAGGTCGCCCAACCTGCGCAGCGACCACGCGAGGTATCCCCCGAGCACCGCGACAGCGAACGCGTAGGCGAGCACCAGGTAGGTCATGGCGCCGCCTCAGGCTCTGTGTCGCCGCGCGCGCTGAGGATCTGAGCCGGCTCGTGCTGCATCTCAGCGGCGTCCTCCAGCGTCTCGATGCGGTACCGGATGGCGATCATGACGCCGGCCAGGACCAGCGTGCAGAGCATCGTGAAAAGGAATGTGCCGAGCATCTGCGGAGGAAGAGCGTCGTTGATGATGACCGGGCCCGGATGCTGCGTCGCCCACCAGGTGACGCTGAAGTGCACCACCGGCACGTCGATGAAGCCGAAGATGCCGACGACCGCCGACAATCGCGCAGCCTGACGGCCGGGCTCCGCGAGGCGCCTCACCAGCAGATAGCCCGCGTAGATGATCCACAGCACGAGCGTCGAAGTGAGGCGAGCGTCCCAGACCCAGAAGGCGCCCCAGATCGGTTTGGCCCACAGCATGCCCATGACGAGGGTGACGGTCGTGAAGATCACACCGGCGAGGGCACCGGCGCGGGCCAGCCGATCGGCGGTTTGGCTCCCCGTCCACAGGTAGCGAATCCCACCGAGCAGGACGACCGCGAAGCAGCCATAGGCCGCGATCGCCGAGCTGACGTGCAGGTAGAAGATCTTCTGCACGATGTGCTGCAGCGCGTCGGTCGGCGCATACAGGAAGATCGCCGCGCCGGCAAGCAGCATCAAGACCGCCGCGCCGGCGGCGGCGCGCGTGTAGCTAGTCATCGAGCACGAATCGCGCGGTGAGGGAGGTGAGCACCACGAACAGTATGTCGAAGTCGATCAACAGCCCGATGCCCTGGTCCCAGCTGGCCTGCAGTCCCATCGCGGCCTGCAGCGCCTGCCCACCCGCGACGATGATCGGGATCCATAGGGGCAGCGTCAGCAGCGGCAGAAGCAGCTCGCGCGCCCGGATGCGCGCGACCATCGCCGCGAACAGGCATCCCAGGACGGTCATCCCGACCGTGGCCAGCAAAACGGCGAACACGACCTGGCCGGTGAGCGGCGTTCCGAAGAAGAGCGTCAGGGCGGGCAGCATCACCGCCTCGCAGATGACGAGGAGGGTGGCGGCCGCGATCGCCTTGCCGGCGAAGATCGACGTGGGCGACGCCGGCGTCAGCATCATCGCCTCCAGCGACGCCTGCTCGCGCTCGGCGGCGAAGGTGCGACCGAAGGCCACGAGGCCCGCGAATATCAGCACCAGCCAGAGAAGACCCGGCGCGATCTCGTTGGCATTGCGCGGGTCGATCTGAAAACCGAAGTTCGCGATCACGAGCGCGAGGACTATGAACTGCACCAGGGCGGGGATGAGCTCACGCGTGCGCCACTCCGACCTCAAGTCCTTCCGGGCGACGGCGAGCGCGACCTTCATGCGTTCACCGCACGACACGCAGCCGCGTCGCGGTTCCGACCGACCGGCCGTGACGAAGCACGAGCGTCCGCGGGCACAGCCGGTTGGCGAGCGCGTGGTCGTGCGTGGCAAGGATCACGGTGCGGCCCTGCATGATCCGTGCGAGCAGATCGCCGGCGTCGGATCCGAGGCTCGCGTCGGGCTCGTCGAGCACGAGCAGCTTCGGGTCGTGCAGGATGGCGCGCGCGATGGCGAGTCGCTGCTGCGATCCACGCGAGAGCAGACCGGCCCGCCTCTGCCCCCATTCCGAGAGTCCGACGGTCTCGAGCGCGAACGGCGCACTCGAGCGATCGACACCGTGCAGGTCACAGAAGAACTCGAGGTTCTCCAGCGCGGACAGCGCGGGGTAGAGACCGAGCGCATGCGCGACGAACCCGATCCGGCGGCGCAGGCGCCGGCGCTCGCGGAACGCATCGAGCCCGAAGATCTCGAGCCTTCCGGACGTCGGCCGCGCGGCCGTCGCCAGGATGCGGAGCAACGTGGTCTTGCCCGCGCCGTTCTCCCCCAGCACCGCGATGTGTTCTTCTGAGTCGAGCACCATGTCGACCGAATCGAGCGCGACCTCACGACCAAAGCGCTGCGTCAGACCGTCGGCGACCAGCAGGCTCAAGGCTGCCGGGTGGGAGAAGCCTCCCCCTCCGCCGGCGTCCTCAGCAGCGGCCACAAGACAAACGGGCCGGCGGCGAACAGCAGCAGCGTCGCCACGATGATCGCCATCGGCTCAGGCCGGCTGCGTCACCGTTGCGCGACGGCGCACCGGCTCGACCACCAGGCTCCTCCCGCCCACGTTTCCGACCACCACGCCGAGGATGATGATCGCTCCGCCGGCCCAAATCCAGGTGACGAGCGGATTGACGAACACCTGGAACGTGGCCGACCCGTCGGCACCGGTCGAGGTCAGCACGACATAGACGTCCGCGACGGGCGTGGTCGAGATGGCGACGTGGGTCAGCGCCTGTCCACCGAGAGTGCTGTAGACGGCCCGCGACGGTTCCAGCGTCTGTTCGCCAAACCGCAGGGCGGCGAAATCCTCGGTGTGGTCTGACAGCCGGCGCTGCAGCGTCCCGGTGTAGGTGAGCGTGTAGCCGGCGACCGTCACCGACTGACCCGGGGCGAGCGTGACGTCCTTCTCCTGCTGCCAGAAGTGAGAGGCGGCGATCCCGACCACCACGACCACGAGGCCGATGTGTGCCAGGTAAGCGCCGTACCGGCGGCGCCTGCGCATGAGGAGGGGCCCAAGATTCGCGCTGTGGCGGCGCATTCGAGCCGCCATTCGCCCGAATTCCGTGAACGCCGTGAAGGCGGCGCCGGCGGCCAGCGGAAGAGCGACCAGGGCCGCGACCGAGCGCACGCCGGCCAGGACCAGCCCGAGGAGCACGATGGCGGCGGCGGCGGCGGGCCACCGCAGGGCACGCAAGGACGCTCGGCCGGCCCGCCGCCACGGAAGCAGCGGCCCCACGGCCATCAGAGCAAGGAGGACCACGAAGATCGGCCCACTGGCCCGCTCGAAGTAGGAGGCGTCCGGGACGCGTTCGGTCCCGACGATGCCCGAGACGAGCGGGAGGATGGTGCCCCAGAAGACGACGGCGACGGCCCCCAGCAGCAGCAGGTTCTGCACGACGAACGCGCCCTCCCGCGACACGACGGGCGCCGGCGCGGTCCGGCTCGACCCCAGCGTGCCCGCGCGCGCCGCCAGGACAACGGCGGAGAACAGGATGCAAACGAAGAGAAAGGCCAGGAACCACGGCCCGATCGCGCTCACGGCAAACGTGTGCACAGAGGGCACGATCCCGCTGCGGACGATGAACGTGCCGAACACGACGAGCAGGAATGCGACGATGACCAGGCTGAAGTTCCAGGCTCGGAGCCGGCCGCGACGCTCCTGCACCTGCGACGAATGGAGGTAGGCGGTCGTGGCGAGCCACGGCATGAGCGCCACGTTCTCGACAGGGTCCCAACCCCAGTAGCCGCCCCAACCGAGCACGTGATACGCCCACCACATCCCCAGCAGCAGGCCCGCCGTCTGCAGGGTCCAGGCGAGCAGCGCGAAGCGCCGGGTGTGGGCGACCCACGCGGCGTCGCCGCGCCCGGCGAGGAGGGCCGCGCCGGCGAATGAGAACGGGATCGCGAACGCGGCGAAGCCCGCCAGGACCACCGGTGGGTGGATCAGCATCCCGCCATCGCGCAGCACCGGGTTCAGGCCGAGGCCGTCGGGCGGCGTGATCGGCAGGAGGTCGAACGGGCTCGCCACCACCGTGAGGACGAACAGGAAGAAGCTCAGGATGGCGGCCAGCAACCCGGCCGCGTAGGCGGAAAGCCGCACGCCCAGCCTTGCGCTTGCGGCCAGCGACGCGCTGCCGAGCAGCCCAAGCACCAGCGTCCAGTAGAGGAGCGAGCCTTCCTGGCCGCCGTAAAACCCGGCGGCCACCAGCGCCATCGGAGTCGAGAGGTCGGTGTGCTCGGTGACATAGGCAAGGGAGAAGTCGTGCGTGAGCAGGGCCGACTCGAGGAGAGCACCCGCGACCACCACCATCGCCGCCGCGGCATAAAACGCGCGGCGTCCGACCTGGACCATGATCGCGTTCTCACGCCAACCGGACCAGAACGAGAGGAGCGCCGAAAAGCCACCCAGGACCAACCCGGCCAGCAGGGCACCCGCGCCCAGGTAGCCGAGCATCATGACGCTGCGCTCCCCCGAAGATGCAGGCACATCCGCCGCGCTCCCCGAGCTGGTCGTGTCACGAGGTATAGGGCGTCGTCGAGAACCTCGACGGGCACTTGGCGAGCAGCGTGTGCGCGTGGAACACGCCGTCGGCGCCCATCGCTCCTCCGACCACGACGGTGATCCCCGGCTGGAAGATGTCAGGCAGAGTTCCGCTGTACTCGACGGGCATCGACGCGGTCCCGTCCTTCTCTGTGAACGTGACGCGCAGGCCGCCGTCCGTCTTCTGCACGTCGCCCTGGACGACGCCCGCGACGCGTACGTCGCCCGAGGCGTGGCTCGCCCGCAGCTGCGTGACGGTGAGGTAGTACTCCGTCGAGCCGCCCGTCGCCGAGTAGGCGAGATATCCGACGCACGCCGCGACGATGACGGCAGGAAGGGCCCACTTCACGACCATGCTCATCGCGCGATCAGGCCGAGGTAATGGTTCAGGGTCGTCGCGTCAAGCGGACCGACGAAGGAGGCGACGACCACACCGTCGGGGTCGATGAAATAGGTCGCGGGCAGGCCGGCCACCCCGTAAGACTGGTAGGAGCCCTGGACTATCGGGCCCGACGGGTAAACATGCGGATGCTGGCGCTCGTAGGCCTGGAATCCGGAGTCAGTGTCCCGATTGTCTGCGCCGACGAAGCTGACGTCGGAACGCAGCGCTGCGGTACCGGAAAGCACGGCGCCTTCCTCGACGCAGGGCCCGCACCACGAAGCCCAGAAGTTCAGGACGACAGGCTGGCCGCGTTGAGAGCCGACGCTGAACACACCTCCAGAGACGGTCCGGATCGCGAGCTGCGGCGCGGGCCGGCCCAGCACCGAAGGATTCGCGAGGGCGGCGTGCTGGAGTCCCCAGGCCAGAGACACCGTGAGAATCGCCCCCAGCGCGATGGCCACGATGCCCACCGCCACCGACTTGCGGGTCACTCACGAGAGTCTAGTCAACCGGGGAGCGCGTTCGCGGCCGCGATTCTGGAGTAGAGCCGCCCGCTCGGCTTGATTGTTCGCTCGAGCGTCCGGCGGTCCACCGCGATGAGCCCGAACCTCGCCGCGTAGCCGCGCGCCCACTCGAAGTTGTCCATGTTCGTCCAGTGGAAGTAGCCCCTCACGTCGACCCCGTCGTCGATCGCGAGGCGCACGCTGGACAGGATTTCGACGAGGTAGCGCTGCCGCCACTCGTCATCGTTGCTGGCGAGCCCGTTCTCGGTGATGTATATCGGCTTGCCGAGGCCGCGCACCTCGTTGAGCACCGTCCGCATCCACGATGGGTCCGCGCTCCAGCCCATCTCCGTGACGGGCACGCCCGCGACGTTGGAGCGATGGATGAACTGCTCGCGCGGCCGGAGCGGGTCGAAGGCGGCCGTCTGTCCCCAGTAGTGCGCGATCCCGACGAAGTCGGCGCTCGCCTCGACGATCCTGGACCAGCGCCCGGGCCCCGTCGGCCACTGATCCAGCACGGCCTGCGCCGTGCGCGCCGCCCACCTGTCGCGGAGCCGGTCCGAGGCGGGCATGAACAGGAACTTGTGGTGCGAGAGGCCGGCCGGCGCATCCGGCCACCGGCGCTTGATCGCGCCGTACGCCAGCTCGTGCGCGCGGCGCATGTTCGCCGTCACGCGGTAGACGGCGACCAGGTCTCCGCGATGGCCGGGCGGAAACTCGCCGATGATCCAACCGTTGCCCGCGTAGATGCTCGGCTCGTTGATGGTGCACCACATGCCGACCAGGTCCCCCAGCTCATCCACCACGCGGTGCACGAAGCGCAAGAACGCATGCGGCGCGCTCGACACCGTCCAGCCACCCTTGCGAACAAACCAGAGTGGGCTCGTGAAGTGGTGCAGGGTCACCATCGGCATCAATCCCTGCTCGCGCAGATCGGCCAGCACGTCGCGGTAGTGGCGGACCTGGCGCTCGTCGAACACGCCCTCAGTCGGCTCGACACGCGACCACTCGATCGACAGGCGGTGCGCATTCTGGTTCAGGTCGCGAAGCAGCGCGAAGTCTTCGTGGTAGCGGTGGTAGCTGTCGCAGGCCACCTCGGACGTGTCGCCGTTGGCGATTCGGCCGGGTTGCTGCTCGAACTCCCACCAGTCGTTGTTCCTGTTGCCCCCTTCGACCTGGTGCGCCGCGCTGGCCGTCCCCCACAGGAAGCCTGCTGGAAACCGGCGATCGCTCAAGCGGCGCGCGGGGCCGGGTTTGCCACCTGCGGAGGCGGGACGTACTCCCAGGCCACGGGCTTCTCACCCTCCACGTCGAGCTGGAGCATGCCGGCCTTGTCGATCGTCTTCCGGTACATCTCGCGCTCGTTCTGCGGCCGTCCGTCGAGGACGATCCACGCCGCGTTGAGCGGGTCGGCGTGGCTGACGATTCCGGTGGTCTCGCCTGGATGCTCCCGGGCGGCCCGGCGGACGACGTCGAGCACCCTCCTCCCCATCACCTCGATCGACTCGTCACCCGGCACGATTCCGCGCTTGGCCTTGTGCACGTACCAGAGCGGCCGGAGCAGGGGGACCTGCCAGTAGGGAAGCCCCTGGAGGTAGCGGCTGAACTCCGCCTCGCGGAGCGCCGCGTCGGCCTCCAGCATTGCGGGCGTCTCGAGCCGGGCGCTGATCAGCTGCGCGGTTTCGACGGCGCGGGCGAGCGGGCTGTGGATGATGCGGCGCAGACCGGTCGACCTCAACCGGTCGCCGACCGCGGCCGCCTGCGCCCGGCCGAGCGCGCTGAGCTGAAAGCCGTCCAGGTGCCCGTACAGGATGCGACGCGGATTCTCGACGTCCGCGTGCCGGATGAGGTAGATGCGGGTCAGCTTCGGTACGCGCCGACCGAGGTCCGGTTCGTCCCCGACGACCGGCCTGACTCGAGGGCCTGGTAGGCCTCGCGGAGCAGGTTGCCTGTGTACTCGCGCCGGTTCATGAGCCCGGCCTCCTGCGTGAAGCCGGGGATCGCGTCGATGGTCGCCGCGCCGCAGCTCACGGTGATCCGGCGCCAGGCGCCGCTCGTCGAGAAGTCATGCGACGCGATGGACCGCCGGATCTTGTCCGCCGCCAGCGTCGCGCCCTGCTCGTCGGTCTCGGGCAGGACGATCGCGAAGTGTGGCGGCCCCTCCGCGTCCAGGAAGCCGACAGTGTCGGTGTCGCGGATGGCGTGGCCGAGACGCTCGGAGATCTCACGGAGCAGGCCTTCGATCTGGATCTGCTCGAGCTCCTTGTGGATGTGCTCGGCGTGGTCGAGCTCAACGACCAGCACGGAGAGTGGGCGATGGTACCTGACGGCCCGGTTGGCCTCCTGGCCGACCAGGGCGTTGACGAACTTGGAGTTCCAGATGCCTGTGGTGGGATCGACCACGCCGAAAAGGGGGCTCGAGGTGCGGTCGGTCTGGCTGTGGCCGCAGCTAGGGCAGTACTGCGAGGTCTCCGGGAGCTCCGAGCTGCAGTACCAGCAGTTGGCCACGGGGCGGAATTCTAGGCCAGAGGCCTCCAGGTCGGGCCTCCTGGCCCCGGAGTGGCGCTCGGACGACAATCTAGCCATGACCGAGCAGGGCGACCTCTTCCCGATCCCGGAGGGTTCCGAGCCGCGGCCGCCACTTGCCACCCGGATGCGGCCAAAGCGCTTCGAGGACCTGGTCGGCCAGCAGGGGGTGGTCGCCGTCCTGCGCCAGCTGACCCGCTCCGGGAACCTGCCGAGCATCGTCCTGTGGGGCCCGCCCGGAAGCGGCAAGACGACGCTGGCCGGGCTGCTCGCGACCGAAACCAACGCCCGCATGGTCGGCATGTCGGCGGTCACGGCGGGCGTCGCCGACCTCCGCAAGGTGGTCGCCGAGGCGAAGGTCCACCGCCGCGCCGGGCTTCGGACGGTGCTCTTCATCGACGAGATCCATCGCTTCAACAAGGCCCAGCAGGACGCGATCCTGCCGCACGTCGAGGAAGGCACGGTGACCCTGATCGGAGCCACGACCGAGAACCCCTCCTTCGAGGTCATCGCGCCGCTGCTGTCGCGCAGCCGCGTGTTCCGCCTCGAGCAGCTCACGCGCGACGAGCTGAATCTCGTCGTCGGGCGGGGCCTGGGCGAGCTGAAGGCTCGAATCAGCGGTGAAGCCATTGAGGCGCTCCTCGAGGTCGCGCGCGGCGACGCGCGGGTGGCGCTCAACGGCCTGGAGGCGGCGGCCGCCCTGGCGGGTGAGTCCGAGATAAGCCTCGAGCAGGTCGAGCAGGCGATGCAGCAGCGACACCTCCTCTACGACCGAGCGGGCGACCAGCACTACGACATCGTGTCGGCGCTGATCAAGAGCGTCCGCGGGAGCGACCCCGACGCGGCCGTCTACTGGATGGCGCGGATGCTCGAGGCCGGCGAGGATGTGATGTTCGTCGCGCGCCGCCTGGTCATCCTCGCCGCCGAGGACGTCGGGCTGGCCGACCCCCAAGCCCTTTCGGTCGCCGTGGCCGCGCAGCAGGCAGCGCATTTCGTGGGCATGCCCGAGGCCGTCCTGCCGCTGAGCGAGGCTGCCCTTTACCTCGCGCTGGCCCCGAAGTCGAACTCGGCGATGATTTCGTACGGCGCCGCCAAGGCCCTCATCGAGGAGACGGGCAACGAGCCCGTGCCGCTGCACCTGCGCAACGCGCCCACCGGTTTGATGAAATCGATGGGCTACGGCCGCGGCTACAAATACGCTCATGATTTCGAGGGCGGGGTGGCCGACCAGAGGCACATGCCGGAGAAGCTGCAGGGGCGCAAGGTTTACACGCCCAACCCGCGAGACAGGAAGCCGGGACAATAAGCGCCGGAATGTCCGACGCCCTCGTCATCTTCAAGCCCGACGCCGCCTATCGACTCGCCGCCCGAGCGGGGATCTGGGGCTGGCTCTCGTCGGAGCGCGACTGGAAGCTCGAATCGCTTGCCTGGTTCAGGGCGCCCGAGCCGTTGATCAACGAGCACTACGACCTCCTGCAGGGCCGGCCGTTCTTTCCCTGGCTCGTCGACTTCATGACGGCCCTACCTGTGCTCGTCGGTCGGGTCACTGCGGGGGAGGACGCGCTGAGGCAGATGCGCCACGACCTCGGTGAGACGCAGATCGCGAAGTCGCGGCCCGGCTCACTCCGCGAGCGCTACGGAATCTATGGCGGGCTCAACTGCATGCACCTGTCGGACGCGCCGGAGACCGGCGAGGCCGAGGTCGCCCGGTGGAGGAAGTTCGTCCAGCTCGACAGGGTCGAGGTCGACCTAGAAGACTCGAGCGACCGGCCAGACCACACGTTCCACCTCCGCTCGCTCGCAACCCAGGTCGCCGGAGGCATCCACGCGGAGCTCGCTTCGGAGATGATGCGCGAGCTCATCGCGCAGGAAACGGACCTCGCCGGCGGCGAGCTCGACGCCCTGTGCCGGATCACTCTGGAGGCGTTGGCTTAGCCGCCTCCCGGGCCTCTTCCTTCGTCTCCGCGACTCGCTCCACCGCCGCCACGTGAACCGTGACCGACTTGTTGAACAGCTCGGAGTTGGGTACGACGATGAGGTCGCCCGCATCGCTCTTGAGCAGAGTGACGCGGAGCCTCACCTCGGTGATCGTGCCCGAGAGCGTGTCGATGGTGATCCGATCGCCGACACGCATGTGGCGCTCGAGGAGCACGTAGTAGCCCGAAACGTAATCCTTGAGCAGGTCCTGCACGCCGAACGCCGCGACGACGGTCGCGAGCAGGATGCCGAGGAGCGGGAGGTTCGAGTTCTGCAGCGCGAAACCGAACGCCCAGAACAGGCCGATCACGATCACGATCACGGTCACGACGCGTCGCGTGATGACGATGAGGTCGGTGTGCAGGTGGCGCTTGCGCATCTGGTCGCCCGTCATGCGGCCGATCACCCTGGCCGCCACCACGAAAGCGACGAGGACCCCGAAGCCGACGACGAGATAGATCAGCGCGGTCGTGTTGTTCGGATCCGGGACCTGGATCAAGCTGCCGCCGATGGCGGCGCCGATCATTCCTTGGTCTCGGCTGCTTCCCCTGCGGCGGGAGCCTCGCCTTCGGCGGCCTCGCCTTCGGCCGGCACGGCGGCCTCGGCGAGCGGCACTTCCTCTTCGACCTTCATCTCGCGCTTGTGGACGATCTTCACCAGCAGGTCCTCAGGGTCATCCAGCACGGTCACACCCCTGGGCGGCGTGAGGTCGGAGACGCGGAGCTCCGACTCGATCTCGTCCAGCGGCGTCAGGTCGACCTCGAACGATTCGGGGATGTCCGACGGCAGGCACTCCACGCGGATGGTGTGGAGAGGCTGCAGGATGTCCGCGTCGCCGCGCTTGACGGCCGCGGACTCGCCGGTGAGGTGGATGGGCACCTCGACCTGGATCTTCTCCTCGAGGTTGACCTGGTAGAAGTCGACGTGGATGGGTCCCAGCCGGCGGGGATGGGTCTGGATCTCGCGCACGAGCACCTTTTCAGTCCGGTCGCCGTCGACGACCAGGTCGACCAGGTGCGTCCGGCCGGACTTGACGAAGACTTTCTGGAACTCGAGCCGATCAAGCTCCAGCGGTGTCGGCTGCGTGTTATGGCCGTACACGACCGCGGCGAGCTTCCCCTGGCGGTGAAGCCGGCGGGAGCGTTTGCCGATCAGCTGGCGGGTGGAGGCCTTCAGTTGCATGGTGGCGCCTCGGGTTGGAGAGGCCCCGATATGATACGGCAACCACCCCGACCGGCCTGGTTTTGCGGAGGTCAACGAGATGCAGAACCCGCCTCCTCCCCCACCCCCGCCGTACGGCGGCGGCCAGCCGCCGATGGTTCCGCCTCCGCCTCCGCCGGGTCCGCAGGGCCCGCCGATCCCACCGATCCCACCGATGGCTTATGGCGGCGGCGGCGCGGTGGCCATTCCGGGCAACCTGGCAAGCCCCTGGCTCCGGATCGTCGGCGGCCTGATCGACGTGGTCATCCTCGGAGTGGTGGTCGGCATCCTCGAGGCGATCACCAGGGGCAGCCACGGCATCTCCGGCCTCATCGGGCTGGTGGTGGCGCTGGGATACCTCGGCTACTTCTGGAACGCGCGGGGTCAGTCGATCGGGATGATGGTCTTCAACTTCAGGGTCCGCGAGGAGCGCACCGGCCAGAACCCGCAGGTGGGACAGGCGCTGCTGCGCGCGTTCCTGTGGTGGCTCGAGCTGGTCCTCACCCCGGTGTGCTTGATCGGGTTCGTGGGCTGGGGTTGGCAGCTGTGGGACGCCCGCCACCAGGCGCTCCACGACAAGGTGGCCGGAACGATCGTCACCGTCGGCTGATTTCGGAGCGCTGGGTCGGGATCGGCCGGACTATCCGAGTCGGGCGGCGAGGCGCGGACCGGATAGGCCGGACTATCCGAATTGCCGGGCCGGGTGGTGTCCAGATAGGCCGGACTATCCAAGTCGGGCGGCCAGTCGATCTCCGGATCGGCCGGACTATCCGGGTTGGTCCTGCCCCTTTGTCTCAGGGAACCGTTTGCGCAGCCAGTCCACGATTTCCTGCAGTGGCGTGCCGGGCGTGAAGATCTCGGCCACGCCCTGCTTCTTGAGCGCCGCGATGTCGTCGTCGGGGATGATGCCGCCCCCGAACACGACGATGTCGGTTGCCTTGCGTCGCTTGAGCTCTTCGACCACCGCGGGAAAAAGCGTCATGTGCGCGCCGGAGTGGATGGAGAGACCGACCACCTGGGCGTCCTCCTGCAGCGCCGCATCGACGACCATCTCAGGGGTCTGACGCAATCCCGTGTAGATCACCTCGTACCCCGCGTCGCGCAGCGCCCGGGCGACGACCTTCACACCGCGGTCGTGTCCATCAAGGCCGACCTTGGCCACGATGATTCGCACCGGGCGGACCGCGGTGGGCACTGCTAGACGACCGCCTGCTCGGTGTACGTGCCGAAGACCTCGACCAGCGTCTGCATGATCTCGCCCTCCGTCGCATACGCCTTCACCGCCTCGAGGATGTAGGGCATGAGGTTGTCCGTCCCCGCGGCGGCCTTGCGCAGCCGGGTCAGCGCGTTGGAGCACCTCGCCTGGTCGCGTTTGGCACGCACGTCGCGCACGCGCGCCACCTGCTCCCTCTCGAGTCGCGGGTCGATGCGCAGAATGTCGATCGGCGGCTCATCGTCCACCGTGAACTCGTTGACTCCGACCATCAGCCGCTGCTTCTGCTCGAGCTCCTGCTGGTAACGGAACGCCGCGTCGGCGATCTCCTTCTGGAAGAAGCTCGCTTCGATGGCGGGGATGACACCACCGATTTCCTCGATCCTCTTGAAGTAGGCCTCGGCCTGCCGCTCCATCTCGTCCGTGAGCGCCTCGACGAAGTAGCTCCCTCCAAGCGGGTCGATCGTGTTGGCGACCCCGGTCTCGTATGCGAGCAGCTGCTGCGTGCGCAACGCGAGTCGAGCGGCCTTGTCGGTCGGCAGGGCGAGCACTTCGTCCATCGCGTTCGTGTGCAGCGACTGCGTGCCGCCGAGAACCGCGGCCAGCGCCTCGATCGCCGTGCGCGCGATGTTCAGCTCGGGCTGCTGTGCCGTCAGCGACACGCCGGCGGTCTGCGTGTGAAAGCGCAGCTTCCACGAGCGCTCCTGCTGGGCTCCGTATCGCTCCCGCATCCATCGCGCCCAGATGCGCCTGGCGGCGCGGAACTTGGCGATCTCCTCGAAGAAGTCGATGTGGGCATCGAAGAAGAAGGAAAGCCGCGACGCGAACTCGTCGATGTGCATGCCCCGCTCGAGGCACGCATCGACGTACGCCATCCCGTCCGCGAGTGTGAACGCGAGCTCCTGGACCGCGGTCGACCCGGCCTCGCGGATGTGATACCCGGAGATGGAGATGGTGTTCCACCTCGGCACCTCCTTCGCGCAGTACTCGATCGAATCGACGACCAGCCGCATCGACGGCGCCGGCGGAAAGATGAACTCCTTTTGCGCGATGAACTCCTTGAGGATGTCGTTCTGCAGCGTGCCGCCGAGCGTCGCCGCCGCCACGCCCTGCTCCTCGGCGACCGCGATGTACATGCACAGCAGGATCGCGGCGGGTGAGTTGATCGTCATCGAGGTCGTGATCTCCCCCAGCGGGATGCCGTCGAACAGCGCCTCCATGTCGGACAGCGAGTCGATCGCAACCCCGCAGTGGCCGATCTCGCCGCGGCTCGTCGGGGCGTCCGAGTCCTGCCCCATCAGCGTGGGCATGTCGAATGCGACGGAGAGCCCGGTCTGGCCGTTGGCGAGCAGGTATTTGTAGCGCCGGTTCGTCTCCTCGGCCGTGGCGAAGCCGGAGAACTGTCGCATCGTCCACAGCCGGCCGCGGTAGCCGCTCGGGTGTATGCCCCGCGTGTAGGGGAACTGCCCCGGGTACTCCTCTTGGCGCCGCGGCAAGTCCTCTCGTGTGTAGAGCGGCTTGAGCGGTATGCCCGAGATGGTGGAGGTCTCGATGCCGTCGTCCCGCGTCGGGCCGGCCGCGAAATCCTCCTCCCACACCCGTCCCGCCTCGCGGGCTCGAACCTTCATCCGAATTGATTATCCCTTTCGGTCCAGGATCTCCTCCGCCATCGTGTACGGGCTGCCGTCCGCGAGCAGCCGTTCGGCCAGCGCCGGGTCCCCTTCCAGCTGCTCTTTGACCCGGCGACGCGCGATCTCGGCCGCCACCTCCGCCGTCTCGTCGCGGAGCCTCTGCTCCGCCAGCCGCTGCGCCTCGCCGCTCGACTCGAGCTGACGCCGGTGCGCCTCCACCGCCTCCCACACCTGGTCGATACCCTCCTGGCGGGCGGCGACCGTCGCCACGATGGGCGGCCGCCACCTCCCCTTCCTGGCCGAGAGGCTGAGCATCGTCCGCAGCTCGGTGACAACCCTGTTGTGGCCTTCGATGTCGGCCTTGTTGACCACGAACACGTCGGCGATCTCGAGTATGCCGGCCTTGATCATCTGCACACCGTCGCCCAGGTTCGGAGTCAGGACGACGACGGTCGTGTCGGCCACCGCAGCGATCTCGAGCTCGGACTGCCCGACCCCGACAGTCTCGAGGATCACCTCGTCGAAGCCGAAGGCGCCCAGCAGCCGGATCCCTTCGCGCGCGGCCAGTGAAAGGCCCCCGAGGTGACCCCGCGCGCCCATGCTGCGGATGAAGACCTTGGGGTCGAGCGCGTGGCGCTGCATCCGAATTCGATCTCCGAGGATCGCGCCTCCCGTGAACGGCGAGTTGGGGTCGGTCGCGAGCACCGCGACCGACTTGCCTTGTTTGCGCAGCAGCGCTACGAGCCCGTCGACCAGGGTCGACTTGCCGGTGCCGGGCGCCCCGGTAAAACCGACGACGCCGGGCGTCGCGCCGGCCTGGCGGAGGGAGGTCTCGAGCTCGCGCACCGCGGGATCGCGTCGCTCGACCAGGCTGATCGCGCGGGCCAGGGCCCGCACGTCACCGGAGCGAAACCGCTTGACTAGGTCGCCGTCTTCGGTCAGCTTCTCACTCGCCCAACCAGCGTAGGGCGAAGTCGTGACCGACGACCACCACCAGCCCGTACGTCTGCTGACCCGCCGCTGGCGAGGCGGTGGCGGGCGTGACGGCGATCACCGGGGCGCCGAAGAAGTGCGAGAGCCACGAGGCGGTCAGCGGGAACTTGCCGCCGGAGTAGTCGAGGATCTGCGTGCGTGACGCCGGCGCGTGCCTGACCGAGTCCGCCAGCTGAAGGCCGGTCGGATCGAGCATGGTCGTGACCAGCGAGCCGAGGCTGGCGTAGTTGTTCGACGCGTTGAGGATCTGCACCGGCGCCTTCTCGCCCAGCGTCCGTGGGTCGATCAGCACCGAGGCGAGGTAGCGGTGGATCATCGTGTAGGTCGGGTCGTCCGGGCACAGCTGCGACGTGTACGGGCCGAGGCCGCAGTCGCCGTAGTCGAGCAGGTTGCCGCTAGCGGCGCCCGAGGGCGCGGTCAGCGCGACACGGATGATCGAGGCGTCAGGCAGGTTCTTTCCCCAGTCGAAGATCGCCTTCATGTCCGAGACGGTCATGTCCGTGAAGATGTTCTTCTGCAGGGCCTCGAGCAGCTGCGGCGCCTTGGAGAAGCCGTTCACGGTGGTCGCCTTCTGCTTGATCGCCTCCATGATGTCCTGCTGGCGCTTGGCCCGGCCGAAGTCAGAGGCCTGCGCCGGCTCGCTGGCGTGCCGCGAACGCGCGATCTCCAGGGCCTTCTCGCCATTGAGGTGCTGGCAACCTGCCTTGAAGTGAATGGGCATGAACCCGTTGTGGTAGTCCGGATACGAGGTGTCGTCGAGGTTCGAGCTCAGGCAGACGTCGACACCGCCCAGCGCGTTGACCATGTCCCGAAAGGCCACGAAGTCGACGGCGATGAAACGATCGAACTTCAAGCCCGTCACCTTGCCGACCTCGTGCTCCGCCGCGTAACCGCCTCCGTCGCGGCCCTGGTACTGCGGAGCGACGCAGCAGATCACCTGCGTGTACGGCACCTCGTAGGCGGCGTTGATCTTTTGCACCCACGTCCGGCTCGGATCCGTCTGAAGGTTCATGCGCACGACCAGGTCGCGCGGGATCGAAGCCATCATCACCCGGTTGCTGTTCGGGTCGATGGAGACCGCCATGATCGAGTCGGTGAGGAACGGCGCGTCGTTCTCGTAGCCGCCCATACCCAGCAGCAGCACGTTGACCTGCTCCCCGTGCTTCAGCTTGTAGGCGATCGTGCCGGGCGCAGGCGCCACGGCCTGGATGATCTCGGTGGCCGGGTTGATGTGCTGGCCGGTGGTCGCGGTGACGAAGTCGTCCAACCGTTTATACGCGAGGGTCGCGCCCGCGATGACCGCGAGCAGGACCACGGCGATGATCGCCGCAGGCACCGACCTGGTCAGGCGATAGGAGACGTTGTAGCGGGACCGCCTGGCCCGTCTGGGCCTGGCCCTAACCATGAGCACCGGGATTTTAACAACGCTGTACCGCGCCTGCGGTTACGCCTACGGGCTGGCGGTGCCGTTGGGGATCGAGTTGAAGCTGCCCGACAGGTAGAAGAAGAAGGCGATCACGCTCAGCACGAAACCGACCACGCCCAGGATCAGCCCGACCAGGGCCAGCGTACCTCCGCCGATCGCGCCGCCGCTCGAGCTGACCCTCTGCCGCGAGATGAAGCCCATGATCGCGGCCGCCGGCCCGAGCGCGATGCCCAGGCACAGAAACGAGCAAGGAATGGCGAGGATGCCGACGATGAGCGAGGCGATGGCGAGACCGTCCGTGCGCGGCTGGGCGTAGCCGTAGGCGCCCGGCGTGTAGCCGCCGTACCCGCCCGGGGGTGGAGGAGGCACGTAACCGCCACCTGGTGGAGGGGGTGGGCCGTAGGCGGGAGGCGGACCGTAACCCGGAGGCGGCTGGCCGTAGCCCGGTGGGGGCTGGCCGTAACCGGGCGGGGGCTGGCCGTACCCCGGCGGCGGCGGATACCCGCCGCCAGGCGGTGGAGGCGGCACCGGATAGCCTCCGCCGGGGAGGGGCGGTGGGGGTGGAAATCCGCCGCCGGCCGGAGGAGGAGGTGCGGGCGGCGGCGGCGGTGATGGAGAGAACCCGCCCGGGGGCGGTGGCGGCGGGGGTGGAGTGGGCGACGCGGGCGGTGGTGGCGGAGGGGGCGGCGGGTCGTTGGATTCGCCACCCGGTGGCGGCGGCGGAACGTCCGACATCATCTCCTCCTCAAGCGGCGGCGACCGCTGTCGATCCCACCTCGAAACTCCGGACGATCCACGCCTGCATCGCCAGCGAATAGGCCGTCGTGAAGAGGATCCCGATCCCACAGGCGATGGCGCCCGACGACCCGACGAAACCGGCGGCGATCAGCATAAGGCCCGCGATCAGGGTGTTGGCCGCCGATGCCCTGCATCGCCGAAGCACCGTCGAGACGCGCAGGCCGCCCACGATGCCCGCACGCTCTGTCTCGAGGATGATGGCCGGCGTCGCGAAGTTGAGGACGAGGAAGCCGAGCGTCGCCACGCCATAGCTCATGACGCTCAGCAGGACGCCCAGCGTGATCAGTCCAGCGCTGACCGGACCCTGACCCGCGCGCGCGAGGATGAGGACCGCGGGCGTGTAGACCAAGCCCGCGATCGCCGTCAGGGCCAGGCCGTACACGAGGAATACGACGAAGAGCCGCATGCCGCGGCCGAGGTGCTGGAGTCCGGCCGGCGGCAGCGTCTGGTCCCCCGCGCGCAGCCGGTCGAGCGCGGACAGCATCCAGCCGATTCCGTTGATCGCGCCGATCACCGGGATCACGAGGATGAGGCCGATAAGCAGGATCTTGGTCAACCACCCTGGATCGTGGAAAGGCCAGGCGAAGGCGTCCGCGATTCGGTCCAAGCGGTCAGCTTGGGGTGGAGGTGGCTTCCAGGAGAACGACGATCCAGACCAGCGTCACCACGGCCGCCACCGCGGTCGCGACCACGCCAAGCACCCATCCGGCCACGGCGGTGCCACGACCTCCAAGGGCTCCCTTCGATTCGTCGATTCGCCTGACCGCCGCCTTTCCCACGAAGTAGGCGATCGGTCCCAGGATCATCCCCGGCGGCGAGAGCGCGACGCCGAGAGCCACCGCCAGCGGCGGAAGCGCCATCGCGAAGCCCAGCACCAGGATGAAGGTGGCCGCCAGGGCGAGCACGATGCCGAAAGTCCCCGCCGAGAGCGAAACCGCGGCGTTGCGGTCTCCGCCTTGCCGGCGGGCCGGGGGCTGTGGCGGCGGGTAGGTCGGCGGCGGAAACCACGGGGCGCTCGCCCGCCGGGGCGCGGGCGGCGGCGGCGCCTGCATGGCGCTCAACGCAGCAGAGCCCTGGCTATGACCACCCGCTGAATCTGGTTGGTGCCCTCGTAGATCTGCGTGATCTTCGCGTCGCGCATCATTCGCTCGACCGGGTATTCGCTGATGTAGCCGTAGCCGCCGAGCAGCTGCACGCAATCCGTGGTCACCTGCATCGCCATGTCCGAAGCGAAAAGCTTCGCCATCGCCGCAACCTTGGTGAGGTCCGCCGCCTTCGCGTCGACCTTGGTCGCCGCCAGATACACGAGATGCCGTGCGGCCTCGATCTGTGTCGCGATGTCGGCGAGCATGAACTGGATCCCCTGGAAGGCGGCGATGGGCTGGCCGAACTGGTGCCTCTCCTTGACATAGTTGAGCGCGTAGTCGAAGGCGCCCTCCGCGATGCCGAGCGCCTGCGCGCCGATGCCCGGTCGAGAGCGGTCGAGCACTGCAAGCGCGACCTTGAATCCCGCACCCTCGTCCCCCAGCCGGTTGGCGGCCGGGACCCTCACGTCCTCGAGCACGATCTGCGCCGTCGGCGAGCCGCGGATGCCCAGCTTGTGCTCGATCTTCGGCGCCTGCCAGGGGCTGGTCTCACGTTCGAGCACGAACGCCGAGATGCCGCGGTGGTCCGCCTCAGGGTCGGTCTGCGCGAAGACGACCAGCGTGCCGGCGACGCTGCCGTGGGTGATGAACTGCTTGCTTCCGTTGAGCACGTACTCGTCGCCGTAGCGCTTCGCACGCGTCTTCATGGCGGCCGCGTCCGAGCCGCTGCCGGTCTCGGACAGCGCGTAGGCGGCGACCTTCTCGCCCGAAGCGAGCGGCGGACAGAGCCTTTTCTTCTGCTCTTCCGTGCCCGCCATCAGGATGGGGTACGACCCCAGGGCCTGCACGGCGAGGATCAGAGAGGAGCTCGCGCATGCTTTCGCGATCTCCTCGATGCCCATGCAGATCGTGACGCTCGAGCCCGAGATGCCGCCGTACTGCTCGGGAAACGGAATGCCGAGGATCCCGTTGTCGGCGAAGAGCTTTTCGACATCCTTCGGATACTCCCCGCTCTGGTCGATCTCGGCCGCGCGCGGCGCTACGCGGTCCTGGACCAGCTCGCGAATTGTGTCTCGGATCGCGATCTGCTCCTCGGAGAACTCGAAGTTCACGGGTCGATTATCCGGGGTTTCGTCGCTTGAGGATTTCGCGCGCGATCACCACGCGCTGAACCTGATTCGAGCCCTCGTAGATCTGCAGCGCCTTGGCGTCTCGGACGTGGCGCTCGAATGGGCTGCCCTTCGTCGCGCCCTCTTCTCCCGCGATCTGCAGCGCGTCCAGCGCGACCTGCATCGCCGTGTCGGTGCAGTGAAGCTTGGCCATCGAAGCCTCGCGCGTGAACGGCCGCTTCGCCGAGCACAGCCACGCCGCGCGGTACGCGAGCAACCGGGCCGACTCGACCCGCGTCGCCATGTCGGCGAGCAGGAAATCGTCACCCTGCTCGTGTCCACGCTCCCGCATCAGGGCGCGCGCCTGGTCGACGGCGGCCTGGGCGATGCCGAGGGCCTGTCCCGAGATCCCGATGCGCCCCGAGTCGAGAGCCCGCATCGCGACCGTGAAGCCCTGTCCCTCGGCGGCCAGCCGGTCCTCCGCCGGAACCGCCACGTCCTCGAGCACGAGCTCGCCGGTCGGTGACCCGTTGAGCCCCATCTTCTCGAAGACCTGGCCGACCCGAACCCCTGGCGAATCGGCCGGGACGAGGAACGCGGTGACGCCCGCGGCGCGAGCGCCAGGACCTGTGCGCGCGAACACGATGTACAGGCCGGCGCGCCCGACGTTCGTGATGAAGACCTTGGTGCCGTTGAGCACGTAACCGCTGCCGTTGCGCCGCGCTGTCATGGTCAACGATGCCGCGTCGGACCCGGATGAGGGCTCCGTCAGAGCGAAAGCCCCGATGAGCTCGCCGCGCGCGAGCCTGGGCAGCCACTTCCGCTTCTGCTCTTCATCTCCGAAGAGCAGGATCGGCTCGCTGCCGACGCTCGTGTGCACGTCGACGATCACGGAGGTCGACGCGCATGCCTGCGCCAGCTCCTCGATGCAGAGCGCAAAGCAAAGGGCGTCCAGGCCCGCGCCACCGTATTCGCGGGGGATCAGGACCCCCAGGAGACCCGATTCGCCGGCCGCCTGAACCTGTCTCTCCGGGAATTTATGTTCGCGGTCGATATCGGCGGCGTGCGGTGAAACGACGCCCTGCGCGAATTCGCGAACGGCGGCCCGGAAGGCTGCGTGATGGGCCGCAAGCTCAAGATCCAACTCAGGCGTTAACTAGAATAGTGACCCTACGATGGAAGCTGGACCAAGGTATCTCGAAGGCACGACCGTCGGAAGTGGCCGCGACATCATCGGTGTGCGACGCGATCGGATCGCTGACATCATCGGCACCGGCCGCGAGATCATCGCGCGGGCCAAGTCCGAAAAGATCCTGCCCGAAACGATCACGGGCGCGACCGCCGCGCTCCTGGTCACCATCGCGGGCTACGGCGAACCCCTTTCCGAGGGCCAATGGCGTGAGCTGGCCGGGGTCGTTGGTGGCATCATGCGCGACACCACGTATGCCGACCTCGCTAGATTGCGCACCCTCATCACACAGGAGCAGTTTCTGAATGTGGCGCGGAACCAGGGTTACGCCCGCTTCATCCGCCGGCTCGATGACGGCCGGTGGGTGTGCGAGCTGACGCCCAAGCTTGAAGACCTTCCAGACGAGTAGTCACACCACGAGCTCTGAGTCGGCGCCTTGAGCTCGCGAGGACCCCTGGACCCCATCGCTGGCATGCTCAGGTCGCGACCTGTGCGCATCGTCATGGCGGCGCTCCTTGTCATCACGATCATCAGCCCGGCCGCCGTGGTGGCCGCTGTCGTGTGGACCGCGCCCCCTGTGACCACCGGTGTCGCGACGGCGGCGCAGGACAACAGCTCGGCGCGGCTCCTGCCACCCGCTGACGTTCAGTCGACCGAGCTGCCCGCGCCGGCGTTCAACGTCTACGCCAACACCATGTCGGGCACGGTCCCCTGCCCCCTGTGCCAGGTGCCCGAGCGGGTCTACGTTCCGAACAGCAGCGCCAACACCGTCGACGTGATCGACCCGAACACGTACAAGGTGATCGCGCACTATGCGGTCGGCCAGATCCCCCATCACATCGCGCCCGCGTGGGACATGAGCGCGCTCTATGTCGACAACGAAGGCTCCAGCTACCTGACCGTGCTCGACATCCATACCGGACGTCCGACGGGCCAGAAGATCTACATACCGTACCCGTACAACCTGTACTTCACGCCCGACGGCACCAAGGCGATCGACGTGGTCGAACGCCTGCAGCGCATCGAGTTTCGTGACTGGCGCCACGGCTGGAAGCTCCTCAAGTCGGTGGGCATCCCGTGGCCCGGCGCGGACCACCTGGACTTCAGCGCCGACGGCAGCTACCTGATGATCTCGACCGAATACTCGGGCGTGGTCGCCAAGGTCGACGTCAACAAGATGGCGCTCGTCGGCTCCGTGAACGTCGGCGGCCTGCCCATCGACGTGAAGGTCTCACCGGACGGCAGCGTCTTCTACGTCACCAACCAGGGTCGCATGGGCGTGTCCGTGATCGACCCCGTGGCGATGAAGGAGATCAAGTTCATCCCGACCGGACGCGGCGCTCACGGCCTGCAGGTCTCGCGCGACACCAGGTCGCTGTACGTCTCGAACCGCCTCGAAGGTTCGATGTCGGTGATCAGCTTCGCCACACGCTCGGTGACGGCGAAGTGGTGGATCCCAGGCGGTGGCAGCCCCGACATGCTGCAGCTGAATCCAGCCGGGACACGGCTGTGGGCTTCGGGTCGCTACAACGCCACCGTTTACGTGTTCGACACGACCACGGGCCAGGTGGTCGCGCGGATCCCGGTCGGCTCGCAGGACCACGGCCTCACCTACTTCCCCAACGCGGGCCTTCACAGCCTCGGCCACAACGGCGTCTACCGCTGACCTGGAGCCGGCACAGGGCCCAACGTGGCATTCACTGGAGTCGCCGGCATCCCGATCTGGGAGGAGCCCGTTCGTGGCTCGTTCGGGGACGCGTCGACGCTTGCGCTGCCCGGCGTGGAGCGAATGCGCCTCTCGGTGCAGGGCGCGACGACCCCACCGCCGATCCATCACCTGACCGGGCTGGCCCCGGTCGATGCCGCACACGGCCTTTCGACCTTCGCGATGCCGGCTTCTCCGTGGCTCCAGGGCCCGGTCCCCGACTTGATCACAGGCGGCGTGATCGCCTTCCTGGCCGACGGCCCGCTGGGCACCGCGATCATGACCGTGCTTCCGCCGCTCGGCTACATGACGACTTCGGACATCTCGATGAGCTTCCTGCAGCCGGCGACGCTGGAGGGCGGCACGCTGACAGGTCGCGCCCGCTTGATCCACGGCGGCCGTTCCGTCGCGCTGTCGGAGGTCACCGTCGAGGACGGTCGCGGCCGGCGTCTGGCGCACGGCACCTCACGCGGCTTCGTGCTCAAAGCGCCGGGGGCGCCCCCAGCCGCGGAGGTCGAGCCGCAGCCTGAGCGCCTGACGCCCGATCCGTACCTGAGGCGCCCGGTGGCCGGCAACCCTGTCTCGCACGAGGCATGGAGCCGCACCTCTGGGCTCGAGGCGCTGCGGCTCTGCATCGAGGATCCTGATTGGGCGCCGCCGATTCACCACCTCACCGGACTGCGGCCGATCGAGGCGATCGAGGGCCGGTGCTCATTCGTGCTGCCGGCGAGCCCGTGGCTCATGCCACCGGCGCCTCACGTGTATGGCGGCGCGATCGCTCTCCTCGCGGACGCCGCGCTGTCGGGCGCGGTGATGACGATCAACCCGGCCGGAGGGTCGTTCGCTCCTCTCGACCTGAAGGTCAACTTCCTTCGGCCGGTCATCCCGGACGGCGGCCTCCTCACGGCGCAGGCGATCCTCGCCCATCGAGGGAAGACGATGACCGTCGCGACGGCCGAGCTCTACAACGAGCAGGGCAAGCGGATCGCACTCGCCAGCTCGAGCGCGATGCTGATGCCGGGCCGGCCGTGGAGCGAGATGGCGCGCCCCGCCGAAGGCTAGAGTCCGAGCAGGCGCGCGATAAGCGCGGGTGGATCAGGATCCCCCCGCGGTACCCCCCTTTCCACAGTCGACATCTGGTGGCGCCTGGATAGGGGACGCTAGGGACGGCCGGAGTGAATCCGGCCTACAGCCCCACTCAGTTTTCGACTGGATCAGAGTCCGAGCAGGCGCGCGATCAGGATTCGCTGCACCTCCGAGGTGCCCTCGCCGATCTCGTTCACCTTCACGTCGCGCCAGTAGCGCGCGACTGGATAGTCCTCGATGAACCCGTAGCCTCCGTGAATCTGCACGGCCTGGTCGGCCGCGCGTTTCGAGGTCTCCGAGGCGTAGAGCTTGCACATCGCCGCCAGCATGCGGACCTCGTCGGTGGTCTGCTCGCCCGCGTGCGCATACGCCACGGCCGCGCGGTAGACCATCGTGCGCGCCAGCTCCGTCTCCATCGCCATGTCGGCAAGCTTGAACTGGATCGCCTGGTGCTCAGAGATGGGCTTGCCGAATGCTTTGCGCTCTTTCGCGTAGGCGAGCGCGGCGTCGAGACAGGCCTGCGCGACGCCGACCGAAAGGGCGGCGATCGCGATGCGACCGCCGGTCAGGGTGTGCAGGAACTGGCGGTATCCCCCGCCTCGCGGGCCGAGCATGTTCTCCTCCGGGACGGCGCAATCCTGGAAGCTCAGCGGATGCGTGTCCGAGGAATGCCAGCCGAGCTTGCGGTAGGGCTCCAGCACGTGATAGCCGGCCGTGCCCGTCGGGATCATGATCGCGCTGATCTCCGTCTCTCCGTTCGAGCGTCCCGTCACCGCGGTCACCGTCACGCCCGCCGAGATCTCGGTCCCGCAGTTTGTGATGAACTGCTTGGCGCCGTTCACGACCCACTTGCCGTCGCGCTCTTCGGCGCGCGTCCTGGTCGCGCCGGCGTCGGAGCCCGCATCCGGCTCGGTCAGCCCGAAGGCCCAGAGCTTGCGGCCGGCCAGCAGGTCCGGCAACCACTGCTTCTTCTGCTCCTCGCGCCCGAATTCGTAGATCGGTGATGCCCCCAGGCACACCGCCGCCTCGAGCGTGATGCCCACTCCGGCGTCGGCCCGCGCGATCTCCTCGATCGCGATGCAAAGCGAGAGGAAATCACCGCCCGAGCCGCCGAACTCCTCCGAGAACGGGAGCCCGAAGAGACCGAGCTCACCCATCTGGCGGACCACGTCGTAACCGAACTTGTGGTCGCGGTCGAGCTCCTCGGCCGCCGGTGCGACAACCTCGCGCGCGAAGTCGCGACAAGTGTCGCGGATCGCCTGCTGCTCATCGCTGAGCTCGAAGTTCACAGGAGCAATCCTTACATTTCCACCACGTTGAACGAACTAGGATCGGCCGATTGACAGACCTCTATGAGATGGGCACTCGGATCGTGTCAGGGCTGCAGGACCTCGACGGACCGAACGTGAATCCCGTCTGCAACACGCGCTTTTACACGCACGGCAGGCGCACGGAGCGTGCGCTCGTCCTGCTGCACGGCTTCACCAACTGCCCGCAGCAGTTCGACGTGATCGGCCGGCTGTTCCACGCCCAGGGATGGAACGTGCTGATCCCACGCTACCCGCGCCACGGCTACAAGGACCGTCTCAGCACTTCCATCTCAGAGCTGCGGGCGGACCACCTGCTCGCGGTGGCCAACCAGTCGGCCAACGCCGCGCACGGATTGGGAGAGCACGTCACGGTGGCGGGGATGTCGCTGGGCGGCTCGCTCGCCGGTCACCTCGCCCAGAACCATGAGCATGTCGATCGAGCGGTGCTGATCGCTCCGATGTTCGGCGTCCGGTTCGTGCCCGGCATGGTGAACCGGGTGCTGGGCAGGCTCGCTTACCTGCTGCCTAACTTCTACATCTGGTGGGACGCCCGGCTCAAGGAGCGCCTGCCGCCCCCATACGGCTACCCGCGTTTCTCGACGCACGCATACGCATCGTTGTTCCGGATCGCCACCGCGGTCGCCAAAGCCGCGCGCGCGGCTGCGCCGAAGGCGAAGAAGATCGCGGTGGTGACCAACGCGAGCGAGCCGGGGCTCGAGAACCGGTTCACCTATCGCATCGTCGAGCTGTGGCGCGAGCGCGGCGCGGAGGTCGAGACGCATGAGTTTCCGCTCACGCATCACCTACCGCACGACCTGATCGATCCGGTCAACCCACACCAGAACACCGAGCTCGTCTATCCGATCGTCACCAAGCTCATCGAAGGCTGACCTCGGTCAGAGGCGGCGCGACATCTCGTACTCGAGCGCAGGCTCGCCGGGCCGCACCTCGCTCACACCGCCGGTGCGACGGAAGCCGTTTCGCTCGTACAGGCGTTCCGCGCTCGCGTTCACCTCGGTGACCCAGAGCACGACGTCTCTGTAGGCCGCGCGCTTGAGCCACTCGAGCACGTGCTTGAGCAGCGCATCACCGATCCCAGCGCGCCTGAACCTCGGGTCCACCCACATGGCTGTGACGGCGGCGCTGCCCGCCGTGTCGGCGGCCCCACCGCTGACCGTTCCGACGACCTCGCCGTCGACCTCCGCGACGAAACGGGTCCTCCCGAGCAGCCCGTCGCGCCATCGTGATTCAGGCGCCTCGACCTCTCGTTCGTATGTGGAACCGAATGCGTATGGAGCCTCGCGCAGCGCCGCCAGGCGCACAGTCCGGAAGACCTCCCAGTCGTCCTGCGTCAGCATCCGGATCGTGGCCTCAGTTGCCGAGGACGAACACCTTCAGGGCCCAGTTGAGGACCAGGGCGCTGAGCATGAAGACGCCGAGGAGCTGCCACTGCATGCGGGTCAGCCGCGGCAGCCACTGCCGGCCGCTCACGGCGCTCGCCAGGAGGCCGAAAAGGCCGGCGACGCTGCCCGCGAAGAGCGCCGGGCCCAGGGGGTACAGGCGCACCGCGTCAGTCAGGTCTCCCTGCCACATGTAGGCGAATGAACGAGTCCCTCCGCAGAAGGGACATGGGTGACCGGTCACATAGTAGAAAGGGCAAACGGGGGCCGACAGGTGCGCCGCCTGGAGCACGAAGTACATCCTCGTGTACACCAGCCAGAAGGCGAGCCCGCCGAGCATCACCAGCTCGCGCATCCGATCCTGCGGCTGCGCGCGCACCAGCATCAGCGGGGCCGCGCGGTTCAGGTTGGGAATCACCGCAGCATCCCGACGATCTGGTCGGTCGTCTCGGCCACCTCGATGCCGGCGCGGCGGAAAGCCTCCTCCTTGCTCTTCGCGGTGCCGCGGTTGCCGGAGACGATCGCGCCGGCGTGACCCATGCGCTTGCCCTCGGGCGCCGTGCGGCCGGAGATGAATGCGACCACTTTGAGTCTCGTGCCGCGGCCCAGGGCCTCGGCCGCATGCTCCTCGTCGCTGCCTCCGATCTCACCGATGACGACCAGGTGGGTCGTCGCGGTGTCTTTCTCGAAGAGCTCGACCACGTCGCGGAAGGTGAGCCCGAGGACCGGGTCCCCGCCGATGCCGACGATGGTCGATTGACCCATGCCCGCGGCGGACAGGGCCGAGGCCACCTCATACGTGAGCGTGCCGCTGCGTGAGACCAGGCCCACGTGCCCAGGCCGCGTGATCCGCTGCGGGATGATGCCGATCTTGGCCGCTCCCGGGGTCAGCACGCCGGGGCAGTTGGGGCCGATCAGGCGGGCGTCGGGATATCCGCGCAGGAAATCCTTGACCCGGATCATTTCCTGGATCGGGATGCCCTCGGTGATGCAAACGATGAGGGTAATGCCCGCAGCGGCGGCCTCCATGATCGCGTCGGCGGCGAAGGGCGGCGGGACGAAGATCCCCGACGCGGTCGCTCCCGTCGCCCTGACCGCGTCCGCGACGGTGTTGAACACCGGCACGTCGAGGTGCGTGGTGCCGCCCTTGCCCGGGCTGGTGCCGCCGGCCAGCCGCGTGCCCATCTCCTTCATCTGCTCGGCGTGAAAGGTGCCCTCGCGGCCGGTGATGCCCTGCACGATGACGGTGGTCGAGCCGTCGAGGAGGATCATGCCCGATTCACCTGCCCGCCCGCTCCATGGCGCCGTCGCGCTGTGCCGGATAGTCCGGCCTGTCCGAGAAGCAAGGGCGGCGCTGAGCCGGATAGTCCGGCCTCTCCGAGACAAAAGGCCCGCACTGTGCCGGATAGTCCGGCCTCTCCGAGAAAAAAGGCCCGCGCTGTACCGGATAGTCCGGCCTCTCCGAAAAAGTCATGCCCGCACCCCGGTCAGCTCCACTATCTTCTGCGCCGCCTCCCACGCGTTGGCGCCAGGCTCGATGCCGTTCTTCCGCAGGATCTCGCGGCCCTCCTCCTCGCGCGTGCCGCTCAACCTCACCACGAGCGGCAGCCGCATCCTGAGGTTGTCGCGCGCCGTGATGATGCCCTTGGCCACCTCATCACCCCGGGTGATGCCGCCGAAGACGTTGATCAACACGCCCCGCACGCGGGGGTTCATCAGGATGACCGCTAGCGCGTTCTCCACGACCTCCGCCTTGGCTCCGCCGCCGATGTCGCAGAAGTTCGCCGCGCGGCCACCGGCTCGTTGCACCAGGTCGAGCGTGCTCATGCACAGGCCGGCGCCGTTGCCCACGATGCCGATTTCCCCGTCCAGGGACACGTACGTGAGGCTTCGCTTCTTCGCCTCGACCTCGTACCGGTCTCCTTCCAGGACGGTGCCGTAACGCTCTTCCAGGTCCTTGTGGCGCCACGCGGCGTTTTCGTCGATCTCCAGCTTGGCGTCGCCGGCGATGATCACGTCCTTCTTCGTAACGACGAGCGGGTTGATCTCGGCCGTGACCGCGTCCAGCTCTGGGATCGCGCGGTAGAGCTTCTTGATCACCGAGCTGAGCGGACGCGCCAGCTCCCCGAGGCCCGCTTCGAACACGAGCTGCGCCAGCTCGAAGTCGAGTGGCCCCCGCCACGGGTTGGGATACAGGCGCGCGATCGACTCGGGTGACTCCTCGGCCACCTGCTCGATGTCCATCCCGCCCTTGCCCGACAGCATCAGGATGTTGGCGCGCGCGTCGCGATCCACCGTGAAACCCAGGTAGATCTCGCGCTCGATCTCCAGTGCCGCCTCGCAGTAGACGAGTGGCACCTTGAAGCCTTTGATGTCCATTCCGATGATCCGCCGCGCGGCGTCGCGGGCCTCCTCCGGGGTGTTGGCGAGCTGGATGCCGCCGGCCTTGCCTCGCCCTCCGACCGGCACCTGCGCCTTGACGGCGACGGGACCGAGCGCGGAGGCGGCATCCGCCGCTTCATCGGGCGTGCTTGCGACCCTGCCGGGTGGGATCGCGATCCCCAACGAGGCGAGCAGCTCTTTGGCCTGGTATTCCAGTAGCTTCAAACCGACCTTGAATTATGGCGAGCGATGGAACGGGCACGCGGCGCCCGGCTCGCCATTGGTGTATCCGTTGCAGAAGCTGCGCTGCGCCCCCGGGCTGTTGAGCAGGAGCACCGTGAAGCCGATCACCACGACAAGCGCGAGCACCAGCGCGAACCCGCAGCCGATCGCCACGGCCGGGAAGGCAGAGCCTCCGCTCTTCGGCGCCTGGGCGCCGAGGGGGCGCCAGGCTGCCCCGTCCCAGTACTGGTGCCCGTCATCGGAGATCCAGCGGCCGAGCGAATCCTGTCGCGGCACCAGGCCAAGTCTATTGAGATGGCTCGATCCGTCATGGCAGGTCCCCCTCGGACCACTCGACGAGTCGAACCTCTAGAGCGGGATGTTGCCGTGCCATTTCGGGCTCCGGCGCCTCTCCTTGCGCTGGGCGATCCTGAGTGCCCGGATCAGCTCACCGCGGGTCCGTCCGGGCTCGATCACGTCGTCGATGTAGCCGCGCTCGGCCGCGATGTAAGGGTTGGCGAACAGCTCGGTGTAATCAGCGAGCAGCTCGCGTCGCCGCGAGGCCGGCTCGGCCGCGGCATCGAGCTCGCGGTGGAAGACGATGTTCACCGCGCCCTCCGGACCCATGACCGCGATCTCGGCGGTGGGCCACGCGACGTTGAAGTCGGCGCGGATGTGCTTGGAGCACATGACGCAGTAGGCCCCGCCGTAAGCCTTGCGGGTGATCACCGTCAACTTCGGCACGGTCGCCTCGCTGAATGCATACAGGAGCTTCGCGCCGTGACGGATGATCCCGCCGTATTCCTGTGCCGTGCCGGGCAGGAAACCGGGCACGTCGACGAAGGTGACCAGGGGGATGTTGAAAGCGTCGCAGAAGCGCACGAAGCGCGCGGCCTTGACGGAAGCGTTGATGTCGAGCGCTCCGGCCATCACCTTGGGCTGGTTGGCGACCACGCCGACGGGATGGCCGTCGAGGTGGGCGAACCCCACCACCATGTTCATCGCGTAGTAAGGCTGGACCTCGAAGAAGTCCCCTCGGTCCACCACCATCGAGATGACGTCCTTGATGTCGTAGGGCTCTTTGGGATTGTCCGGGATGATGGTCGCCAGGCGGGGCTCGGAGCGTTCGGGGTCGTCTTGAGCCTCGGCGCGAGGCGGCTGATCGCCCGAGTTCTGCGGGATGTATTCGAAGAGGCGCCGCACCTGCGCGAAGCATTCGTCCTCGGTCGCCGCCAGGAAATGGGCCACGCCCGACTTCACGTTGTGCACCTCCGCCCCGCCGAGCGAATCGAAGGTCACGTCCTCGCCGGTCGTCACGCGGATCACCTCAGGACCGGTGATGAACATGTACCCGACCCCGTGGACCATGAATGTGAAGTCCGTCATCGCCGGCGAGTAGACGGCTCCACCGGTGCACGGCCCGAGGATCAGGCTCAGCTGGGGTATGAGGCCGCTCGCCTCGACGTTGCGCCAGAAGATCTCCGCGTAGCCGGCCAGCGAGACTACCCCCTCCTGGATCCGCGCGCCGCCCGAGTCGTTGATCCCGATGATCGGGATCCTGTTGCGGAGCGCGAGGTCCATGACCTTGATGACCTTCTCCGCGAACACCTCGCCGAGCGATCCGCCGAAGACCGACGCGTCGTGGCTGAACAGCACCACGTCGCGCCCGCTGATTCGGGCCATGCCGGTGACGACGCCGTCGCCCGGGATGCGCCTGCTCTCCAGCCCGAAGCCGTGGGCTCGGTGGGTGGCGAAGATGTCGATCTCCTCGAAAGTGTTGCGGTCGACCAGGCGACTGATGCGTTCGCGCGCGGTGAGCTTTCCCTTCGAGTGCTGGCGGTTGAACGCTTCGGCGTCGCCATGCCCCGCCTCGTACTTGCGCTGGCGCAGCTCGTTGAGCGGGTCGACCTTGCGGTGGTGCGGGGGCATCCTGTCGCTCAACGCTGGATGAACATCCACCGATGGCCTTCGATGTCCTCGGCCCGGTAGCGCTTGCCGTCCGGGGTCTCGTCGACCTCGGAGAGGATCGTCGCGCCCGCCTCCTTCGCTCGCTCGTAGTGTGCGTCGACGTCATCGACGTAGACGAGGAGGCCGTCGACGATGTACGGGACCTCCTGCCACCTTGCCGCGTCGGCGCACGTCTCGCGGTGTCGCTTCGGTCCGCGGTAGTGCGGCGATGGGGTGGCGAGCATGATCACGCCGCCGCCGCCCGTCTCCATCTCTCCGTGGGTCAGGCGATCGCCTTCGACCCTCCGCTCCCGCTCGTGAAACCCAAACGCACTGGCGAGCCAGTCCATCGCTGCCGGGCCGTTCTCGTAAGCCATCATGGGTATTACCACCGGATGGTTCCTCATGCCGCCTCCCCCGGGTGATATTCGCCGAACACTCCCCGCAGCACGGCGCAGCACTCCCCGATCGTCACGTAGTCCGCGAGGGCGGCCTTGAGCACGGGCATCAGGTTGTCCTTTCCGCGTGCCGCCTGTTCGATGGCTGCGAGGTGCGCATCCACCGTCTGCTTCGACCGGCGCGCGCGGAGCCGTTTCAGGGCGCGGGCCTGCGCCACCTGGTGGCGAGGGCTCACCCTCGTGATCTCGACCGGCGCCGACTGCGTCTGCGTGTAGCGGTTCACGCCCACGACGACGCGGTCGCCCGACTCGATGCGACGCTGCAGCCTGTAGGCGCTCTCGGCGATCCGATGCTGGGTCCAGCCACTCTCGATGCACCTCACCGCGCCGCCGAGCTCATCGATCTCAGCCATGATGGCGAGCGCCTCCTCCTCCACGCGGTCGGTGAGGTTTTCGACGTAGTAGGAGCCTCCCAGCGGGTCCGCCACCAGCGGCACGGCCGACTCGTGGCCGATCACCTGTTGAGTGCGCAGGGCAAGCTCGGCCGCCTCCTGCGAGGGCAGGCCCAGGGCCTCGTCGAAAGCGTTCGTGTGCAGCGACTGGGTTCCACCCAGGACGGCGCTCATCGCCTCCAGGGCCGTCCTCACGACGTTGTTCAGGGGCTGCTGCGCCGTCAACGTGACTCCGCCGGTCTGCGTGTGAAAGCGCAACGTCTGCGAGCGCACGTCGCCGGCGTGGAAGCGATCGCGCATGATGCGGGCCCACATCCGGCGCGCGGCGCGAAACTTCGCGACCTCTTCGAAGAAGTCCATGTGAGCCGCGAAAAAGAAGGAGAGGTGCGGGCCGAAATCGTCCACCTCCAGGCCCGCGAGCTGGGCGGCCTCGACGTACGCGATCGCGTGACTCAGGGTGAGGGCGATCTCCTCCGCCGCCGTCGATCCCGCCTCGCGGATGTGGTAGCCGGAGATGGAGATGGTGTTCCAGCTCGGCAGGTGCTCGTGGCAGTAGGCGAAGAGATCGGTGATCAGGCGCATCGAAGGCTTGGGGGGAAATATGTAAGTGCCGCGCGCCGCGTACTCCTTCAGGATGTCGTTCTGGACAGTGCCCGTGATCTTGTCGGGCGGGCAGCCCTGCTTCTCCGCCACCAGCTGGTAGAGCAGCAGCAGCATCGACGCGGTGGCGTTGATGGTCATCGAAGTCGAGACCCGGTCGAGCGGGATGTCCCTCAGAAGGATCTCCATGTCCTCCAGCGAATCGATCGCCACGCCGACCTTTCCGACCTCACCGTTGGCCATCGCGTCGTCCGAGTCGTAGCCGATCTGTGTGGGTAGGTCGAACGCGACCGAGAGGCCCGTCTGGCCCTTGTCGAGCAGGAACCTGTAGCGCTTGTTGGATTCCACGGCCGTGCCGAAGCCGGCGTACTGACGCATCGTCCAGAGCCGTCCGCGATACATGTTCTTGTGGATGCCGCGGGTGAATGGGAACTCGCCGGGCGGCGGCTCGTCTTGAGGTGCGCCCTGCGCGCGCCCGGCACGCCTGTCGTCCGCCAGGTACACGGGCTTCAGGGGCAGGCCGCTGTCGTTCACGACGTCAGTCATTCGGATTCGACGAACTCCGTGAGCACACCGCCGACGCTCTTGGGGTGGACGAATGCGATGGGCGACCCGTGCACGCCGATGCGCGGCTCCGTGTCGATGAGCTGAAGCCCGGCTTCCTGTGCCTCCGAGAGCGCCTTTTTGATGTCGGAGACGGCGAACGCGACGTGGTGCATGCCCGGCCCGCGGCGGGCGACGAACCTGCCGACCGCCGAATCGGCGCGCAGCGGCTTCATCAGCTCGAGCTCCACTTCCCCGGCTCGCAGCAGCGCGGTTTCCTGGCCCTCGCTTTCGCTGGTCGAACGGTGATTCAAGACGGCCCCGAACACCGTGGTGTAGAGCCCGATGGACTCGTCAAGGTCGGACACCGCGATCCCGATGTGATGAATGCGGATTGGTCAGCTCCCTCCCCACTCGCCGGAGAGGACCTGGCCCAGGTCGAGGACATTCCTACCTGTCGTAGCGATACCAGCCTTCTCCGGTCTTGCGACCGAGCTTGCCCGACCGGACCTTCGCCTCGAGCTGCGGCGACGGCTTGAAGCGCTCGTCGCCGGAGGTCCGGAACATGTGCAGTCGGGCGTTGTAGGTCACGTCGAGCCCGCTGAAGTCGCCGAGTCGGAAGGGGCCCATGGGCCAGTTCAGCCCCTTCTCCACGGCCACGTCGATGTCCTCGAACGTCGCCACGCCCGCGTCGAGCAGCCGGTACGCCTCCTGGGTGGCGGCGTGGAGGATCCGGTTGACGATGAACCCGTCGATCTCGCGGTTGACGACGACCGGGGTTCGACCCATCTCAGCCGCCATCGCCAGCGTTCGCTCCACGGTTGCGTCACTCGTCTCGGGGCCGCGCACGACCTCGACCAGGTCCATCACCATGACCGGGAAGAAGAAATGCATGTTGACGCATCGCTCAGGCCGCTCTGTGGCGCTCGCGAGCTTGCTGATGCCCATGGTGGACGAATTGCTCGCGAGCACTGCCGCGCTGGAAGCGATCCTGTCGAGCTCGGAGAACACAGCTCGCTTGAGCTCGAGATCCTCGAAGACGGCCTCGATCACGAAGTCGGCATCACCCGCCGCTTCGGCGAGGTCGGTCGTCATGCGCACACGCTCGAGCGCGGCCCCCGCCTCGGCCCGCGACATGCGGCCCTTCTCGACGCGCCGCGCGAGGTGGCCCTGGTTGCTGCTCCGTGCCTTCTGCAGCTGCTCCTCGCTCTTGTCCTGCAGCCTGACGTCCACGCCATGCAGCGCGGCCTGCTGCGCGATCTGAGCGCCCATGCTCCCCGCGCCAACCACCGCCAGCATGGTCATGCGACCGAGAAGATCCTCGTCACCATGTTCAGTGTCGCGAGGTTCCCGACCAGGCCGTCCACCCGCAGCCGTCCGGTGAGCATCTTCATGGCCACGTTGCGGCCGACCGCGTCGTAGTACACGGGCAGCTTGAAGAGTCCGATCCGGAGGTTGCTCAGGCTCATGACCGTGTCGGCATCGGCGCGGATGGTCAGGTCACGCCGAGCGGTGAGGCCGTTGTGCACAGTGAGGGCGCCTCCTTTGAACTCGAGCGTGACGCCCTCGTCGATGTCCGTGACCCAGATCCCCACTCTGCTTTTCAGCTCGTCGAAGTCGCGCCGCCTGTCCGGCTTGCCCTCGACGTTGGCCTGGATCAGGCCGCCGAGCATCGAGGAGAAGGCGCTCGGCTCTGCATCGGCGTAGTCGACCAGCTGAGCCCTCCTCGCCGCGGCCTTTACTTTTCGTCCGGCCATTCGACGGGCACGCGCGTCGTGCACTCGGTCATCTCCTGCGAGGCTTTCGTGTAGCGCACGATCGTCGGAAGGTCCCCCTTCAGCTTCAGCTTCCCCTGCAGCATGCCCTTGGTGGCGTCGAGCTCCTTGGTCGCGACCTGCTTCCAGCGCGTGTAGGCGGCGGTGATCACGAAGTCGCACTTCTGCGCGTCGGCCGCCGAACCGACGGTGATGTCGCGCGCCTCGCCGTCGTAAAGGTCCATCACCACGCCGCGCGACTCCGGAAAGTGCTTGTCCGGCTCAGCCTCGACGACGAGCCCGACGGTCCACTTCCAGCCCTTGGCCGCCGACCGGTACACGCTCGACCTGTTGACTTCGTCTTTGAAGAGCCTGGCCCAATCGCTGGAGAACGCTTTGACCGCCATGTGTGCCTCCTGGTCTTGACCGACGATTCGCGTCAAGGTTAACGAGGCAGCGCTTACGATGCCAGCCGTGGGCGAGCCGCCTTTTTACGAGCCGCTGACCGCCCGCGACGCCTGGTTCCTCTACGCCGAGCGGCCCGAGACACCTCTCGACATCGGCACCGTGTACGTGTTCGAAGGAGGCTCACGCGTCAAGGGCGGCCGCGGAGCGCTCGGGGTTGAAGATACTGTCCGCGAGCGCATCCACCTCGTGCCCCGCTATCGCCAGCGTGTCCATAGCGTCCCGTTCAACCTGGCTCACCCGGTCTGGGTCGACGACCCGAACTTCGACCTGGGTGCGCACATCCGCCGTGAGGTGCTGGCGCCACCGGGCGACGGCGCGACCCTGCGCCGGCACGTCGCCCGCATCCTTGCGCGGCCGCTCGACAAGAGGCGCCCGCTGTGGGAGATGACGATCATCACCGGGCTGAGCGGTGACCGCATCGTGATCGTGAATCGCGCGCACCACGCGATGGTCGACGGCGTCTCGTCGGTGGACATCCTCACCTTGCTGCTCGACACCACTCCCGAGGCTTACACGCCCGAACCGCCAGCCGAGCCCTGGCGCCCTCACCCTCAGCCTTCGAACTGGGACCTGGTCAGACCGCTGCTCTTGAACCTCCGCCCGTCGAGCGCGAGCGAGCGCACGCGCGAGCCGACCTTCCTGCGCTCCCGTCACCTGCCGTGGAAGGGGCTGATCGACTACACGCGCAAGACCGTCAGCCCGCGCCGCGACCTGTTCTTCAACCGCAAGATCGGACCGCAGCGCACCGGCCGCGGGCTCAAGGTTCCGCTCGCCGCATTCAAGGCCTTGAAGGAAAGGTTTGGCTGCACGGTCAACGACGCGGTGCTGGCCGTCGTCTCCGAGGGCCTGCATCGATGGTTCAAGTCACGCGGCGAAAACGTGCCGGAGAAGGTTCGCGTCTTCTGTCCCGTGAGCGTTCGCGCCGACGAGGGACGCGGCCGGCTGGGCAACCAGATCAGCGGGATGGTGCTCGAGCTTCCAACCGGAGACCTGACGATGGAGGAGCGGCTCCGCCGGATCAACGTCACCACGGGTGACCTGAAGCGAACCCGACAGGCCGTCGCCGCCGACAAGCTCGCGGGCCTTGCGGACTGGGCGCCGCCGACGCTGCTCGTGCTCGCGGGACGGCTCATGTCGACGCCGCAGGCCGGTGCGAACATCAACGTCACCAACATCCCGGGTCCGCAGTTTCCGCTCTATACGGGAGGCGCGGAGCTGCTCGAGGTATGGCCTTTTGCGCCGCTCTATCCGTCGATGGGCCTGGGCGTCGCGATCGTGTCGTACAACGGCGATGCCTACTTCGGTCTGACCGCGGACCCGGCGATCGTGCCGGATGTGGAGGCGTTCATGACACGGCTGCGCGAGGCAGCGGCCGAATGCGCCGGCCTCAGCTCTCGAGCGTGAAGCGGATCGCGCTCTGACCGATCGCGATCCGGTCGCCGTCGGAAAGCTGCTTTTCGATCACGGCCTCCCCGTTGACCTGTGTGCCGTTGGTGCTTCCTAGGTCGCTGATCCAGAAGTTTCCGCCGCGCAGCTCGATCCGGCCGTGATGGCCTGAAGTCGCGGGGTCGCCTACCACCAGGTCGTTGTCCGGGGCGCGTCCGATCGTCACCATCTGGTTGGGCAGCGCGACGATCCGTCCCGCGAAGGGGCCGGACTCGAAGGTCAGAAGCGCCGCGTAAGTGGAGCCGGCGGCGAGCTGCTCCGGCGGCATCGCCTGGAGGGAGACGGTTTCCTTCGAGGAGACGGGCGAGTGCTGCCAGGCCGGGATGACCGAGGTCGCCTCGTCGAAATTGCCCGGCGTGGCGGCGCTCGCGCCATTGTCCGGCGCAGAGGTGGTCGAGGTCGGCCACGCCACGACCGTGGAGCTGATGTCAGGCGTCAGGGCCGGCGCCGAGACCGGCTGCGCGGAGGCGACGACAGGCTGGGGCTCCGGCTCGGGTGTCGTCTCAGGCTCGGACCAGGCGTTCAGTGGGGTTTCGGCTTCCGGTCCTGGCTCGGCCTCCGGCGGAGCGGCGGCGGCCGCGACCGGCTCCGGCACCGGCTCTCCGACAGGTTCGGGCTCGGGCTCGGGTTCGAATTCCTGCTGCGCCGCGACCTCGGGTTCTGGCTCGGGTTCGGGCTCGAGCTCGGGCTCGGCGGCCACGAGGGGTTCGGGTTCCGGCTCGATCGCCGGCGGAGGCTCCGGCTCGGCCGAAACCACCTCGTCGACGAGCTGGGGCTCCGGCTCGAGGTCCGCGACCGGCTGCGACTCAGCCACCACCGGCGCGGTCTCCGTCCAGGCCTCGGTCTCAGGCGCCGCCTGCTCCGGAACCGGAAGGTCGGGCAGCGCCTCGGGCTCGATGATGGGAGCCTCCTGGGTCGCGGTGTCGGACACCTGCGGTTGGATCACCACCGGCTCCACGAGCTCGGGCTCGGGTGCCGCCACACCTCCCGATTCCGAAGGCGTCTCGGTAGGTGACGGAGCGGCCGCCGGCGCCATCGCCACGGTCTTCGCCCATTCGCGCGCCGCCTCCGCCGGGACGGGCAGGATCTGGGTCTCCTCATCGGTGTACCGGTCGACCGCGCCCGTGCCGAGGAAGCGCTCGTACCACGAGGCGATGCCGCGCAGCCGCGCGACCCGGCGGTCGGGCCGCCCGTTGCGCGAAAGGTCGTGCGACTCCTCGGGGAACCGCATCAGCTCGACCGTCTTGCCCAGCAGGCGCATCGCGCCGAACAGCTCCTCGGATTGAGAGATGGCGCAGCGAAGGTCCATCTCGCCACAGGTAAGGAGAAGCGGCGTCCGCATGTTCTGCACGTACCGGATTGGCGAGCGGCGCCAGAGCTCGTCCAGGTCGGGCCACGGCGGAGAACCAAGTTCGAGCGTGCCCCAGAGCACGATGTCGTGCTGCGAATATTCGCTCACCAGGTTCGAGATCGACCGCATCGAGACAGCGGCGGCGAAACGGTCGGTCTGGCCGATGATCCAGTTGGTCATGTAGCCCCCGTACGACCCGCCGCCCACACCCAAACGGTTCCTGTCGATGTATCCGGCGCGGTCGAGCAACTGGTCGAGCGAGCTCATCAGGTCCGCGTAGTCCTTGCCGCCCCAATCCCGCACGACTTCGCGCCGGAATCGCTCGCCGTAGCCGTCCGAACCCCGCGGGTTCATGTAGAAGACGACGAAGCCCATGCCGGCGAGGACCTGGAGCTCGTGGAAGAAGGCCCATCCATACTGGCCGTGCGGACCGCCATGGATCTCCATCACGAGCGGGTGGAGCCGGGTCTCATCCAGCCCTTGCGGCTTGAGCACCCAGCCCTCGAGCTGCCAGCCGTCAGGTGCTGTGAAGTTGTGATGCTCCGGCTGCGCGACGTGTCGATCGCGGAGCCACGGGTTGAGGTCCGTGAGCCTGGCCTCGGCACCCTGCGTGATCAAGTGAAGCTCGCCGGGGTTCGAGGAGTCCGAGGCACAGAACGCCAGCACTCCGCCGGCTACGTGAAAGTCGTAGATGCGGCGCTGTCCCCCCGCCTCCTGCCGCACGCTGCCCTCGAGGTCGACAGAGTAGACGCCCGTCACTCCAGGGCCGCTGGCGAGGAAGTAGATGCGATCGCCCTCGGCCGACCAGTAGATCGGTGCGCCATGCCCAGCGCGCATGTCCGTGATCACGCCGTCGTTGACGGCCTGGTCGAAATTCACCGTCAGGCAGCGAGGACCGGCGCCCGCCAACGGCACCACCCAGAGCCTTTCGATGAGGCCGGCGTCGAGGCCGTTCGGCGCGATGAAAGCAATCTCGTCACCCCTGGGCGACCAGATCGGTGAGCTGAGATAGAAGCCGCCACCGAGCCTTCGCCTCGTGCCGGCAAGGTCGACCAGGTAGAGGTTCAGCTCGCGCTGCAGGTCGGCTCCCGGCTCGGCATTGCCGGAGACCACGAGGCGCGCGCCATCGGGAGCCCAATCAAAGCCCTGGACCTCCCACGCCCCTTCGGTGAGCTGCTTCGACTCGCCGGTCTCGACTGACACGACGAAAAGGTGGTGATACCTACCGTCGACGTAACCCTGGCCGTCGTGCTTGTAGTCGAGCCGGCGCGCGATGCGTGCGATGGGGACCCGGCGGACCTGCTCGCGGCCCTCGGGCGGGCGCGGATCCTCGACCACGGCGTCCGGGTCCGAGGGGACCAGTCCGATGAAGGCGATGCGCGACCCGTCGGGAGACCAGGCCGGTCCCGAGATGCCATCCGGCACCGAGCTGAGCTGACGTGTCTCGCCGCCGGAAGCGATGTCGATGACGAAGAGCTGGTCGGTGGGTCCGACCCGGCTGACGAACGCCAGCCGGCGGCCGTCCGGCGACCATTCAGGCGAGTGATCGCGGCGGGCGCCACCCGAAGGCTCGATCGGTTCGGCGTCCAGCAGCCGGCGGACCACGATCCGGCTGCGGTTCTGGCGCGAGGTCTGGTCGGCCCAGCCGACCTGATAGGCCACACGCTCGCCGTCACCGCTCAAGCGGACGTGGTCGATCCAGCGAAAGCGATAGATGTCTTCCGCGACTATCGGTCCCGCCATGCCGTCTCGCGGATGCTACCAGCCGGCGCAAATCTGTCAGCCGACCAGTAGCCTTCCGTGGTAAAGCTGTCCGCACATATGAGCAGGGTCCGACGCGATTCGGCGTGGCGAGGATTCGCCTGGGGATGCGTCGGCGGCATCGCCCTCGTCGCCCTCATGTACCTGGCGGAGCTCGTGCTCGCCCTTCGGCCGCTGCCCCAGCTCCTCAACGAGCCGCTGCTCTCCCTCATGCCTGGCTTCGTGTTCGGCTTCCTCATCGACACCCTGCAGCACGCCGGCAAGGTGGTCGAGGAGTTCGGCCTGATCCTGGCCATGATCGTTGCCCTCGGCGTGCTCGGCGCGGCGAGCTCTGTGGCCGCGCTCCGATGGCGCTCGCGCTACCTACCGCTTGCCTTCGCCGCCGCCGGGTGGCTGGTCGTAGTCGTCGTCTTCCTGCCCCTCGGCGGCGCGGGCTTCCTCGGCCTGACCGACGGCCCGGCCACCCCGATCGTCTGGGCGGCGCTCTTCGCCGTCTACGGCGTGATCCTCCAGATGGGCGGCGACGCGCCCGGCGGGGTCGATCCCGGCCGGCGTCGCATCCTGAGCACCCTCCCCTTGACGATCGGCGCGCTCGGGCTGGGCGTGCTCGCGGTGCGGCTCGTGCCTGGCTGGTACCAGGCGGTGTTCAACCCCCCTGAGGCTGGACTCGCGGGTCCCTCACCGGAGCTCACCCCGGTCAAAGACTTTTACGTGGTGTCCAAGAACTTCGCCGACCCCGTCGTGGACGGGCAGACCTGGCGCCTGCACGTCGGCGGGTTGGTCGATCGCCAGCTGACACTGTCGCTGGCCGAGCTGCGCGGACTGACCGCCCTCGACGAGTACGTGACGCTCGAGTGCATCAGCAACAACGTCGGCGGCGCCCTCATGAGCACCGGCGGCTTCACAGGCATTTCGCTGCGCGACCTGGTGTCGATGGCGAGCCCGAAGCCCAATGGCACCTGGGTCGCCTTCAGCGCTCGCGACGGCTACACCGAAAGCCTTCGGCTCGACCTGGTCAACTCGTCGCCGGAGATCATGGTCGCCTACGACCTGGACGGCGCGCCGCTGCCGATGAGCCATGGCTACCCGGCGCGCATGCTCATCCCCGGCCACTACGGGATGAAGGGACCGAAGTGGCTGGAGCGGATCGACCTCGTCGACCGCGAGAGCGGCGGCTACTGGGAGCAGCAGGGGTGGGACCACAACGCGCTCGTGAAGACCACGTCCCGCATCGATGCCCCGCAGGACGGTGTGATCCTGAAGCTCGGCCCGGTGGCGATCAGCGGCGTGGCGTTCGCCGGGAAGCGTGGTGTGAGCAAGGTCGAGTACAGCACCGACGGGGGCTCGACCTGGAGCGAGGCCACCGCCAACACCCCGCTCTCCCCGTTCACGTGGGTGCTGTGGCAGGCGACGTGGACGCCGGCCGGTGAGGGCGCATACAGCCTCGTCGTGCGCGCGACGGATGGAACCGGAGCCGTGCAGCAGTCAGGCGGCGCGGCCAGCTACCCAAGCGGAGCGCAGGGCTACCACTCGATCCACGTCGACGTCTCGAAGGCTTAGCTCCGACCTCCGTCGCGCCGCGACGAGGCCGGACCGTGTCGCTGGGGCCGGACGCTCACTTCATCGTCCACAGCGCCTTGAACGTGTCCCAGCCCATGCGAAACATGCCCTGCTTGCGCAGGTGCTTGACGATCTTTCTCTGCTTGTCCCACTTCGACGTGCCATCGACGCGGAAGAACTCGTCGAGCGTCTGGTCGAGCACCTGCGGATACTTCGTGAGCATCTGAGGGTTGTGCTCGAGCAGCGGCACCGCGCCGTCGTACTTCTTCATGTCGGCCATGACCCACGAGTGATCGAGCAGCCCCTTGTACTCGGCGAGGCGGCGCTCGGAAAAGTCGCCTCTCTCCTTCGCGCGGATCACCGTTTGACCTGCCTGGCGGCCTGACTCCATCGCCAGGTTCGACCCCTCGCGATGCACCGGGTTGGACAGCATCGCCGCGTCGCCGCACACGAGGTAGCCGGGTCCGTACACCTTCGGAATGCCGCGGTACCCACCCTCCGGGATGAGGTGAGCCAGGTACTCCACCGTCTCGGCCCCACGCAGCAGGGGCTTGATGGCCGGGTGATTCTTGAAGTGCTCCATCAGCTCGTTGGGTGAGCGCAGCGTCTGGTTGAACTCGCTCAGCAGCGCGCCGCCCCCGACGGAAAGCGTGTCCTGGTTGGTGTAGATGAACATGAACCCCGACATTCCCATGGTCGAGTCGCCGAAGCACTCGATGGTGCAGCCCTCGCCGGCTTCGCAGTTGAACCTCTCCTCGATCAATCCCGGGTCGAGCTGCATGATCTCCTTGACCGCCATCGCCACCTCGTTGGGTCGCAGCTTGCGGCGCAGTGGCTTGCCGTCGATCACCGTCTTCTCGAGCAGGCCGGCGCCGAGTCCGATCCCCTCGCAGACGATGGTGACGTCCGCGTAGAGGTCATCGCCGCGTCCGGTGCCGACACCCACCACGCGACCGTTGCGGACGATCAGGCGATCGACCACCGTCTCCGGCACGACCATCGCCCCGGCCTTCTCCGCCTGCTCGGCGAACCACGCGTCGAAACGCGCGCGCAACACTGAATAGGAGTGCGGCGCGGCGCGGTTGCGCAGGTTCTTGTAGTCGAACCCGATGGCCGCATCAGCCGTCATCATCCAGCGCCGCTCTTCGATGATCGGCCGCTCCAGCGGAGCCTGCTTCCAATCCTCGCCTACGATCTCTTCGAGGTAGTGGTTGTAGAGGATGCCGCCCATGACGTTCTTCGAACCTGGCTTGGCCCCCCGCTCGAGGAGCGCGACCTGCAGCCCTGCCCTGGCCATGGTGATCGCCGCGGCCGACCCCGCCGGTCCGGCGCCGACGACGACCGCATCGAATTTCTCGTCGTCACCCATCTATGCAAATTGAAGCTCATTGGGCTGACGGGCGGCGCCGGGTCGGGCAAGTCGACGGTCGCGCAGATGTTTCGCGAGCTGGGGGCGGCGGTCGTCGACGCCGACGAGGCAACTCACTCCGTGTATGAGCCCGGCACGCCCGGCTTCGACGCCGTGGTGCGTGAGTTCGGCCGCGAGTACGTCGGCGCCGACGGCCGGATCGACCGCGTGCGTCTGGGCGAGCTCGTGTTCAACGACGAGCAGGCACTGCGCCGCCTTAACGCGACGGTGCATCCGCTGGTGCGCAGGTGGATGACCGAGCGCACGGCCGAAGCACTCGAATCCGGAGCGCCGGTTGTCATCCAGGACATCCCGCTCCTGTTCGAAAGCAACCTGCAGGGCCTCTTTGCGTCGACAGTCCTGGTCTACGCCGCACCTGCTACCCAGGCGTCCCGGCTCGTGGACGTGCGCGGCCTGTCGCATCAGCGAGCCGGCGCCATCCTTGCCGCGCAGATGCCGATTGACAAAAAGCGCGCCCTGGCCGACATCGTCATCGACAACGACGGCTCCCTGGAGGCGACGCGCCGGCAGGTCGAGCGGGTCTGGCCCGGCCTGGTCTCGCGCGCGGTCTAGCTGATCCCGATCTCCCTCAGGATCTCTTCGGTGTGCTCGCCGAGTCCTGGCGCCCGGCCTTCGCGCGGGCTGAGCAGTCCGCGGGCGACAACCTGCGGATGGGAAGCCACCTCATCGAGGTCCAGCGCGGGCTCGCAGCAGGCGTCGAGGCCCGAGAGCTTCGTCTCCCATTCCTCTCGCGTGAGCGAGGCGAACACCTCCTCCATCGCCCGCTGCACGTCTGGACCTTCCTCGTACTGGCGGGCGACGAGGTCGGTCCGTCCGACCGCGACACACAGCGCGCTCCAGAATTTAGGCTCGAGCGCGCCGACGCTGTAGTAGCCGCCGTCCTTGCAGCGGTAGACGCGATAGCACGCGTATCGGCCGGCGAGGCGCTGGTCTCCGCGGCGCACCACCTCGCCGCCGGCGCGCGCGGCGAAGGCCAGCGCGAGCCAGGTGGTCGCCCCATCCGTCATCGAGACGTCGAGCCAGCGTCCTGCCTCCCCGCGGTTGACGGCCACGAGCGCGGCGAGGATGGCGACCGCCGCCTGGAGGCCTCCACCGCCAACGTCCGCGACCTGCACTGACAACGGCAGCGGCGGCCCGTCGCGCTCCCCGTTGAGCCCAAGCCCGCCGGCGATCGCCATGTAGTTGATGTCGTGACCGGCGCGCCGCGCATAGGGGCCTGTCTGCCCGTAGCCGGTGATGGAGCACATGACGAGCCGCGCGTTGCGCCCGTGCAATACATTCCAACCGAGCCCGAGCCGGTCCATCACCCCGGGACGGTTGCCCTCGACCAGGACGTGCGAGGTTTCGACCAGGCGCAGCAGCGCCTCCCGGTCGTGCTCCGTTTTGAGGTCGAGCACCAGGCTGCGCTTGTTGCGGTTCAACGCCTCGAACAGCGCGCTCCGGCCTCCCACCATCGGTGGCGTCCAGCGCATGTAGTCCCCGGTCTCAGGCTCCTCGACCTTGATCACGTCGGCACCCAGCTCCGCGAGCTGCATCGTGCAGAAGGCTCCGGGCAACAGCCGGGTGAGGTCCAGGACTCGGACCCCGGAGAGTGACATGGTGGCGATCAATTCTGGCTCGCTGGTACGTCGGTACGAGACTTTGGGCGGTCCTCCATGCGTTAATAGTTCATGGAAGAGTCGCGTCACAGCATGCGCCCCAGCAAAGAGGACCCCACGAGCTTCGAGGCACAGCCATGAGTTCGCGGGGCGGCCGTGAAATGCTCGGCGAGATGTCGATCAAGGTTCCCGCGCCGTTCTCAGGCGTGTCGGACCTCGGGTTCACCGCCCAGTACAGGGCACAGCAGTTCAATGAACCGCTGCGCGACGTTCCGCTCCTGTTCGAGGGGCCGCAGACGCCGATGAGGCGGCTCGCGGAGATGCTGCGACTGCTGAGCGGCACGCAGGCGGGCGCGTACTCGTGGAGCGACCCTGTGATGCTGAGCGACGAGGTCATAGTCCTCGCCTTTCGCGACCGCAGCGTCGCCGGCGAGGTGCTGTCCGACGGGGCGTCGATCGCCGACTATGTCGCGAACCTCGTGCAGCCAGTCGTCTTCACGTTTCTGCGCGACTGCGCGGCGATCGCGCACCTCCGGCTTTCCGACGTGATCGAGATGCGCGTCAGCGCCGAGAAAGACTCGATCGCGGAGCTCAGCCTTCCGCTGCAGAACATCGTCCGGCCGAATGGCGAGCGCCTGTTGTGGGGCCTGGCCGGCTAGCGACCTCGCCTAGTGGGTTGGGCTAGCCGATGCGTGAGGCGAGGCCGACGGGGATGCTGAAGGCGTCGGCGTGGGACTTGGAATCCGCGCGCTGGTCGCCCGCGCACTGCTCGCCGTGACCGACGGCAGCGTGGCCGTCGTGCCGGGCGTGAGGTTGGCGAAGTAGAGCGCCAAGGGAACCACGATCATGCCGACTAGCACGGTGAGCACGAAGGTCACCGCGCCCCACTCCTTCTGCAATGCGGCCCAGTTCACAAGCTCTTTCCGAATAACGACGTGGAGCTCAGGCCGGATTCATTCCGGCCGTCACCATGCTCCCCAACTTCCAACCACAATCCAGCGAAGCGCGGGAGAGGTGGGGGTACCGCGGGGGAGGACAACTGTCCTTTCCCGCGCCTCCTCACCGCGCCCCACTCCTTCTGCAATGCGGCCCAGTTCACGAGCGGTGAATTCTACCTAGACAAAGAAGACGGCAGCACAGGGCGCGGAGCTGTTCGACCTAGAAGTCGTCGTCGCCCGAGCCGCCGAGACCTTCCTCTTCCTTCTTCTTGCGCTGGTTCAGGATCCGGATGAAGTCCTGAGCGCGCGCGAGCGCCTTCCAGCGCTCCGGGTAGAAATCCTGGACCACGATCTGGCGGTCCGGCTGCTGGTAGACGGTGACGCACCACTTGTTGAGGGTGCGCGAAACCTCGACCTCGAAGTCCTTCTCCGCGGTCTCGTACTTGACAACTCTGTCGTCGTCGAACTTTCTTCGTCCTGAAACAGCCATAGGTAAATCACTCGGGCGGGGAATCGGCTCATTGAGCGTCTCCCGATTATAAGCCCGGGCCGGGAAACCCTCAGGCGGATCCCCCGAGCAGGTCTCGGAGCAGCGGAGCGAGCTCTTCCCGGAGGCCGTCCCGCTTCATCGCCAGCGTGAGGTTGGCCCTCAGGTAGCCCGCGACAGTGCCAGTGTCGTAGTAGTCGCCTTCGAACTCGACGGCGACCACGCGCGAGGTCCCGATCGTGCGCCTGATGGCGTCGACCAGCTGGATCTCCTTGCCCGCTCCGGGCTCGGTCCGCCCGAGCTCCTCGAACACTGCTGGCAGCAGGACGTAACGGCCCAGCGCCGCGAGGTCGGAGGGCGCTTCCCCGGCCGGCGGCTTCTCGACGACGTCCACGACCTCGTGCAGCCCGTCGCGCGACCCGGCGGTGGCGATGATCCCGTAGCGGCTGACCTCTTTCTTCGGCACGCGGCGCACCGCGAGCACCGTGGCACCGGTCTTGGCGTGGGCCTCGATCAGCTGCTTGAGGCACGGCTCGTTGCCCAGGATCACGTCGTCCGCCAGGAGAACGGCGCAGGCCTCACCCTCGACCAGGAGGCGAGCCGTCCACACGGCGTGGCCCAGACCGAGCGGTTCCTTCTGCTGGACGTAGGTGATGACGAGCTCGTTGCTCAGGTCGTCGACCTCGCTGAGGATGTGCAGGAGGTCGCTCTTGCCACGCTCCTCCAGGTAGTGCTCGAGCTCGAGCGACCGGTCGAAGTGGTCGACGATCGCGCGCTTGCCGCCGCCGGTCACCATGATCACCTGCTGGATACCGCTGGCGATCGCCTCTTCGACCCCGTACTGGATCGTGGGCTTGTCGACGAGCGGCAGCATCTCTTTCGGCTGTGCTTTGGTCACCGGCAGGAAGCGGGTCCCCAGGCCCGCGGCCGGAAAGATCGCCTTTCGGACGGCAGGCACCGTCACCGGGCTGTTGGCGCCGTCACGAACCTTCCTCTCACTAGCGACAATCTATCTGGTGGACGTCGTCGAAGGTATCCGACCGGGGATCGAAGGCCGCCTCGAGCGCGTCGTCGACGGCGAGCTGTTGACGCACCACGTCGGCGGTCGCGGCACGTTTTCGACCCCGGCGATGATCGGGCTCATGGAGATCACCAGTCACCGCTCCATCGCATCCCTGCTGCCGGAGGGCCACACGTCCGTCGGATACGAGGTCCACGTCAGGCACCTCGCACCGACCGCGCCCGGAGCCACGATCGTCGTCATCACCCGGCTCGCGGAGGTCAAGGGCAACAAGCTGTACTTCGACGTCGAGTGCCGCGATGGCGAGACGCTGCTCGGCTCAGGCATCCACAAGCGAGCGATCGTTCCGGCGACCTTCTGAGGTGCCGTACTGGGAAAACGTGATCCGGTCGTTTCAGATCCCCTGGCGCCACCGCTACCTGTGGCTCGTCGCCTTCTTCTCCGGCGAAGGCGGCGGGTTCAGCTTCAGCTTCAGCCAGGGCACACGGACGCCGCTCGGAACCGGCGGCCGGCCCAACTTCAACGAATTCGTCAATCAACAGACGAGCTGGCTGCAGGACCATATCGGCCTGATCGTGGCTGTGTCCGTGCTCGCCGTCGTGCTTGCCATCGTGCTCTTCGTGCTTTCAGCGATCTGCGAAGGGGCTGTCGTGCGAGGCTCGGCCGAGCATGACGCCGAGCGGCCCTACGGCCTCGGGGCCGCGTGGCGCGCCGGGCGGGCGACGATGTGGACCATGGTGAGGTTCAAGCTCATCGTCATCGCTCTGCTGCTGCCGATCTTCGTCGTGTTGTTTGCGATCCTGGTGGGCGCGATCGTCGCCTTCGTCAGCAACAGCGTCATCGCCGGCCTCATCCTGGTTGTCGTGTTCCTCCTCGTTCTGGCGGCCTCGATCGCGTACACCATCTACGTCGGGTTCCTCGACCGGCTCGGCACGCGCGCGATCGTCCTCGAGCAGGTGACGAAGGCGGCCGCGGCCGTCGGACGGGGGCACGGGCTGGTGGTCAGGCGGCTGGGCAGGGTGCTGCTCGTCTGGCTGATCTCGGTCGCGGTCGGATGGGTCGTCGCGATCGCCACCGGTGCCGGCGGCCTTGTGCTCCTGCTGCCGGCGATCATCCTGGTCATCATCGGCGTGGCGACAGGCGGTGCCGGTTACTTCGCCGGCGCGGTCATCGCTTTCATCATCGTGCTGCCGGTTCTGCTCGTGATCGCGGGCTTCGTCGCCGCCCAGGCGTCGACGTACTGGACGCTGTCCTTCAGGCGGCTCGACATCGACTACCCGCCGCCGTACGCCTTCGCGCCGCCGCCGGCCCCGGCGCCTGCGACGTGAGCGACGAGCTCGACCGGCTCGAACCGCGTGAGGGCGCCCGCGCGCGGGCACGGGACAAGAAAAGGAGCCGGCCCAAGGTGGTGGCGGTCAACCCGGGCCTGAAGAAGCTGGCGCTGCACCTGGCCGACAAGCGCCGCCGCAAGAAACCCGCCGGATGAATCGGGTCGAGTCAGAAGCCGGAGCGCCGGCACCTGACGACGTCGACCGCGCCGCACGGGAGATCGCACCCTACCTCTCACCCACACCGCTTCAGTACTCGCATGCCTTCACCGACAAGGCGCGCTGCCATGTGCACATCAAGATCGAGTCGATCCAGCCGATCCGGGCGTTCAAGGTCCGCGGCGCGCTGAACAAGGTCGCCCGGATGCCGGCCGAGCTGCGAAGGGCGGGCGTGATCACCGCCTCCGCCGGCAACCACGGCCTGGGTGTGGCCTACGCGGCCGCCACATTCGATACGCCCGCCACGGTGTTCGTCCCGGAGGCCGCAAACCAGCTGAAGGTCGAGGCCATCCGCAGGCTCGGCGCCAGGGTCGTCGCCGCGGGGCGGAACTACGACGGCGCGTACGTCGAGGCGCTGAGCGAGCAGCGGAAGAGCGGCGCAACCTTCGTCCACGCTTACAACGACCCCGATGTGATCGCGGGCCAGGGCACCATCGCGATCGAGCTGCTGCGCGACCTCGAGGATTTCGACACGGTCCTGGTCCCGATCGGAGGCGGCGGGCTGATCGGAGGCATCGCGCTCTACCTCAAAGAGAAGAAGCCCGGTGTTCGCGTGATCGGGGTCGAACCTGCGGGCGCCGACGCGATGTACCGCTCGCTGCAGAGCGGCCGGATCGAGGCCCTGGATCACGTGGCGACAATCGCCGACGGCCTTGCTGCATCCGCCCCCGGCACGATCACGTTCGAGCTTGCGAAGCGTTACATCGACTCGGTGATCCGCGTCGAGGAGGACGAGATGCTGCGCGCGATCCGGCTCCTGTTCGAGTGGGAGCACCTGCTCGCCGAGCCGGCCGGCGCCGCGGGTTTCGCCGCGCTGCTGTACCACCACCGGCCCTCCACCGGCGAGCGGGTCGTGGTGGTGCTGTCGGGCGGAAACGTGACCGACGAGGTGATGCTCCGCGCGCTCAAGACGCGCTGACGATCTAGATGTACGCTGACAACGTTCCGTTCACGCTTCGTGTGGGGGTAAATCTATGAAGGCCTACGTCCTCATCAACGCGTCACCTGGGCGCGCTCTGGAAGTGGCCAAGAAGATGGAGAACGTCAGCGGAATCTCCGCCGCGGACGCCATCACGGGCGAGTACGACGTGATCGCCGTCTGCGAAGCCCCCGACGTGAACTCCATCGGCTCCTTGATCGTCGACAAGATCCAGAAGATCGACGGCGTCTTCAAGACGATCACCTGCCTCGCGGTGAAGTAGCCGCCAGAAGCTACCTGGGCGCGGCCGTGCCCACCGCTCCGCCGCCGGCGCCGGCGAGGAGCGCCGCGACCTCAGGCAGGGCGGACAACCAGCCCGCCATCGCAGGCATCTCCTGCTCGAAGCTGCCGACCGAAGGAGACCAAGTGAGCTGCCGCCGCGAGTTCGAGTCGTCGACGAGGCGTGACCTGCCGAGGACGTCCACCGCGTAGATCCCCGGCCACACCGGCGCGCCTTCGGCGGTGACCGTCTCGGCGGCCAGAGCTCGCATGTGGGCGACGTCGTAAGGCAGGCTCGTGATCTCGGGCGCGAAGCCGGCCGCCCGGGCCGACGACTCGAGGAGCTCGCGCCACGTCGCGTCGA
>DATEHQ010000204.1:0-19218 GCA_035279525.1 Candidatus Dormiibacterota bacterium
GAATGGGCGTTCAGCACCTTTCTCGCCGCGTACCTGCTCGGCGCGGGCTCGCGCGACCCGCGGCTCGAGGACCTGGCGCGCGAGTTTCTCGAGGTCACGCTCGTCAACCCCGAGCAATTGCTCGGCACGGGTCGCGCCGCGCGCAAGCCAACCGAGGTCGAGGTGAACGAGGCGGCCGAGTTTGCGGCCCGTCGCGCGGAGGCGATCCTGAACCTGCGCCCAAGGCTCGAGGCGGAGATGAGAAACCTGGGTGTCGACTACCTCTTTCACGAGATCGAGCTCCCCCTCGCCGGGGTGCTCGCGGACATGGAGTCAGAGGGCGTCGCCATCGACGTGCCCTACCTCAAGCAGATGCAGGACGAGCTCGGCGCGCAGCTCACGGCCATCGAGTCCGAGGTCGAGCAGGTGGCGGGACAGAAGTTCAACCTCAACGCGCCGCAGCAGCTGGCGAAGGTGCTCTTCGAAGACCTGCGCCTGCCGGTAGGCAAGAGGACCAAGACCGGCTACTCGACCGACGCCGACACGCTGGAGGGCCTGCGCGAGAAGCATCCGATCATCGGCCTGATCCTCGAGCACCGCCAGCTGTCGAAGCTCAAGTCGACCTACGTCGACGCGCTGCCGCAGATCGTCGATCCGCTGAGCGGCCGCGTGCACACGTCCTTCGGCCAGGCGAGCACGGCCACCGGGAGGCTCGCTTCATCGAACCCCAACCTGATGAACATCCCGATCCGCACCGAGCTCGGGCAGCGGATTCGGCGCGCGTTCAAGGCCGGCCGCCCGGACCACGTCATGGTGTCGGCCGACTACTCGCAGATCGAGCTGCGCATCGCCGCCCACCTCAGCGGCGACCCCAAGCTGCTCGGCGCGTTCGCGGCCGGGCAGGACATCCACACCGCGACCGCCGCCGCGGTGTTCAAGATTCCCATCGAAGCCGTCGACGCGAACCAGCGGCGCCTCGCCAAGGTCGCGAACTTCGGGTCGATCTATGGGCAGGGCGAGTACGGGCTGTCTCAGCAGCTCGGGATCACGGGCGACGTGGCGCGCGAGTTTCTCGGCCAGTACTGGTCGACGTATTCCCGGCTGCGTGAGTATCTCGACGAGGTGCGGCGCAGGGCGCGCGAGGAAGGCCTCGTGGTCAGCGCGACCGGTCGCCGGCGCGCGATCCCAGACCTCCGCTCGCCCAACTTCCAGCTCCGCGGCGCCGCCGAGAGGATGGCGATCAACTTCCCGATGCAGTCGCTTGCCGCGGACATCATCAAGATCGCCATGGTCCGCCTGCACCGCGAGATCGAGGCCGACCAGATCGAGGGCCGCATGCTGCTGCAGGTGCATGACGAGTTGCTGTTCGAAGTGCCTCGCGCCGAGCTCGATCAGTTCGCGGAAAAGGTGCCTCGGATCATGACCGGCGCGTACGAGCTCGAGACCGGCATCGAGGTCGAGACCAAGGTCGGGCCCAACTGGGCCGACATGGAAAAGCTCGCGGTCGTGCGGGCATGATTCGCGATGCCTGAGCTGCCCGAGGTCGAGACCATCGTCGCCGACCTACGTCCACACCTCGAAGGTCGCACCATCGTCCGCTGTGAGCTCGCGTTTCCGACGATCGTGCGGCATCCCGAACCGGAGATTTTCATCGACTCCGCGGTGGGCCAGCGCATCGAATCGGTCGGGCGTCGCGGGAAGTACATCCTGCTGCACCTCGCCGGTGACCTCGTTCTCGTCGTGCACCTGGGCATGACCGGACAGCTGCGCCTTGTCGATCCGTCGACACCACTCGAGAAGCACACGCACGCCATCTGCTTTCTCGATGACGGCCTGCAGCTCCGCTATCGGGACCCGAGAAGATTCGGAAGGTTGCTGCTCGGCACCGAACAAGCCCTCGTCTCCGCGAAGAAGATGCCGCGCCTCGGGCCCGAGCCGATCGACCCGGACTTTGCGGCGGACGAGCTCTACCGCCGTCTGCGCAAGCGGCGCACCGCGCTCAAGGCCGTGCTTCTGGACCAGGGCGCGATCGCCGGAGTCGGCAACATCTACGCCGACGAGTCGCTCCACCGCGCACGACTCCGACCGGATCGGATCGCGGGCACTGTCAGCAGAAAGTCCGCGCACCGGCTGCATGACTCCTTGCGCGAATCGCTGCAGCTCGCGATCGCGAATCGTGGAAGCTCGGTGGACACGTATCGCGACGCGTGGGGGGAAGCGGGCCGCCAGCAGGAGAAGCTCCTCGTCTACGGTCGCGCCGGCGAGCCGTGCTTCACGTGCGGCCGCCCGCTGAGCGTGATGCGCATCGCGGGCCGGACCACAGTCTTCTGCCGCCGTTGCCAGCGATAGCCAGGCTGTTCCCACGGATGGTGGCCATCGCCATCCTCGCGGTGGCGTTCGTCGCGCTGACGATGGCGCTCGCCGCCGGGCTCTTCACCGCGTTCGACCTCCAGGTCGGCAGGGCGATGCACGACATCTGGCGCGAGTCGCTGCACGGCATCTTCCAGGGGATCGCGGAGCTCGGCGGTGTCGAGCTCACGTCCGCCTTGATGGCGGGCCTTGTCGTCTACCTGTGGCGGGCGGGCTTTGGGTCCGACGCGCTGGTCGTGCTCGTCTTTGTGGCCGCGGTGGCGCTGGAGGTCCTGTACAAGCACATGCTCCATCAGCCCGGTCCACCGCTTTCGATCTCACACCAGGACGGTCCGAGCCTCAGCGAGCTCCTGCCCGGCGCCACAGGTGGCAACAGCTTTCCCTCCGGTCACATGGTGCGGAGCGTGGTGGCCTTCGGCCTGCTCGCCTTCGTGATCAGACGCCTCACCACCTCATGGTGGATTCGAGTCCTCGCGTTTCCCCTGGCGACCCTCCTCATCGTGATCGTCGCCTTCGACCGCCTCTATCTCGACGTGCACTGGGAGTCGGACGTGGTCGGCGGGCTGCTGCTCGGTGCGATCGCGTTGCTCGCCGGCACCATCTGGCTCGACCGCCCGAGAAAGGCCGAGAATTAGCCTGATGCCAGATCGGCCGGTTCTCATCATGGTCACGACCGGCGGGCGCGACGACGCCGAGCGCCTCGGCGAGGCCCTTGTCGTGGAGCACCTGGCGGCGTGCTGCTCCGTGGTGCCCTCCGTCCACTCCGTCTACTACTGGGAGGGCCAGCTGAAGCGTGAGCACGAATCGCTCCTCCTCGTGAAGACCGTCGAATCTCGAGCCGTGGCGGTCCAGGAGTTCATCAAGGGCCACCACGAGTACGAGCTTCCGGAGATCCTGCAGGTGGCCGTGGAGGGGGGCTCGGCCGCGTACCTGCAGTGGCTCGAGGACCAGGTGTCGCAGCAAACGCGCTGAGGTGGTCCCGCGCGTTAAGTGAGAGCTTAGACTCGGGGGCGGGGTGGCGACGGTACTCGATGAAAGCGGTGAGTCCGGCGGCTCCAGGAAGGGCCGGCGACGCCGCGCGGCCGCCCGGGCGGCCGCCCAGGCCCTGACCGAGGCGACGGCAGCCGGGCTGGCCGAGGCGATCGCCGCAGAGTTGCCCGAGGGCGCGCCACCGATCCCGGAGGCAGGCAACGGAGCCCGCGGCCGCAAGAAGAGCCTCAGGCTGCCTGCGAACGGACACGCCGCGCAGGCCTCGCCGGCGGCCGAGGCAGCCGTCGTTGCCGTGCTGCCGGACCTTGATCGAACGCCGGCGGACGCCCTGGAGGTCCCCGGGCAGGGCGTGCTGGTCGAGACGCCTCCGGCCGCCGTCGACGAGTTCCGCGACCTGCTGGGCCAGGCGGTCGGTCTTCGGCTCGACTCGGTTCATCGCGAGTTCGGAGGGGGCCACGACACGCGTGTGACGGCGCTGCGCAACGTGTCGCTGGAGATCGGCCCGTGCGAGTTCGTCGCCATCATGGGCCCGTCCGGCTGCGGCAAGACGACCCTGTTGTCGCTGATGGGTGGTCTCGACAGGCCGACCAGCGGCCGCGTCTTCGGCGCCGGCCTGCCCCTCGGTGAGCTCCCCGAACGCGCCCTGGCCGACTACCGGCTGCAGCGCGTCAGCACCATCTTCCAGACCTTCAACCTCATCCCCTCGATGACGGTGGAGGACAACGTGGCGCTGCCCCTCACGCTGGCCGGGGTGCCGCTCGAGGAGAGGCGCCGCCGCGCGCGCCACCTGCTCGCGCTGGTCGGCCTCGAGGAGCGGTCCCGCACGCGCGCGAGCCGGCTGTCCGGCGGCGAGCAGCAGAAGGTCGCGGTTGCGCGTGCCCTGGCGAACCGGCCCGGCCTGATCCTGGCCGACGAGCCGACGGGCAGCCTTGACTCAGCCGCCGGGGAAGGCGTGCTCCACCTGCTCGACGACCTGAACCGGCGAGGCGCGACCGTGGTCCTGGTCACGCACGACCCCGAGGTCGCTCGGCACGCCACTCGCGTGGTGCGCATGATCGACGGCAACGCGATCGAGCTGGAGTCAGGCAAGCCGACCGTGCGCGGGCAGGAAGCGGTCGATCCTGCGCCGCGGATGCACTGGCGCGACCACCTCAAGCTCGGCCTCGGCAGCGCCGGCCGGCGACCGCTGCGCACGTCGCTCACCACCAGCGGCGTGGCGATCGGCATCGCGGCGCTGAGCCTGATCGTCGCGCTGGCCGGCGGCCTGCAGCAGGCCCTCGACGCGCCGGCCCTGGCCACCAGCCAGGTCCACCAGGTGGCGGTCTATCCGGTCGCCGATGCCGTCAGCCCCTCGTTCGACGCCCCCACCCTCACCACTCTCGCTGCGCTTCCGCACGTGCGTGCCGCGTGGGGACAGGTCGGCCTCACCGGGTCGTTCGGTCCGCCGCCCGCGGCCGCGCCGTCTGCCGCGCCCACCACCGGGCCGGCCGCGAGCCATCCCGGCGAGCTCGTGTCGCTGCCTCCCATGGGCTCGTCCAGCGTGCTTCCCCTTATCCAGGCCGGGCGCCTGCCGTCCTCGGATGGCTCGGCGCAGATCCTGCTCACCGACAGCGAGGCGCGTGCGCTGGGCTACACCAGCCCGCAGGCGGCGATCGGCAGGTACGTGATCTTCACCGACTCATACGGGACACTGGGGACGCGCAACCCGTCGAGTGCGCAGGTGCCGCTGAGCCTCGCCGTGGTGGGCATCGTCTCGACGGAGTACATGCCGGCCGGGGCGCCTGGGGGGCTGGTGCCGTACCAGATGATGCGCACTTACTGGTCGAACCTCGCCCGACAGAACGGATGGAGGAGCGGTGAGTTCTCCGGCATCACGCTGCTCGCGGACTCCGGTCTCGCCGTCGAAGGGCTCCGCTCGCGCGTGGAGGCGCTCGGGTTCCAGGCGCAGACGTTCGGCGACCAGTTCCGCCATTTCGAGGATTTGCTCGGGAAGCTGCGCATCGCCCTGCTCGGACTCGTCGTGGTCGCGCTGCTGCTCGCCTGCCTGGGCATAGCCAACACCATGTACAGCGCCGTGCTCGAGCGGACCAAGGAGATCGGAGTGCTCAAGGCACTGGGCGCGCGGTCGCGGGACGTCCTGCTGCTGTTCGTGGTCGAGGCGGCGGGCATCGGTCTTGCGGGCGGAGTCCTCGGCGCGCTCGTCGCCGTGGCCCTTTCACGACTCGGCAACGCTGCGGTGGACCGGCTGACGCAATCCATCGGCAGCAGCGCATTCGACGTTTTCCAGACAGCCCTTCCCCTGGGCGTGGCGGCGGTGGCGCTGGCCGTCCTGCTGAGCACCATCAGCGGCTTGCTGCCCGCCCTGCGCGCGGCCAGGCAGGACCCGGTCAAGGCTCTACACCACGAGTAGTTGCGAGCATCCACCTACCCGCTGACCGACCCCGACACGGCGGCGGCGCTCGTCCTGGAGCACACGCACCCGCTGGCCGAAGAGGAGGTTCACCTGGCCGAGAGCTTCGGCCGCGTGCTGGCCGGTGACGTCGTTGCGGGCTCTCCCCTTCCCGCGTTTCCCTCGAGCGCGGTCGACGGGTTCGCCGGACGCGCGGCCGACGCCGGACGCGCTGTGCGGATCATCGGAGAGTCGGCCGCCGGGAGGCCGTTCCAGGGATCTATCGAGCCGGGCACCGCGGCCCGGATCCTGACCGGCGGCGCCGTGCCCGACGGAGCTGACTGCGTCGTGATGGTCGAGGACGTCACGCTCGACGGAGATCGCGTCACCTTGCCTGCCGGTCTGCGCAGCGGCGGCAACTTCCACGCCGTCGGCGTGGATGTGCGGGCCGGGGAGACGGTGCTCCAACGCGGAGTGCGACTCGGCCCAGCGGAGATCGGCGTGGCGGCAGCCGTCGGCCGCAGCACGCTGCCCGTGCACCGCAGGCCTCGGGTCGCGTTGCTGTCCACCGGCGATGAGCTCGTCGAGGTGGGGCAGACCCTGGCCCGGGGCAAGATCCATGACTCGAACCGGTGGGCGCTGCTGGCGGCGCTGCGGGAAGCGGGCGCGGAGGTGCGGGTGCTGGGCATCGCGCCCGACGAGCCGAAGGCGCTGCGCGCCCTGGTCGTGGATGCTCTGCGCGATGCCGACGCCCTGGTCACGTCGGGGGGCGTGTCGGTCGGCACTCACGACCTGGTCAAGCCGCTCCTCGAATCACTGGGCGACGTTCATGTCGGCCGCGTGAAGCTCAAGCCCGGCAAGCCGTTCACGTTCGCCACTCTGGACGCGGGGAGGCTTGCCTTCGGGCTTCCAGGGTTTCCGGTCTCGTCCCTCGTCACCTTCGAGGTGTTCGTGCGTCCCGCGCTCCGCAAGATGCAGGGCCTCTCGCAGCTCCAGCGCCCGACGCTTCCGGTTCGCCTCGCCTACGACGCGCGCCCGACGCCCGATCGCACCGAATATCAGCGCGTCAGGCTGCGCCGCGAGGGCCGGGACCTGGTCGCTGAGACGACGGGTTCTCAGTCGTCCTCGCGACTCATGTCGCTGGCCGGCGCCCACGCCCTCGTCCGCATCCCAGCGGGCGACAGGGTCGTGAGCGCCGGCACGATCGTCGAAGCGATGATCCTGGGCCTGCCTTAGGGGAGGCTTACCAGCTCTTGCCCTGGCGGGCTGTCTCCGCTTCCTTTTCGCGCTCCCGCTCTTCGCGTGCCTTGTCGGCCTGCTCCTCGACGTCTCCGCGGATGTCGCGGCCCGTCTGCTTCACCTTGCCCATGGCCTGGTCGGCCTTGCCCTTCATCTCCTCACCCTTGTCGCCCGTGAGCTTGCCTTTGACCTCCTCCGCCTTGCCCTTGATGTTGTCCTTCACGCCAACCTCCTTTCGAAAAATGGTCCTGTTGAGGTAACGCAGACGGGCGACACAGGACCGCTTGGCATTCCTTCACACGCCAGCGGATCCGGCTCACGCCAGCGTGCCCGCCGAACGTTTGTGCGCTTTAGAATGTAGGGGCCGTGCCCTCCAGCTTTCGTGTCGACGCACCCTTCAAGCCGGCGGGCGACCAGCCGGAGGCGATCGCGCGGCTGGTCGACGGCGTGCAGTCGGGCTTGAGCCAGCAGGTCCTGCTCGGGGTCACCGGGAGCGGCAAGACCAACGTGATGGCCTGGGCGGTGGAGCAGCTGCGCAGGCCGGTCCTCGTCCTCAGCCCCAACAAGACACTCGCCGCACAGCTGTGCGCAGAGTTCCGCCGCCTGCTGCCGAACAACGCGGTCGAGTATTTCGTCAGCTACTACGACTACTACCAGCCCGAGGCGTACATCGCGCGGACCGATACGTACATCGAGAAGGACTCGAGCCGCAACGACGACATCGACCGCATGCGCCACTCGACGACTCAGGCGCTGCTCACCCGCCGTGACGTGCTGGTCGTCGCCAGCATCAGCTGCATCTACGGCATCGGTTCGGTCGAGGACTACATGGGCGAATCGCTGAGCGTGAAGAGGGGGCAGGCGATCCGCCGCGAAGTCTTTCTCCGCAAGCTCACCGAGATGCTCTACGAGCGCAACGACTACGACCTGGCCCGCCTGCGCTTCCGCGTCCGCGGCGACGTCGTCGACCTGGTTCCGGCCAACGAGGAGAAGGTGTTCCGCGTCGAGTTCTTCGGCGACGAGATCGAGCGCATCCAGGAGCTCGATGCGGTCACCGGCGAGATCCTCGGTCCGCGTGACGACTTCACGATCTTCCCGGCGTCGCACTACGTGACGCCCGCGGACAAGCTGCGCCTTGCGATGGCCGACATCGAGGTCGAGCTCGAGGAGCGCTGCAAGTGGTTCGAGGAGCACGGGCGCCTGCTCGAGGCGCAGCGCCTGAGGCAGCGTACGAACTTCGACCTCGAGATGATGCGCGAGACCGGCACCTGCGCGGGGATCGAGAACTACTCGCTGCACCTGACGCGGCGCAAGCCGGGCGACGCCCCTTACACGCTGATGGACTTCTTGCCCGACGACACGTTGATCTTCGTGGACGAGTCGCACGTTGCGGTGCCGCAGATCGGCGGGATGCTGGGCGGGGACCGGTCGCGCAAGGCGGCCCTGGTCGAGTACGGCTTCCGGCTGCCGAGCGCGTTCGACAACCGGCCGTTGAGCTTCGACGAATGGGAGGAGCGCGCTCGCAACGTGGTCTACGTGTCCGCGACGCCGGGACCTTACGAGCTGCGTCGCTCCCAGCGGACGGTGGAGATGGTCGTCCGCCCCACAGGCCTGGTCGACCCCACCGTGGAGGTCCGGCCGACGGAGGGCCAGATCGACGACCTGCTCGCCGAGGTGAAGAAGCGCACCGAGCTGGGTCATCGCTCGCTGGTCACGACGCTGACGAAGCGGTTCGCCGAAGACCTCGCGGACTACCTGCGAGAGTACGGCGTCAAGGTCAGATACCTTCACTCGGAGCTCGACGCGATGGAACGCATCGAGGTCCTCCGCGACCTGCGCACGGGCGCGGTCGACGTGGTGGTCGGGATCAACCTGCTGCGTGAGGGGCTCGACCTGCCCGAGGTCGCCTTCATCGGCATCCTCGACGCAGACAAGGAGGGCTACCTGCGCGCCTACCGCTCGTTCATCCAGATCATCGGACGCGCCGCGCGCAACGTCGAGGGCCACGTCGTGATGTACGCGGACTCGATCACGGATTCGATGCGCCAGGCGCTCGACGAAACAGAGCGAAGGCGCAACAGGCAGATCGTCTACAACGCAGAGCACGGCATCACGCCCGCGACGGTGAAGAAGGCCATCTACGAGCTCGAGATAAAAGAGAAGGACCTGCAGGCGGATGCCATCGAGCTGATGGCTGGAGCAGGCGTTCCGCGCGAAGACCTGCTTGCGATCGTGCGCGACCTGGAGAAGGAGATGAGGCGGCTCTCGAAGGAGCTTCAGTTCGAAGACGCGGCGAGGGTGCGCGACAGGATCATCCTCATTCGCAAGCGCCTCTCGGGAGAGGAGACCGCGAAGGAGGACGACGGCGACGTCGCGCTCGCGATCGCGGCAGCGCCGAAGCAGCGCACCTCGGTGAGGAACTGGAGAAGGTCCCGACGCGGCCCCTAGCGATTCGGCTACAGAGTCCCGTCGATGACGCTGCGCACCAGGCGCAGCACGCGCTTACGCGAACCCCGCAGCACGGGCAGGTTGGCCAGCCCGAGGAGGCGGACGATCAGGTCGCACGTCTCGTCGATCACCTCGAGCGTACGCAGCCTGCCCGCCGAGCGGTCGAAGATCCAGAAGTAGAGGATGCCCATCTGGTAGAGCCAGAGCAACGTGGGCAGCTCGGCGGCGATGTCGGCGGCAAATCGAGTGTCCGAGCCGTTCACGACCTCGCCGTAGAGGTCGATCACCTCGTCGCGCAGCGCCCTGGATTCGCGTCCGAAAGGATTCAGCGGGCTCGAAGGATCCGCCACCGTGCTGAAGATCGCGCCGGCGAAGTCGTGGAACGGCTCGCACGTGACCACGACGGCCCGCATGGTGGCGCGCAGCCGCGCGCCGAAGCCACGCTCGCGGGCAAGGAGCGGCGCGATCGCGGCGAGGTGCAGCTCGTGCGTGTGGCGGTAGAACTCGAGCACGAGGTGCTCCTTCGAAGCGAAGTAGTGGTACGAGCTGCCCAGCGAGACCCCGGCGCGCTCGGCGATGGTCCGCATCGTGGTGGCGTGATAGCCACGTTCCTGGAAGAGCTCGAGGGCGGCACCGAAGATCGCCGCCCTCGACGTCTCGCCGCGTCTGGTCCTGCGCGCCTCGACGGCCAAGCGATCGACCTAGGCGCCGGGCGCCGGCTGGTAGGGGTTGTGGCTGGCCGGGAGGGGTGCCCTGACGCGGCCGGAGCGGCGGATGAGGTAGAGCACGAACAGGTTGAAAAAGTGCATGAAGCCGAGCACGAGGGCCACGCCGCCGACGCGGGTCACCGTCTCCTGGATCATGTCCGCGACCGAGCCAGGGGCTCCGCCGGCGTTGATCAGGAGGGCTGCCGCCCCGAAGTTGATGAGGTAGAAACCCACCACGAGCAGCCGGTTCACGGAGTCGGCGAGGCCCTCCTCCTTGAACACCGCAACCAGCCAGGCACGGCCGTTGCGGAAGAGCGTCCTGCTCACCCATATGGTGAGGAAGGCGCTGGCTGCGATATAGACGAAATAATCGGTCAGTCGAAGGTAGTCCATCGCAATCACCCCAGTTTCAAATCCCCACCAGATCGGAGGCTGCGCCGAGATCTGGCTGGGACCGCTATCGAGTTTGATTTGAACATGTTCAAGTTAGACTCTAGATCCGAATTGGCACAAAGTCAAGCATTTTTGAACACGTTCAGTTCATGGAGCACCTAGTGGGGGCCGCCGAGCGCGCCGCCTGGCTGCTGAACGCCGAGCGCGCCGGCTGGATGGAGACGCTCGGCGCGTGGATCGCCGAGGCGGAGCCCGGCCGAGTCGTGATCGAGCTCGAGGCCGGGCCGCAGCACCGCCATGGCGGAGGCGTCGTCCAGGGAGGCGTGATCACCCAGATCGCCGACGCCGCGATGGGGATGTCGCTGGCCACCCTCCAGTCGGACGGCAACTGGAACACGACGATCGAGCTCAAGATCAACTTCCTCCGGCCCGCGATCCAGGGCCGGCTGCGCGCCGTCGGCCGCGTGGTCGAGATGCGCCAGTCCCTGCTCTTCAGCGAGGCAGACGTGCTCGACGACCAGGACCGGCTCGTCGCGCGCGCCTCGTCCACGTGCATGGTGGTCCCGCCGGGGCAGGGCCGGTGAGCAGGACCGCCGCGCCTTCCCGCGCCTGGGAGTGGCTCGGCATGCGACTCGTCGACTCCGGCGATGGGACGGCGACCGTCGAGATGGCGACCGAGGAACGGATGGCCAACGTGTCCGGCTTCGTCCACGGCGGGATGATCAGCACCCTGGCCGACAGCGCGATGGGCCGCGCGGTGCGTACCATCAAGCCCTCGGTCCGCCGGGCGGCCAGCTTCGACCTGAAGCTCAGCTTCATCGCGTCCGCCAGGATCGGCGAGAACCTGCGCGCGGTCGGTAAGGTGGTGCATTCCGGCCGCCGGACGTGTGTCACGGAGTGTCGGGTCGAGGACGGGCGTGGAAGGCTGATCGCGACCGCAAGCGCCACGTTCATGGTGTCACGAGAGAGGGAAGGAACAGAGGGTGCCGACTGACCAGATAACCATTCGCGGCGCCCGCGAGCACAACCTCAAGAACGTCACCCTGTCGATCCCGCGGGACCGGCTCGTGGTCTTCACGGGCCTGTCGGGGTCGGGCAAGTCCTCGCTCGCCTTCGACACCATCTATGCCGAGGGCCAGCGCAGGTACGTGGAGTCGCTGTCCGCCTACGCGCGCCAGTTCCTGGGCCAGATGGAAAAGCCGGACGTCGACATCATCGAGGGGCTCTCGCCGGCCATCTCGATCGACCAGAAGGGCACGTCGAAGAATCCGCGGTCGACCGTCGGCACCGTGACAGAGGTCTACGACTACCTGCGACTGCTCTACGCGCGCATCGGCCATCCGCACTGCCCGGTGTGCGGCCGCGAGGTGCGGCGCCAGACGGTGGAGCAGATGGCGGACCACGTCGAGAAGCTGCCCAAGGGCACGCGCATCATGGTCCTCGGCCCTGTGGTGAAGGGTCGCAAGGGCGAGTACCGCTCGCTGATCGAGGACGTGCGCAAGTCGGGCTTCGTCCGCGTGCGCGTCGACGGCAGCCTTTACGAGATCGGCGAGTCGATCCCGATGGACAAGAACAAGAAGCACGACGTCCAGGTCGTCGTCGACCGGATCGTCGTCGGCCCCGAGCAGCGGACGCGGCTGGTCGACTCCATCGAAACCGCGGCGCGATTGGGCAGCGGCTCTGTGATCATCTCCCCCGTCGACGCCGGGGAGGAGATCCAGATGTCGCAGGCTTACGCGTGCCCGTATGACGGCACGAGCGTGCCGGAACCCGAACCGCGGAACTTTTCATTCAACAGCCCGCACGGCGCCTGCCCGGTTTGCACCGGCATCGGCTCGCAACTTGTGGTGGACGGCGACCTCGTCGTGCCGGATCCGTCGCTGTCGCTTCGGGACGGAGCCGTCGCGGCGTGGAGCCGCTCTCAGTTCTTCTATCCCGAGCTGCTCGAGTCGGTGAGCAAGTACTTCGACATCGACATGGACAAGCCATGGTCGAAGCTGCCGAGGCAGCAGCGTGACGTGCTGCTCAACGGGACGGGCGAGAAGAAGATTCGTTTCGGCTACAAGAACCAGTACGGCCATTCGCGCTGGTACGAGGCGCCGTTCGAAGGCGTGATCGCAAACCTCCAGCGCAGGTACGAGGAGACGCAGTCCGAATACCTCAAGGCCGAGCTGGAGCGGTACATGTCGGACAAGCCGTGCCCCAGGTGCAAGGGCCGGAGGCTCAAGCCCGAGTCGCTCGCCGTGACGGTCGCCGACCACAACATCGCCGAGGTGTGTGCCCTGTCGGTGAGCAATGCGATCAGCCTGGTCGACGGTCTCGAGCTGAGCGAGCGGGAGCAGCTGATCGCCCGTGGCGTGCTGAAGGAGATCCGCGAGCGCCTGCAGTTCATGATCGACGTCGGTCTCGAGTACCTCACCATCGAGCGCGCCGCCAACACCCTGTCGGGCGGCGAGTCGCAGCGGATCCGGCTGGCGACGCAGATCGGCTCGAAGCTGATGGGCGTCCTCTACATCCTCGACGAGCCGTCGATCGGCCTCCACCAGCGTGACAACCGGCGGTTGATCAACACGCTGATCCGCCTGCGTGACCTTGGCAACACCCTGATCGTGGTCGAGCACGATGAAGAGACGATCCGGTCGGCGGACTACATGGTGGACATCGGGCCGGCGGCCGGCGAGCACGGCGGCGAGATAGTCGCGGCCGGTCCGGTGGCGAAGGTGCTGCAGGATCCGCACTCGCTGACGGCGGCCTACCTGCGGGGGGACAGGGCCATCCCCGTGCCGGCGACCCGGCGAAAGGGAACGGGCAAGCGGCTCGTCATCCGCGGTGCGCGTGCGAACAACCTGAAGGACATCGACGTCTCCATCCCGCTTGGGGGTTTCGTCGCGGTCTCGGGCGTGAGCGGCTCGGGCAAGTCGTCGCTCGTCACCGACATCATCAGCCGCAAGGTCGCACAGCACTTCTATCGCGCGAAGGAGAGACCCGGGCCGCACGAGGCCGTCGATGGGCTCGAGCACCTGGACAAGGCCATCGACATCGACCAGTCGCCGATCGGCCGGACTCCCCGCAGCAACCCGGCCACGTACACGGGAATGTTCACCTACATGCGCGACCTGTTCGCCAGCCTGCCCGAAGCGAAGATGCGGGGCTACAAGCCGGGCCGGTTCAGCTTCAACGTCCGCGGCGGCCGCTGCGAGGCGTGCCAGGGCGACGGGATCATCCAGATCGAGATGCACTTCCTGCCCGACGTGTACGTGCCGTGCGAGGTCTGCCACGGGACCCGTTACTCGCGCGAGGTGCAGGAGGTCAAGTTCCGGGGCCACTCGATCGCGGACGTGCTGGAGATGACCGTCGACGAGGCGCTCGACGTGTTCGAGAACGTGCCCGCGATCAAGACCAAGCTGCGCACCCTTCACGACGTCGGCCTGGGCTACATCAGGCTCGGCCAGCCCGCGACGCAGCTGTCCGGAGGCGAAGCTCAGCGTGTGAAGCTGTCGTCCGAGCTCTCACGCCGGGACACCGGTCGCACCCTCTACCTGCTCGACGAGCCGACGACCGGCCTGCACTATGCGGACGTCGAGCGACTGCTCCAGGTGCTGCACCGCCTCGTCGACCATGGCAACACGGTCGTCGTGATCGAGCACAACCTCGACGTGCTCAAGACGGCCGACTGGCTGATCGACCTGGGGCCCGAGGGCGGCGAGAAGGGCGGATACGTGATCGCCGAAGGGACGCCCGAGCAGCTGGCGAACAACCCGGCGTCCGCCACCGGCCAGTACCTGCGCGAACCGCTGGCGCGCGGCCGGAAGACTCCCGCACGCACGGCGCGGGCCAACGGTTCGAGCCGCGCGCGGCGCTCCAGGGTCGCCGTCGGTTAGCCGGGAAACACTGAGCTCAGACCGCTCCGCGACGTACGGCGCGCTGCTGCGCGTCCCCGGTTTCAAGCGCCTCTACGCCGGCATGCTCCTCGGCCGCATGGCGGGCTCGATGCTCTTCGTGGCCCTCGTCCTGTTCGTTCTTCAGCGTTATCACTCGCCGCAGCTGGCGGGGGCGACCGCGTTCATGGCCGCCCTGCCCGGCATCGTCGTGTCGCCGCTGGCGGGAGCGCTCCTCGACAGATACGGGCGGGCGCGGCTCGTGGTCCTGGACTATCTCGTGGCCGCGACCTCCCTGGGCGTGATCGCCGGGCTGTCGGCGGCCCACCTCCTCGCGGCGCCGGCACTCCTGGTCATCGTCGCGGTCGCGTCCCTCACCAATCCGCTCAGCTGGGCCGGTGCGCGCTCGCTCTTTCCCATCCTCGCCCCGCGCCACCTCTGGGAGCACGCCAACGGGCTCGACAGCAGCGGCCACGTGATCGCCACCCTGCTGGCGTCGCCGCTCGCTGGGACCCTGGTCGGGCTGTTTGGCGGGGAGTGGGCGCTCGCCGTCTCCGGCGCCACCTACGTGGTGGCGGCGGCCGTGATGCTGCGCCTGCCTGATCCACGGAATGCCGCGGCCCAGGTCGGATCGGTCCTCGGCAACGCGTGGCAGGGACTGCTTTACACCGTGCGCAACCCGACGCTTCGCGGCCTGGCGCTGACGCTGAGCGTCTTCAATGTGAGCAACGGCCTGCTCAACATCGCGGTCCCGGTGCTGGTCCTCGGCCGGCTGCATTCAGGGCCGTCGACGGTCGGCATCCTTTGGGGAATCATGGGCGGCGCCGGCCTCGCGTCGGCTCTCGTGACAGGTCGGTTCAACAGCGAGGGCAGGGAGCGGCACCTGATCGTCGGCGCCATCCTGATCGGAACCGCGGCGACCGCGCTTCTGCTGCTGGCGACCTCGCTGCCCGTGGTGGTGATCGCGGTCACGGTCCTCGGACTCTCGACCGGTCCCTTCGACATCGGGCTGTTCACGCTCCGCCAGCGGCGCACCGATCCGGCGTGGTTCGGGCGAGCGTTCGCGGTGTCGATGTCCCTCAACTCGGCGGGGAACCCGATCGGCTCAGCTCTCGCCGGCCCGCTGGTCGCGCGCTCCCTCAGCCTTGCACTCTGCACCGCGGCCGGCTTCGCGCTCCTCGCGGTCGTCTTTCCGATCTTGATGATCCCGGCGCGGGACGAGCACGCGCCGGCGGCTTCAGCTCCCGCCGCCTCCTAGGACGCCCAGCCCGACCACTGTGAAGATCCCGCCCACGACGTTGAGGCCGATTCCCACCAGCCCGCCGATCAGCTTGCCGCGCTGAATCGCGCGCAGGCCGCTGATGACGCCGAGCACCGGCAGGATGATGTAGTACCGGTTGAGAAACAGCGGGACGCCCGTGGAAACCAGGCCGGCGATGATCGACGAGAGCGCGAAGCCGCTGAACTGGTTGAGCAGAGCGGCAGACCCACCGACACCGAAAGCCACGGGGTTGATGGGCTGGGGCATCTGGCCGGGGTATCCATAGCCGGGCTGGGACTGCTGGAGCGCGCCCGCGGGCGGGGGCGGTGGGTACGCGGGAAGGCCCTGGTAAGCCGGCGGGGGCGCGTTGGGTGGCGGCGGTGGGGGCATCGAGGGCGGCGTCGGGGGGAAGGCCTGATCGCTCATCGCGGCACATCCTAGTGCGCGCTTGGTCAATTTCAGCCGAGATAGTTAACGTTCCCCTGGATGGTGAGGCTGGTCACCGGCGGCACGGGGTTCATCGGCCGCCAACTTCTGCGCCGGCTGGCGGGCCGGGACGGCACGACCTACGTCCTGGTGCGCCCGGGCTCGCGCGATCGCCTGGAGTCGTTCATCCTGTCGATCGGCGGGAGTGGGCGCCTGGAACCGGTCGAGGGTGACATCACGCGCCCAGCGCTCGGCCTCAGCCCTGAAGCTCAGGCGCGGCTCGAGGGCGCGGATGTCTATCACCTCGCCGCCGTCTACGACCTGGAGGCGTCCGACGAGGAGAACCAGCGGGCGAACGTCGACGGCACCCGACAGGTCGTCGAGCTGGCGCTGAAGCTTGGCGCACGCCTGCACCACGTCAGCTCGATCGCCGTCGCCGGAAGCAGGTGGAAGGGCAGGTTCACCGAGGAGATGTTCGAGGAGGGCCAGGTCCTCGACCATCCCTACTACCGCACGAAGTACGACGCGGAGAGGATCGTTCGCCACTCGTCGCTGCGCTTCAGGATCTACCGACCGGGCCTCGTCATCGGCTCATCCGAAACCGGCGAGGCGGACCGGATCGACGGACCCTACTACGCCTTCAAACTCATCCAGCGACTGCGCAACGCGATCCCGCCCTGGGTCCCGCTGGTCGGGCTCGAGGGCGGGGAGATCAACGTCGTGCCTGTCGATTTTGTCGCTCGCGCCCTCGACGCGATCGGTCACAAAGAAGGCCTCGACGGCCTTACGTTCCACCTCACCGACCCGGCCGCGCAGAGCCTGGGCGACGTCACGAACGAGTTCTGCCGCGCGGCCCACGCTCCTCAATTCACGCTGCGGGTCGACAGCCGGGCCGGGGCGATGCTGCCGAAGGAGATGACCGGCATGCTCCAGCACTGGCGCGTCGCGCAGACTCTCAAGCGACGTCTGCTGGAAGGGGTGCGCATCCCCGAGGCGGCGCTCGCGTACGTGACCAACCGTGCCCGGTTCACGTGCGACCGCGCCACGATCGAGCTCGAAGGCACCGGCATCGCGTGCCCGCCGCTCCATACGTACGCGTGGAGGGTGTGGGACTACTGGGAGCGGCGCCTGGATCCAGAGGCACTGACCGAGAAGAACCTGCGCGACGCTCTGCAGGACCGCGTCGTGCTGGTCACCGGCGCCTCGAGCGGCATCGGCCGCGCCACGGCCGGGCTGCTCGCCCGCCACGGCGCGCGCGTGCTCCTGGTCTCGCGGTCGAAAGACAAGCTGGACGCGCTGCGGGCTGAGATCGAACAGGCAGGTGGAAGGGCCTCCGTCTATCCCACGGACCTCGCGGACCTGGACGCCTGTGACGCGATGGTGCGGCGCGTGGTCGACGAGCACGGCCACGTCGACATCCTGATCAACAACGCGGGGCGGTCGATCCGGCGTTCCATCGAGGCGTCGTACGACCGGTTCCACGACTTCCAGCGCACGATGCAGCTCAACTATTTCGGCGCCGTCAAGCTGATGCTCGCGCTGCTCCCGGTCATGCGCGCGCGAAAGCGCGGCCACATCATCAACATCTCGAGCATCGGCGTGCAGGCGTATCCGCCTCGCTTCGGCGCGTACGTGGCGTCGAAGTCCGCGCTCGCCGCGCTGAGTCGCTGCATCGGCCCTGAGGTGGCGGACGACGGCGTGGCGATCACCAACATCCACATGCCGCTGGTGCGTACTCCGATGATCGCCCCGACCGGCATGTACCGGAACTTTCCGACCAGCTCGCCCGAGGAGGCCGCGGAGATGGTCGCCTCCGCCATCCTCACACGACCACCAGAGGTCTCCACGCGCCTGGGCAAGATCGGCGAGACGGTGAACACGATCGCGCCGGGGCTCCTGCAGCTCGTGATGACCGGCGCCTTTCACGTTTTCCCCGACACCGCCGGAAAGGAGGGGCAGGGAGGCGAGAGGTCTGCCGATGAGGAGATCTCAGTCGAGGCGGCCGCGATGGCCTACCTGATGAGGGGCATCCACTTCTAGTCCGGGAGCGCTTACCTAGAATCGGATTTCCATGGCCGTGAGCCTCGAGGAGACCATCAAGCGGCGGCTGCAGGCGGTGCCCGACAGCCCGGGCGTGTACCTGTTCCGCGATGCCCGGACGCAGGTGATATACGTCGGCAAGGCGTTGCGCCTGCGAGACCGCCTCCGTTCGTACTTCACACCGGGCTACGCGCAGGCCGCCCGCGTCGAGGAGCTGATCCGAAAGGCCCACGACTTCGAGTTCATCACGACCGCGAACGAGGTCGAGGCGCTGGTCCTCGAGAACAACCTGATCAAGAACTACCGGCCCCGTTTCAACATCCGGCTCAAGGACGACAAGAACTATCTGTACCTGAAGCTGCCGGTCCCGGAGCAGTTCCCGCGCGTCCACTACTCGCGCCGCGTGCAGAACGACGGAGCCCTGTACTTCGGCCCTTACACGTCGGCGCAATCCCTTCGAGCCACCGTGAAGTCGATCCGGCAGCTGCTGCCATTTCGCACGTGCTCGGACGAGATCTTCAAGCAGGGCAAGGTGTGCCTCGACTTCCACATCAAGCGTTGCCCCGGGCCATGCGAACGAAGGATCAGCACCGAGGATTACAAGGCACGCATCAACGAGGTGGCGCTCTTCATGGAAGGCCGTTCCGATGTGCTCGTGCGCGAGCTCAAGGAACGCATGGACCTGTCCGCGAACCGGCTCGACTTCGAGAACGCGGCGCGTTACCGCGACCAGCTGCAGTCGATCGAGCGCATCGCGGACCGCCAGAAGGTCCTCGTTCACGGCCGTGACGACCAGGACCTCGTCGCGTACTCGCGCAAGGGTCCCGACGTGTTCGTCGAGGTCGCGTACGTACGGCAGGGCAAGATGGTCGGCCACGACGGGCACCCGGTCGACGGCGCAGCGGAGGCGACCGAGGCCGAGCTGCTGCGCGGCTTCCTCCTGCAGTACTACACGAGCGCCACCCACGTCCCGCGCACCGTGATCGTTCCCGGTCCCATCGAGGAGCCGGAGCTCATGACCGACTGGCTCACGCAGAGGCGAGGCGGGCCGGTGAGCGTCGAGGTCCCGCAGCGCGGCCGCAAGCGCGCGCTCGTGCA